>JAZRRX010000001.1:0-23948 GCA_045651165.1 Eubacteriales bacterium
AAGAACATGATCACAGGTGCTGCTCAGATGGACGGCGCTATCCTCGTTGTTGCAGGTACAGACGGCCCTCTTGCACAGACAAGAGAACACGTACTTCTTGCTCGTCAGGTAGGCGTTCCCGCACTTGTAGTATTCATGAACAAGACAGACCTTGTTGATGACGATGAACTTCTTGACCTTGTAGAAATGGAAATCAGAGATCTCCTTTCTTCTTACGACTTCCCCGGCGACGATATTCCCGTAGTTCGTGGTTCTGCTCGTAACGCTCTTGAATCTTCTAACAACGACCTCAGCGCTCCTGAATTCGCTTGCATCCTTGAACTCATGGCTGCAGTTGACTCTTATATTCCTACTCCTGAACGTCAGGCTGACCTTGCATTCCTTATGCCCGTAGAAGACGTATTCTCTATCTCCGGTCGTGGTACAGTTGCTACAGGTAGAGTAGAAAGAGGTACAGTAAAAGTTGGTGACGTTGTTGAAGTAGTTGGTCTTTCCGACGAAAAGAGAAGCACAACAGTTACAGGTGTTGAAATGTTCCACAAGCTTCTTCCTCAGGCTGAAGCAGCTGACAACATCGGTGCACTTCTTCGTGGTATCGCTAAGGACGAAATCGAAAGAGGTCAGGTTCTTGCTAAACCCGGTTCCGTACACCCCCACACAAAGTTCGTAGGTCACGTATACGTTCTTACAGAAAAAGAAGGTGGCCGTTCTAAGCCCTTCTTCGCAGGTTACAGACCTCAGTTCTACTTCAGAACAACAGACGTTACAGGTACAATTCAGCTTCCCGCAGGCGTTGAAATGTGCCGTCCTGGTGACAACGTAGATATGACAGTTGAACTCATCACACCTATCGCTTGTGAAAACGGTCTTCGTTTCGCTATCCGTGAAGGTGGTAGAACAGTAGGTTCTGGCGTTGTATCTGAAATTCTTGAATAATTTATAATTATTTAGAATAAATATTTAAAAATGAGGGCTGCTGCATTAGTGCAGCAGCCCAACTTTTTTAAAATAATAAAATATCTTTGGGGATTGGTGAAATTCCATACCGACAGTAAAGTCTGTGAACTCTTGCAAGTCAGGAGCCGATTGGGTGAAACTCCCAAACCGACGGTAAAGTCCGGATGAGAAAAGATAAAATAACGGATAGGCATAGGTCTATCCTTGTCCCCGACTTGTGTAAAGTCGGATTTTTTTATCTTTCCTCTTAAATAACATAATTTAAGAAGGAGAATACTTATGAAAAGTACAACAAACAATTCACAAAAAATAAAAAGATTGACGATAATTGCCTTATTTTGCGCAATGGCATTTATTGTATCAATCATTTTACCAATAAAAGTAATGTTCTTAACACTTGATTTTAAGGATACAATTTCGACTATATGTGGTATGTTCTTTGGACCTTTGGCAGGTCTTTTCTGCGCGATTGTTGTTCCATTTATCGAATTTTTGTATTCCGATACGGGGGTTTATGGACTTATAATGAATCTTTTGAGCTCTGTTACATTTGTTGGAGTGTCAACTTTGATTTACAGATACAGAAAGACAATTTGGGGAGCAGTAACAGGACTTGTAACTGCAGCTTGTGCAACAGTTGCGGTAATGCTTGTAGCTAATCTCTTTATAACACCATATTATATGGGAGTATCACAAGAAGCGGTTATCAATTTGATACCAAAGGTAATCTTTCCGTTTAATCTTGTAAAAACTATACTTAATGCAAGTATTGCGATGCTTATTTACAAGCCAATTTCTAAGATTCTTAAGAGAATGGGACTTGCAAAATCAAAAGTGTCTGTAAATGCGCCTACTTCTGAAGAAAAAACAGCCATAAAAACTCGTTCTCTTGTGGTAACTATGATCAGTGCGATAATTGTAATATGCGCATTTTTGATTCTTTTCTTCGTTCTTGGAGGAAAAATCGTTTAAATTTGATAATTAATAAAATAAATATATAAATACATATTATTAGTAAGTTAAGGAGGCAAAAATGGGAGAAATAATAAGCAAATTTTTTCTTGAAATAGTTGGAAAAGAACTGTGTGTATTTTTTTGCTCAATGCTTCCTATAATCGAGCTTCGTGGAGCAATTCCTCTGGCTTTCGGTCTTGGATTACCTTGGTGGCAAGCATATTTAATATCGGTTGTGGGCAATCTTTTGCCAGTTCCGTTCATTCTTTTGCTTATAAATGTAGTCATCAAGTGGATGGCAAAATCGAAGGTGAAGTTTTTTAATAAATTTGCTAATTTTTTACTTACAAAAGTTGAAAAAAAGCGCGATAGAATTGAAAAATATTCATTTTGGGGACTTTGTTTGTTCATAGCAATTCCTCTTCCTGTAACGGGTGCGTGGACAGGATCTCTTGTTGCTGCAGTTATAGGAATGAAGCCATGGAAGGCGATGCTCTCTGCTATTTTGGGTGTTTTATTGGCTGGAACAATAGTAACGCTCATTGTATACGGAGGCATTGGATTTTTAGCTTGGTTAGTATAAAAATTATCTCTAAAACCACCCGAGAGGGTGGTTTTTTGACGAAAAAAGTCATTATTTTTTGAAAAAACCTATTGCAATTATAGATATATTATGTTATAATAATACGGTTAAAAAATTAAAAATATATGCCAAAATCATATATGACTTATCCAGAGTGGCGGAGGGACGTGCCCTATGAAACCACAGCAACCTACCTTGGAGATAAAGGCAAGGTGCTAATTCCCGAGAGATGAGATGTTTGTTATCACTCCTCGGCGCGCCGAGGTTTTTTTATTGCTTGTTTTTTCGGTTTGTAGTGATTTTGGTATGAAAATGAAAGGAATTTTAAAATGAAGAAAGTATTATTTACTTCCGAGTCCGTTACTGAAGGACATCCCGACAAAATCTGTGACAAGATTTCTGATGCAGTGCTTGATGCACTTCTTGAACAAGACCCTTATAGCCGTGTAGCTTGTGAAACTTGTTGCACAACAGGTCTTGTAATGATTATGGGTGAAATTACAACAAAGGCAGTTATTGACTATCAGAAGATAGTTCGTGAAACAGTTCGTGAAATTGGCTATGACAGAGCAAAATACGGCTTTGACTGTGATTCTTGCGCAGTGCTTAGTTCCGTTCACGAGCAGTCACCCGACATTGCTCTCGGCGTTGACAAATCTCTTGAGGCAAAGAATGGTGAAATTGAGGACAAATATGACACAGGCGCAGGCGACCAGGGTCTTATGTTTGGCTACGCTTGTGATGAAACTCCCGAGCTTATGCCGCTTCCCATTTCACTTGCTCACAAGCTCGCTATTCAGCTCACAAATGTTAGAAAGAATCATACACTTGATTACCTTCGTCCCGATGGTAAGACACAGGTTACAGTTGAATATCATGATGACGTTCCTGTAAGAGTTGACACAGTAGTTATCTCAACACAGCACTCTGATTCTGTAACTCTTGAGCAGATTAGAGAAGACCTTATTAATAACGTAATTAATCCTATTATTCCTGCAAACCTTATGGATGCAGAAACAAAGATTTACGTTAACCCCACGGGCCGTTTCGTAGTAGGTGGTCCTGCAGGGGATAGTGGTCTTACAGGTAGAAAGATTATCGTTGATACATACGGCGGTTATTCTCGTCACGGTGGCGGTGCTTTTTCTGGTAAAGATCCGACTAAAGTTGACCGTTCCGCTTGCTATGCAACAAGATATATTGCAAAGAATATCGTTGCTGCAGGACTTGCTAAAAAGTGTGAAGTTCAGTTGGCATACGCTATCGGTATTGCAAAGCCCGTATCAGTTATGATTGATACATTTGGCACAGGTGTTGTTGATGAGGCACTTATTTCTGAAGCAGTTCAGAGAAATGTTGATCTTCGTCCTGCTGCTATCATTGATAGATTCGGACTTCGCCGTCCAATTTATAGCGCAACTGCGGCTTATGGACATATGGGACGTGAAGATATCAATGCTCCTTGGGAAGCAAGAGATCTTGCACCCGTACTTAAAGCGGAGCTTTTGAAATAATAAATTGATTTATAATGACCTCAAATGCTATACATTTGAGGTTAATTTAGAAGAAAGGGGGATAATATTGATGGAAAAATATGCAGACAACATTGAAAAGAGTGAAATTGAAATTCTTGAAGGCTCTATTGAATATATAATTTATTCTAACGAAGAAAATGGATATACCATTCTTGAAATGGTTGTTGGGAAGGGCGAAATTGTAACTGCAGTCGGTATTATGCCCTATGTTGGAGAGGGCGAAAACTTAAAAGTTTACGGCAAATGGGTGCATAATCCCAAATATGGCAGACAGTTTTCAGTTTCTTCTTATGAAAAGGTAATGCCTGCTGATGCTGTTTCAATATTGAGATATCTGGCATCAGGTGCTATTAAGGGAATAGGCCCTAAGACTGCGCAAAAGATAGTTGATCTTTATGGTGAGGATACTTTTGACGTCATTGAAAATCACCCCGAATGGCTTTCTCAAATTCAAGGAATAAGTACGAAAAAAGCGCTTGAAATAGGTGAAAATTTTCAAAAGAGCGCGGGAATGAGAAGCACAATGATGTTCTTCCGTGATTATTTCGGTGCTACGCTCACAATGAAAATATACAAGAGATGGGGTTCGAAATCCGTTGATATGGCGAAGATGAATCCGTATATTCTCTGTGAAGAAATTGATGGTATTGGCTTTGAAAAGGCTGATAATATGGCTCGTTCACTCGGTTTTGATAGAGATGGCATTGATAGAATTTGCTCAGGTCTTGTATATATGATGAAATATCGCATATCGCATAACGGACACGTTTGCTTGCCTGAGGGAGAGGTCATTTCTGAAGGAGCAAATCTTCTTGAAGTAGAAAAAGAGCATATAAATATAGCTCTTTCAGTTCTTTATCAGCAAGATAAACTTCGTGCTGTTACCTATGATGGTACAAAGTATGTTTACGAAAGAGAAAGCTATGAAGCAGAGAAGTACATCGCGCGCAAACTCGATATGATCGATAAGGTTTGTGCATCGGTTGATGTAAGAGATATGAATGCTTTTATTCTTAAAGAGGAGAGCAAAAGTGGTATTTCCTATGCTCCTCTTCAGAAAAAGGCGATCAAATCATCTCTTGAATCGGGTGTTATGATTCTTACGGGTGGACCAGGAACTGGTAAAACCACCGTTGTTCGTGCGCTAATTGAAATATTTGACAGTATGGGCTTTGATGTAGCTCTTGCTGCACCAACGGGACGAGCTGCAAATAGAATGAGTGAGGCGACAAGTCGTGAGGCAAAGACCATTCATCGTCTTCTTGAAATGGATTTTTCGGATAGTATTTATGGCAAATTTAATCGAAATGAAGACAATTTGCTTGAAGAAGAGGTTATAATCGTTGACGAGGCGTCAATGGTTGACCAAAATCTTATGTGTTCGCTTTTAAAGGCAATAAAGCCAGGTGCACGTTTGATACTTATAGGTGATAGTGATCAGTTGCCCTCGGTTGGAGCAGGCAATGTGTTAAGAGATATTATTGATGGTGGTCGATTTGCCACTATCAAATTAAATGAAATATTTAGACAAGCAAGTGAAAGCTTGATTGTAACTAACGCTCACGCAATAAATAATGGGGATATGCCTGATTTGTCAGTGAAAAACAAGGATTTCTTTTTCCTTGCGCGCAAAAATAACACCGACATTGCAAATACTGTTGCGGACCTTTGCAAAAATCGTTTGCCAAAGGCGTACGGAGTTAAAATGACGGCTAATATGCAGGTGATTTCTCCCTCACACAAGGGTGAAGCGGGAACTGAAAATCTTAATGTTTTGCTTCAAAAAATGCTTAATCCCGAGCAATTTGGCAAAAAAGAGTATAAATATAGGCAGGTTATCTTCCGTCAAGGTGACCGAGTGATGCAGACAAAGAATAACTATGATATTTCTTGGGAAAAGAATGACGGAACTGTTGGCAACGGCATTTTTAATGGAGATATCGGATTTATTTATGATATCGACCACAAAAATCAGTCAATGGAGATAGTTTTTGACGATAGAAGCGTTCAATATGATTTTTCATATCTTGAGGAACTCGAACATGCATATGCGATAACTGTGCATAAGAGCCAGGGTAGTGAATATCCAATAGTTATTATCCCTGCTTATCGCGCTCCTGAGATGCTTTTGACAAGAAATATGCTTTATACGGCAGTTACAAGAGCGCAAAACATGGTGATTATAGTTGGTGATGAGAGTATAGTGAAAACTATGGTTGAAAATAACAAGCAATCCTTAAGATATACAGGACTTGCTCGACTTTTAGGTGGCAGAAATGAAGATAAATAATGTGATTATAAATCTTTTGTTCCCACCCAAATGTGCAAATTGCAACGAAATGCTTGATATTTCATTGACAGAAAAACAGATTGATCCTCTTTGTCCGACTTGTCGTTTACATTATGAAAACGAGAAGGGTAGGGAGTGTGGAATTTGTGGTCTTTCGATGGAGTTCTGCCGTTGTATGCCTCAAAATATGCAAAAGGCACAGTGTACTGCACTTTTAAAACTGATTTCTTATCGTGCTAATGACGAAAATTTGCCAATAAGAAATTTTGTTTATTCAATAAAGCACAGTGATTATAAGGTTAGCTTTGATTTTGTTGCAGAGCAGATGAGAAAACCACTTATCGCAGAGATGCGAGCATCATCTCTTCTGCCAAATGATTGCATTATCACATTTTTGCCTCGTTCTCACAAAAATAAGGCAAAGGACGGATTTGATCAAAGTTTGCGACTTGCAAAATCACTCTCAAAAGCAACAGGAATTGAATTTGTTCATTGCTTTGATAGAAAATTACGAAGTGAGGAACAGAAAAAATTGAATGTTTATGAGCGCAGATTGAATATGAGTTCTGCTTATAAACCACGAAATGTCGCAGATAAGTTAAAGGATAAAACTGTGATACTCGTTGACGATATTGTTACAACGGGCTCATCAATGGCATCCTGCGCAAGAATCGCTTATTCTTTAGGAGCTTATGCCGTAATGGGTATATGTCTTGGATACACCGAAAAAATAAATAAAAAATAAGATTAAAAACATTGATTTGTTTTGGGCTATATGATATAATAATTATATTGGCGTAATATGCTTGAAAGGAGGGAACGGAATGTCAAAGAAAAATTTTATAACAACTGATATTGGCATTGACCTTGGAACAAGTACCGTTCTCGTCTATGTCAAGGATAAAGGAATTGTTCTTCGTGAGCCGAGTGTTGTGGCTATTGATAACGATACTAACAAAATTGTTCGTATTGGCAGAGAGGCACAACAAATGCTTGGTCGCGCTCCAGAAAACATTTCAATTATCCGTCCCCTTAAGGATGGTGTTATAAGCCAATATAGTGTTACACTAAAAATGCTACGCTATTTCATTTCGCACGCTTGTGGCCCGACGCTCATTCGTCCTCGAGTTATGATTTGTGTTCCTTCGGGAATTAATGAGGCAGAGGAAATGACTGTTATAAATGCCACAAATCAAGCGGGTGCGCGTCAAACTTTGCTTATTGAAGAACCAATGGCAGCAGCAATGGGCGCGGGAATTGATATAAACGGCTCAACGGGACATATGGTTGTTGATATTGGTGGTGGAACTACCGATATTGCCGTTATTTCATATGGTGGCGTGGTAGTTTCTGAGTCAATAAGAATTGCAGGCAACGAACTTGACGAGGCGATAATGTCCTATATGAGAAAGCGTCACAAGGTGCTTATTGGTGAACGTACGGCTGAAGAAATTAAGATAAAGGTCGGAAAAGTTTTTGACGTTCCCACAAAGAAACAAATTGAGATGAGTGTTAAGGGCAGATGTCTTGTTAAGGGATTGCCTAAAGTGGTTACGTTCCATGCAAACGAAACACTTGATGCTCTTATGGAACCCTTGACTGCAATCATTGATACTATTTGTCTTGTGATTGAGAGAACTCCACCCGAGCTTCTTGCCGACATTTACAGACATGGCATAGTTCTTACAGGTGGTGGTTCAAAACTCACAGGACTTGATAAGTTGATTGAAAAAACAACGGGTGTTCCTACTCGTATTGCAAATGATCCCGTTTCTTGTGTTGCACTTGGCACGGGAAAATCACTCGAAAATCTTGAGGGGGGCGCTCTCGGATTTCTCGGCAGTTTTGGAAACAATTAATTAATATAAAAAATCACGAAGTAGATTTCTTCGTGATTTTTATAAGGGAGATATATTATGGCAGAACAAATAGTTACAAAAGGATATAAGCCTGAGAAGGTGCTTGCCTATTTTGAGGAGCTTTGCAAAATTCCTCACGGCTCAGGAAACGAAGAAGCAGTTGCAAAATATATTGAAAATTTTGCAAAGGAAAGAGGACTTTTTTGCATAAGAGATGCCAAAAACAACGTTTTTATTAGAAAAAATGCTACTGTTGGCTATGAAAATGCAAAAGCTTATCTTCTTCAAGGTCATACTGATATGGTGTGTGCAAAGCTCACCACATCATCTCACGACTTTGAACGCGATGCGCTTGACCTTTATGTTGAAGACGGTTGGTTGCGCGCTCGTGGTACTACTCTTGGCGGTGATGACGGAATTGCGGTTGCTTTTATGCTTGCGCTTCTGGACGGAGAGATAGAAAATCACCCCACACTTGAATGTCTTTTCACTGTTGAAGAAGAAACTGGACTTGGCGGTGCTGAGAGCTTTGATTATTCTGTGATTACGGCTCATAAGATGATAAACCTTGACTCTGAGAGTGAGGGTGAAGTTTGTGCAGGATGTGCAGGTGGTGTTAGAAGTAAAATTGACTTTGTACCCACACTTGAAACATCAAACGGTGATCTTATCACTCTCACAATTGACGGACTTTTTGGAGGTCATAGTGGTGTTGAAATCAACTGTGGACGTGCAAATGCAATTCTTATGACAGTAAATATGTTAAATGAAATTGCGAAAGAGCAGGGATTGGCACTTATTTCACTCGTTGGTGGTGAAAAGGACAATGCTATTCCTCGTATGTGCGAAGCCAAATTTGTAGTTGAAGATTCCGCAAAGGCAATAGCTACCATCGAAAAGCTTGATGAAACAATAAGAGAAACATTGACGGAAGCAGATGCGGGTCTTAAGATTTCTGTTTCTGTTGAAAATGATGTTGAAAATGTTGAAACTCTTGTTGAGGGTAATAAAATGCTCTCTCTTATTGCAGGACTTAAGATTGGCGTTCTTTCAATGAGTGCTCACCTTGAGGGACTTGTTGAATTTTCAAGAAATCTTGGTGTTATTGAGGTTAACAAAGAAGGCGCGTATATTACTTATTCTTCTCGTTCATCCAAAGAAGAACAGATTGACCTTTCAATCGCAGAAGTTGATGCTCTTGTGGGTGAGCTTGGTGCTAACGTGCGCCATACGGGTAGATATCCAGGTTGGGATTTCCTTCCCGAAAGTGATCTTCGTGATAGTTATATCAAAAAGTTTAAAGAGATTATGGGTAAGGATGTGCATACAGTAGTTATCCATGCCGGTCTTGAATGTGGAATTATCAAATCTCGCATTCCCGAAATGGACATTATTTCGGTAGGTCCTAATATGAGAAATATTCACACACCCGATGAAGCACTTGAACTTGATTCTTGCGCTCGACTTTTTGAAGTTTTGAAAGCAGTTTTAAGTGATAAATAAATATTAAAAACGAGAGGCAAAATGCCTCTCGTTTTTATATAAATACAAAAATGCCCCAAGCGGTCGCTTGGGGCATTAAATATTCAATTAAAATAATCCAACAATGGCTTCAACAACCCAGGCAACTCCGCCGATAATGAGATTGAAGAGACCTACGATCAACTGCCAAATGCCTTCAAAGAAGCCAACCACAGCCATAACAAGACCGTTAACGATGCTATCGAATACCATTCTGATACCAGCACCGAGCTGAGAAACGCCCAAGTTAATATTTGAAGATGAGAATGCGCATCCTGTGAAGAATGTCAACACAGAGATCATCAAAACAAGAAGACAAATTCTAGATATCAATCTTTTGTTCAATTTTTTCATAAAATACCTCCATTAATGTATTTACAAATTAAGATTACCATAAAAAAACAAAGTTGTCAAGCATTTGTATATAATTTTTCGTGATTTAAATTATATTTTTAATTAATTTTTCACCATCGTTTTCAATAAAATAAGATTTTCCTCCGCAATTTATCGAGTGAGTAAGCTCACCATTGACAAATTCGAGGGCAGAGAGGTTTTCCAAAGCATAGGCGTTTGCTCCTTTGCCGAGAGAGAGCATAACCTTATCAAAATCCAAGACGCGCTCGTTGTAGTGAGGAGAAATTCTGCCATTTAGCCAGCCAAGTCCCTTTTGCATTGAATATGCGCCCTCACGTTCTATGAGCTCTGAATCTGTGTAAATATCCTCAAACCAACAAATTGCACCTGCCGAAAGACCACAAATGATAACACCGCGTTCATATGCATCTTTAATAAGGTCAAGCAGACCGAATTCTTGCCATTTTCCAAGCATATAGAGTGTATCACCACCACCGACATAGATGAAATCTGCTTTTTCAAATTTACCTTTGATTTTTTCTAAATCCATCTCGCCGTAAACTGTGAGAGCTACGTCAGCCTTTATATCAAAAACCGATGTGTATGTTTTTCTAAAACTATTAAAATAGGGCATACTATCGTGGCTTGCAGTTCCGATAAAGAGCCCATATGGACGCTTCTCACCTGCACGCTCTCTTGCAAGATTTGCTATATATCTATCAATTTCAAGTGTTTCTTTGCTTCTTATTTCACCACCACCGATGGCGATAATTCTTTTTGTGATTTCCATAATTTTCTCCAAATCTAAATATATATCCATTCTACCACAGAAATATGCAAAAATCAATGAAAAATTCGGTCGCAAAATATGAAATAAAACGGCTTATTTATTTTTGTTTCGATAAACAAAGATGAAAATACCGTCTTTTTTTTAATTTTATATGGTTTTGAGGTCAATTTTGCACGATGAGTTTTGATTGACAGGAAAAATATGGAAATATATAATGAAATCACCAAATTTCATAAAGGAAGGAAAAATTATGAACAGACAAGAAATCAAAGCAAAAATTATGAAGGCGCTGACCATAGCATTACCTATTTTGCTCGTAGCAATTTTAGCAATGCTTATTGTTGTGGCTATGAATCTTTCAGATGAAAATTCCGTGCCCGTGTTCAAAGATGACGACACAATGACGACCACCTCAACAACGACGAATGACAATCCTCCAAATAATTCGGGCAACAACGGAAATCAACAAAATTCCAACAACCCCGATGACAATCCAACACCCGATCCATCAAGTGAAGGACTTTCATTTGTTAGCAATGGAGATGGAACTTGCGCGCTTGATGGAATAGGCGATTGTACAGATACTTTTATCATTGTTCCTACTATGAGTCCCGATGGGGATATCGTGGTTGAAATAGCAGACAATGCCTTTAAAAACTGCAATAAAATAAAAGGAATTGAGCTATCTGAAACAATAAAAACCATTGGAACTTACGCTTTTTATGGCTCAACAATAAGAAATATAACAATTCCTGCCACAGTTAAGGAAATAGGAAATTACGCGTTTGCAGGATGCAAATATCTTGAAGAAATTGAGGTAGAAATAGACAATCCAAATTATTCATCAGCATCTGGAATTCTTTATAACAAGGAAGGAAGCCGTTTGATTGCATATCCTGCGGGCAAAACAGATAATTTTGTTGTTATCTCGCGTGACGTAACAGAGATTGCTAATATGGCGTTCTATAAATGTACTTCTATTAAAAAAGTAACATATCACGGCACAAGCGCATCGTGGAGATCGGTGGAAATAGGTGCTGGTAATGATGTAATTGAAGAAGCAGTTGTCTATTGTGCAGGGGACGGCAGCAAATAAAACAATGGCGAGGAATTTTCCTCGCCTTTTTTGTTGTTCAAATTTAAATAAAAACTATAGCTTTTGACATATTACATACATATATCGCATTATTTCGAAAAAAGTCGATAAAAAAGTTAAAATAATGTGAAAAAAGGACTACACAAATTCGGGAATATATGTTATAATGTAGTATGATTGATAAGTTTACTCTTTTTTAAGAAAGGGACTAAAAATGAGAGAAAATAACTATAAGAACAACAATAAAGGAAAGAATTACGGTAAAAAAGAGGGTAATCGTCCCCACCGTAACGAAAATTTTAATTCTAACAATAAAAAGCAATATTATAAGGAACCTGTGCAGATGACCGAAGAGGAACTTGGTGGTCTTGTTATTGGCAGAAATGCAGTTCGTGAGCTTTTAAAGAGTGGACGAGCTGTGGACAAGCTTCTCGTCAGCCGTGGTGATAGAGAGGGTTCAATTGTGGTGCTCGTTGCTCAGGCAATTGAGCGTGGTATCCCCGTTGTTGAGGTTGAGCGCGCAAAACTTGACTCAATGGCTGGTATGAGTCAGCATCAAGGTGTTATCGCAATGGCAGCTGAAAAGGAATACGTTGAGGTTGAAGATATTATTGCTATTGCTCGCGAGCGTGGTGAAGCTCCACTTATCGTTATTTCTGATGGAATCACCGACCCATACAATCTCGGTGCGCTTATAAGATGTGCAGAGGGTGTTGGTGCGCATGGTCTTATAATTCCGAAAAGACGTGCAAGTGGTCTTACTCCCTTGGTTTCAAAATCAAGTGCCGGTGCTATTGAGCATCTTGCAGTTGCGAAGGTTTCCAATATTGCGCAAACTATTGAAGAGCTTAAAGAACAAAATATCTGGATTTATAGCGCAGAAGCAGGTGGACAAGCATACTACGACACCGATTTTACGGGTGGATGTGCTATCGTTTTCGGTAGTGAGGGCGAGGGCGTTTCTCAACTTGTTAAGCAGAGAAGTGATTTTATAGTTTCAATTCCAATGTATGGCCACGTAAATTCGTTTAACGTTTCTACTGCAGCTGCTGTAATTTTAGCTGAAGCATCCAAACAACACAGACAAAAGAAATAATATGACTTTTAATAAATTTGAGTTTAAAAAGGAGGTAATTTGAGTGAGCGGCTTTAATAATGATGATGTTAAAAAGATGCTTGAAATGCTTAAAGAACAAGCAGAAATCAACAATAATGATTCAAATGCACAAATGAATACTCAAACTACCGAAGATGTTCACACGGACGATGACATAAAGAATATGCTAAAGGAACATTTTTCCTCTGAGCATAGTGATAGTTCAGTTGCTGTGATGGAGGATTATTCCTTTGACGAGATTGAAGATTTTGTATCTGAAAATGATATTGATGAACAAGCAGAGGTTGAAGAACCACTTGATGAGATTGTTGAAGAAACTCCCATAATTGAGAGCACTGATGATTACATAGAAGAAACGGATAACTCAACCGAAATTCCTGAGAATTTCATTGACGAGGAAGAACCTGTGTCCGAGGAATCCATAAACTATGATGAAGTTCTTGAAGGTCAACAGGGAACCGTGTTTAATCAATTCGTTGAAGACTTTACGGGTGATCTTGATGACGTAGTGTTTGAGGCAGAAATAACAGAAAGTCGTGCTCCTGACAAGCAATACACCATTTTTGAGGACTGGGAGCAGATAATTAAAGAAAAGGATTTTGCAACTGCAGAGGAAGAAATAATTCCACCTACAGAAGAAGAGCTTGAGCAAAATATAGAAAGCCAAGAAAAGAAAAATATGCAGACGGATTATTTCAATCCGATAGTTTCTGACAATGATCTTGATGCGGTTGATATTGCTCTTATGGTTGCTCTTGGTGGTGAAAGTGAACTTAATCAGACAGTGGGATTCGAAAAAATTCGTCAGGCAGTTCACGACATTAAAGAGGAAGATGAAGAAAGTCTTGAAGGTAAGAAGATTTTTGGATTCTGTGGTGATGAATATTCCTCTTTAGTTCAAAATATAAAAATAAAGAAACAATACAAAACAGATAAGATTCGACTTTTGTGTCAAGCAATAGGTACGGCTGTATTTACAGTAGTCCTTATGATTTATGAGATGTTGGGTTGGATAGGCAATGAGTTCAGTGGTGCATTTAATATTGAAAATCACCCTACATTCCACGTTTTGATGGGACTTCAACTTCTTGTTGTTTGTTTCATAATATCGTGTAACAAATTCATTAAGCTTTTTAAAGAGCCGATGAGTTTCTCATCTCTTTCATATATTGGCGCGTTGTTTACTATGCTTTTAAGTGTACTTCACGATGTTTTGATAATTCTCATTGAAGGCTATGCCTCTGCAGGAATGTTATTCCATTCTGCATCTGCAGTATTGCTTTTGATAAGCATTATCTATGACATATTTGATCACACTCAGCAATCCTATATGTTTAATATAGTTTCGCTTAGTGATAAGAAGCTCGTTTTTGAACCATATGGCAAAATTAAAACTGATGATGATAGTGAAATGATTGAAAGCGATAGCTATTGCATCTCACGTGTTCCCACTGTGAAAAAATATTTTGCAAGAACAAGTGCTCCATCAACGGTTTCTATGAGCAAGCTCATTCCTTTAGTTCTTAGCTTTTCTATTGCAATATGCGTAATGCTTTTGCTTCTTCTTATGGGCGAGGGCTATGGCACGATCATTTTCAGTTTTATAATTACACTTTCAGTCCTTCTTATATGCACAAGTATATTTGAGAGTGAATTTGCATTCTTCTCAGTTCATACGGCACTTAAAAAATATAAGACGGGTATTGTTGGTAAATCCAGTGTAGCTGAATACGGCAAGTGCAATGTGGTTTATTTTGATGATTTTAACGTATTCAACAAAAAGAGTGTAAGAACAAAGGGACTTAAACTCTACGATAACAACGAGATTTATCGCATACTTTATCATACTCAGGCGGTATTTTCAAAGGTTGGAGGGCCTCTTAAGGGCGTATTTGAATTTGCAACAACTGAGATGACACATTCAAACAAGGTTGAAATTAAAGAAATAAGCAAAGAGGGTATCTCTGCTATAGTTGACGGAAGAACTTCAGTTCTTATTGGAAGTGGTTCGTTTATGAGAAGCAGATATATTCATCCAAGCTACACAAGTGCAGATCTTAAGCTTGAAGAAAGTGGAGAAGATAGCATTATGTTTATAGCACTTAATGGAGTTTTAGGTGCAAAGCTTTATGTTACATATCAGTTCTCAAGTGAATTTGAAAGACTTGCGCGCAAGCTTACAGCACGCGGTGTAAGTATTGGCATTCGTTCTGCCGATCCCAACGTAAACAATAAATGGGCAAAGAGATATGGCGATATGAAGAAATTCTCAATTAGCATTGTTCGCCCCACCCTTAAAGAAATCAAGCCCAATGAAAAGTCCATTGACAGTGGTATTGTATCGGTTAAAAACGTACGCGCTCTTTCAGAAGCATTGATGATGTGCATTAAACTTAATAATTTTGAAACACTTATTTCAAAGGTAAGAGTTGTTGCGCTTATAGTTATGGGTATTTTGTCATTTGCACTTGTACTTCTTTCGGGAATCAATTTGATGACAGTGCTTGCACTTTCTATTGCCTTGAGCTTGGGAGCATCTATTGTGGCTCTTTTAACTCATTTCTATATTAAAAATTAATGGTGAAATAATGTATATAAAGAATAATTCCATCCTTAAGTCCGTTGAAAAGCCTGGCAGATACAGTGCTGGTGAATTTGGACAGATTATTAAGGATGAAAAGGATATAAAAGCAAGATGGGTATTTTGCTTTCCTGATACATATGAAATTGGAATGTCAAATCTTGGTGTGAGAATACTTTATGGTGCTCTCAACCAAGAGAAAGACATTTGGTGCGAGAGAGCATATGCTCCTTGGACCGATATGCAACAGAAAATGATAGAGCATAATATTCCCCTTACTGCTCACGAAAGTGGAGATGCACTTTCAGAGTTTGACATTATGGGAATCACACTTCAGTATGAAATGTGCTATACAACAGTGCTCAAAATGCTTTCTCTTGCAGGCATTCCTTTATATGCTAAGGATAGAGGAGAGGATTTTCCTATCGTCATTGGTGGTGGACCTTGTGCATATAATGCCGAGCCCGTTGCAGATTTCTTCGATTGTTTTTCAATTGGAGAGGGTGAAGAAAATTTAGTTGAATTTACTCGTCTTTACATTGAGATGAAAGAGAATGGCACGTATAACAAGAAGGATTTTCTCCATCGTGCCGCTGCTGAAATTGGTGGTATCTATGTTCCATCTCTCTATGATGTTACATATAAAGAAGATGGCACAATTAAGGCATATACGCCTATTTATGATGATGTGCCGAAACGTGTACTCAAGCGCATTATGACCGATATGGATAAGGCATATTTCCCTGATAAAGTGGTTATGCCTTATATCGAAACTGTACACGACAGAATTATGCTTGAGGTTTATCGTGGATGTATTCGTGGTTGCCGTTTCTGTCAGGCAGGTATGGTTTACCGTCCTGTTAGAGAAAAGACTCCCGGTGTGCTTGACCAACAGGCAAAGTGCTTGTTTGAAGCAACCGGGTATGACGAAATTTCACTTTCATCACTTTCAATTAGTGACTATTCTCGTCTACCCGAACTTACGGATAACCTCCTTAAGTGGACGGATGAAAATATGATTAGCTTGTCCTTGCCCTCACTACGTGTGGATAGTTTCACAAAGGAGCTTATGGACAAGATTTCAACAGTGCGCACAGGCTCACTTACATTTGCTCCCGAGGCAGGTAGTCAGCGCCTTCGTGACGTTATCAATAAGAACGTGTGCGAAGCAGACCTTTTGCGCGCGGTTAATGTTGGCTTTGATGCTGGTAAAACCTCGTGTAAGCTATATTTTATGATGGGCTTGCCCACCGAAACCTATGAGGATCTTGATGGTATTGCCGACCTTGCCAAAGCTGTAATTGAGTCCTATTATGAAAATCCCAATAGGCAAAAGGGAAGAGCGCCAAGCGTTACTGTGAGCGTTTCTTGCTTTATTCCAAAGCCCTTTACTCCTTTCCAATGGGAAGCACAGGATTCTATGGAAACATTTATTGAAAAGCAGAAATATCTTGAAAGCAAGATTACCGATAGAAAGATTAGATACGTTCACCACGACGCGCGTGTTTCTCATGTGGAGGCAATTTTGGCTCGTGGAGATAGAAGACTCGCACCTGCGTTGGCACTTGCTTGTGAGCGTGGATTCTGCTTTGACGCGTGGGATGAATTCTTCCATTACGATGAGTGGATAAAGGTCTTTGAGGACTGTGGAATTGATTATAATTTCTATTCTAACAGAACTTGGGGAGAGGATGAGGTTCTTCCTTGGGACGTTATCGATTGCGGTGTTACAAAGGAATTTTTGAAGCGCGAGCGCAAGAATGCTTATGCCGAAAAAACAACTCCTTCTTGCCGTGAAAAATGTTCTGGTTGCGGTGTAAATAAACTTGGAGGTGAGAGAACATGGTGTCCGAAACAAAATTAAAGCCATATTCTAAAGATGACTATCCAATGTTGCCCGAACCTAAATATATTAGATTTAAGTTCCGTAAGGTTGGAAATCTTCAGTTTATTTCCCATCTCGATTTGCAAAAAGCAATGGCAAAAGTGCTTGTTCGTGCTAAAGCTCCACTTTGGTATTCTAAGGGCTTTAACCCACATGCAAAGCTCATTTTTGCACTTCCTTTATCGGTTGGTGCACAGAGTGAATGTGAATATCTCGACGTTAGAGTTGAGAGAGCAATTCCACCGTCAGAGCTTATGGAACATATAAACTATGAGCTTACTGAGGAACTTCGCTTCCTTGATGCATATTATGCTGAAACTGCTCTTGAGGATATCTATTGGGCAGAATATGATTTTTCAATCAAAACAGAGGGTGCTGATGAAAATATGGCACAAGAGATTGAAAAATTGCTCACTGCAGATAAAGTAATAATCCTCAAAAAAGCAAAGGACAAATATAAAAAGATATTCTTCAAGGAAGTTGATATTGCAGAATACATTCGTGATGTTAGTGTTAAATTTGAAGACGAAACAATTAAGATCAATGCAAAATTGTCTGCTTCAATTAACCAGACGCACCCACATATTAACCCCGAAAATATTGTTACTATGCTTAAAGATAAACTCGGAATTTTGTCGGGCGACGTTACTAAAGAGCAGTATGATATTATAAGAACAAGAATTTATTTTGAAGACGGTAAAACCGACTTTAGATAAGGAGAATTTTATATGTTTGTTTGGGTTGGAATTAACGTAGAAGAACAACTCAAGGAAACGAGAAAGGCAGTTGACGGAGTGTTTGAAAGGATCGATATTTCAAACGTGACCTGTCAACTGCCGCTTCATATTTCTTTGAAGATTTCCTTCGACGTTGAAAATTCATTATTTGATAGTATCTTAAATGATATAATTGATATTTACAATGTGCAAAATCCCTTTGAAATTAAGGTAAAGGGTATTGAAAAGCATGAGAACATTATGTGGATAAGAATGCAATCAAACGAAAAAATCGAAGCTCTTGCCACAAAATTGAATGAAATGCTCCGCGATAAATACGGTGTCCCGCTTCACGAATACGATCTTGATTTTATCTTTCATACAACCTTGTTTATGGATGATGATGCCGAGAAAATAAATGTCGCACACAACCTTCTTGGTAACGTTTATTTGCCAGAAACTCTTATAGCCAATACATTTGTTATTGGAAAATCCGATACGGGTGAGAACGGGACATACAGAGTTTGTAAAACAATCAACGTATAGCTATTATTAAATAAATCGGAGGTCATTTATGAAATCAATTGATAAAAGTGTTTTTATGGCTGACGGAGCGCGAGTTGTTGGTGACGTTGAAATAGGAAAAAACAGTAGTGTTTGGTTCAATGCCGTTATTAGAGCTGATTCTAGTAAGGTAAAAATCGGTGAAAATTCCAACATTCAAGATAATGCCGTTATTCACACAAGCGAGGGATTTGGAGTCCAAATAGGAGATAATGTAACTATTGGGCACGGCGCGATAGTTCACGGTTGCACGGTGAAGGACAATGTAATGATTGGAATGGGCGCAATCGTTTTGAACGGTGCAGTGATAGAGAAAAATTCCATCATCGGAGCAGGTGCTTTGGTTACTCAAGGCAAGGTTGTTCCTGTGGGAAGTCTTGTTTTTGGAAATCCTATGAAAATTGTAAGACAGCTTACTAATGAGGAAATAGAATCCATCAAGGACAATGCATTTTCTTATGTAAATGAAGCAAAGAATTATAACAAATAACAAAAGCACCTCAATTTGAGGTGCTTTTTTATATTAATTTAAGTGTTTTTTCTTCATTTCTTTCTTAAAAAGAATAAGAATAATTATTGACATTATACAACAAAGCGCCATTGTGAGCGGAGCATTGAGCCAAAGACCCGTGAGTCCGAGTGATTGTAAGCTGAGGATAAATATCATTGGGAAGATAAATGCGCTTCCAACGGAAATTAATGTTGCATAGAATGATTTTTCAACCGCGGTCATATAGCACTGTGTTGAAAACGCAAACCAGAAGAAAAGTTTTGACACGGCGAATATTTTAAGGGCTTTTGTTGCTTCGTTTAAGAATGCCGTATCCGTACTTGTTGTGAAAAATGAAATAAGAATATCGGGCATAAACCACATTGCAAGAAATGCGATTATACTCACTACGGCACTTGCTGAAAAGATACATTTTGCAAGTTTTTTTACTCTGTCAAAGCGTTTAGCACCCCAGTTATATCCAATGGCTGGCTGGGTTGAGTCGCAAAGTCCGTATATTACGGGATTTAAAACCTCCCCAAGATACATTTGCATTCCGTAAATTGCCACGGCGGAGTCCCCACCCATTGAGATAAGAGCTTTATTCATAACCACAGAAGTAATTCTTCCGGATATATTAGCTAAAAAGATGGGTGTTCCACATTTAATGATTTGTATTGTGGTTTTTTTAGAAAACTTAGGTTTAGTAAGATGTAAAGTGAACTTTCCGAGAGCAAATGGTAAAAATGCGATAAGCACAAATGCAAGAATAGAAAGGCAACTCGCAAGTGCTGCGCCCCAAATATCAAATTTAAATACGAATAAGAATACAAATTCAAGCAAAGCAGTAACTATGCTTACGGTAATGCTTAACCACATTCCAAATTTTGTCTTACCCGAAATTCTCAAATAATTGTCAAGTGCAAATCCAGCTGTGATAAGCGGAGAAAAAAGTGCATACACACGGATATATTGTACTGCAAGTCTTTGCGCCTCCTCACTTGCGTCAAGAAACGCAAGGAGATAGGGTGAGCCAACATAGAGCAATGTACCCATAACCACGCCTGCACCCATTATCATAAGGAGAGCGCAGGTGAAAATGTTGTTTGCTTCTTTTTCCTCTTGTTTACCAAGTGCTATCGAAATAGGTACTGCCGAGCCAACGGCAATAAGATCTGAAATTGCAAAATTTATTATTACAAACGGAAAGGCAAGGTTAATTGCGGTAAAAGCCGTATCACCAAGTATTTGCCCTACAAATATGCCATCAAACAGTCCGTAAAGGGCAGAAGCAAGCATACTTATAGCACCCGGAATTGCCGCAATGAAAAAGAGTCGCCAAACACTCGTTTTCAAAAATAATTCTTTATGTTCCATATTTTCCTCTGTTATTAGTTATCTTAATAATTATAACAAAAATAACAGAAAAGTCAATGCTTTAATCAAAAACTGTTTCCACAGTTTTTGTGCAATAGTCGGGGGAATATTGCCATGTATCTATATGTTCTGTTTTGTCTGTGTCAATAAAATATTGAATAGGTTTTGTGCTTTGTTGCTCTGTTGTGATATCAATAAGGACGAGTTTTATTTTCATTTTTTCGGGAATTATACTTTTTATGTAAACTGAAACGCTATCACCAACCATAAGCTCCTTGAATACGCGTTTATCCTCTCTGAGTTCAGCAAGTCCTGCAAGATTTGGAGAAAGTTCGACAAAAACGCCATAGCTTTCAATGCTTCTAACAATTCCAGAAACAGTTTGACCTACAGAAAATTCGGCTGCATTTTCTTCCCAAGTGCCAAGTAGTTCTTTTAGAGTAACATAAATGCGCCCACATTCAATATCGTTCGATTTAATAATTACCTTGATTTTTTGTCCAACAAAAAGACGGTCAGATGGATGACTGATACGCGACACCGAAATGCAATCTATTGATAAAAGCGAAATATTGCCACAACCGATATCCACAAATGCACCGAAATTGTCAAGGTGGGTTACTGTAGCATCAATTATGTCCCCTGGAAGCAGGGAAGAAAGATAGTAATTTTTGCACTCCATTTGTGCCGCGCGTCTTGAAAGAATGGCGCAAAACTTATCTCCGCGTGCTTCTATGGAAATCACCTTAAAAGACACGGGTTTTCCCACTCTTGTAATTATTGCTATGTCCTTTATGCTTTCTCCGGTTGGTGTCAAAAGACATTCATTTTTTGGGATTATCCCTTTTATTCCACACAAGTCAACGTGAAGGTTGAGGTCATTATCGCACATTATAGCGGTGGCTTCAAGAGTTTTGTTTTCTCTCATGGCGCGCTCAAGTCCCGATAAATTGGAAATGTATGATAGGTTTTCTTGCGTGTAAAGTATTGCGCCCTCGGGCATAAAATGGTTGTAATTCATTGATTTTTCCTCTCTTTTTTGCTCATTTACTCTAAAATATTAGAAAGATAGAAAAAATATTCGAAAAAATTTTAAAATCGCGAACGAGGAAAAACGAGCTTTTTATATGAAAAAACGAGAAAAAACGAGATAGCATATTGATAAATCAAAACGACGAAAAAAGTTTTTGAAAACCTATTGACAAAGGGAACTATAAATGATATAATGTGCAAGGTTAAAAAACTTATTATATTTTATTTGGAGGATATTTTAATGTCTACTTATTTTGCAAATGCAAATACCATTGAAAGAAAATGGTATGTTATAGACGCTGCTAATAAGCCCCTTGGTAGAACAGCAGTTGCTGCTGCTAACATTCTTCGTGGCAAGCACCGTCCTGAATTCACACCTCACGCTGACTGTGGTGAATTCGTAATCATCATCAATGCTGACAAGGCTATTCTTACAGGTAGAAAGCTTGAACAGAAGTACTACTACCACCACTCCGGTTACATCGGTGGTATGAAGGCAGTTCAGTACAAGACTCTTATGGCTACAAAGCCTGAGCTTGCAATGACACTCGCAGTTAAGGGTATGCTTCCTCACAACACACTTGGTGCAAAGGCAGCTACACGTCTTAAGGTTTACGCTGGCGCAAGCCACAAGCACGAGGCTCAGAAGCCCGTTGCTGTAGAAGTTTAATGAAAGGTAGGACGAAGAATATGTATACAAGCTCAAAGCCCTATTTTTACGGTACAGGTAGAAGAAAGAAATCCGTTGCTCGTGTAAGAATCGTTCCTGGTACAGGCGTTATCACAATCAACGGCAAAGATATCGACACATATTTCGGTCTTGAAACACTCAAGCTCATCGTTAATCAGCCCTTTGGCGCTACAGGTAACGAAGGCAAGTGGGACATCATCGCTCTTGTAAACGGCGGTGGTATCTCTGGTCAGGCTGGTGCAATCCGTCATGGTCTTGCACGTGCACTTGTTGCAGCTGATGAAGCAAACAAGCCCGCACTTAAGGCTGCTGGATTCCTTACACGTGACCCTCGTATGAAGGAAAGAAAGAAATACGGACTCAAGGGCGCTCGTCGTGCTCCTCAGTTCTCAAAGAGATAATTGGTTTACAAATATCTTATACAACACCAACTTTGCAGTTGGTGTTGTTTTTTGCTTTTGATCCAATTATCTCTGTCGAACTGAGGCTAACCCGAAGCACAGCCTTCGGGTTATGTCGCCCTAAAAACAGTCCACAGGACTGTTTTATTAACGGGCTCACAGTTCAGCAAGAGATAATTATTTCTTGTTTTATATTATCAACAAACCCCGAAACTACAAGGTTTTCGGGGTTTTCTTTTTGCTAAATTTTCGATTTTGGTGCAAATTTGGTGCAAGTCGACTTGGCATAGGTACACACAAAAAAAGTATTTACAAATACTACCTTTTGTGATATAATAAAATTGTTTAGTTATATAATCGATAAACTTGAATATGAGGAGGTGACTATATGAAAGAGGTTCTTCAAGTAATTTGCTGTGCGGTAGGCAGTGGAATGATTGGTTTCTTTGCCAATCAGTTGAATACAATTGTTGGCAGTGTCTGCTTTTCGCTTGGCGTAGTTTTGCTTGTAGGTTCAATCATTCTTGTATCAAAGCAAGATAAAGAGGATAAGTAAATTCCAATTTGTCGAGGTGTATAATGAAAAAATCATTTATGGGTAGTTTAATATGCCATAACGGAATAGTAGGTGGTGGAATTTATATTGACGATGAGTCTATCACATACAAAACGAACAAGTTGACTGTGGATAAAAAATACAAAAATCTTGTGTTACCTTTTAATGAAATTTGTGAGTTGACATGGAAATGGATCGTTTTTCCAATAGCAACTATGCGAATGACGAGCGGTGAACAGTATAAATTTATAATATTCAACAAAGGTCGTTTTAAAAAACATTATACCGAAGTTAACAAGTAGTCAAATTCCAATTTGAAGAGTTGAATAGGCGTTAAGTGTTGGTGTGAGTTTGGTTCAACACTTTATCAAATGATACTCACGATAGATAAATGATAAATAGCATTAATTATTGCTATTTAACGAAATTATGTAAGTAAATATATTTTATATATTTATAAATAAACCGCGTTTGAGGAAAACCGCTGGGGCAAATTTTGTTTTAATGCCACCGAATATAGCGGCCAAAAGTAACGCAAAAGGAGAAAAATATGTCAACAGTAACACTTAAACACGTGTACAAAATCTATGACAACGCAG
>JAZRRX010000002.1:0-4274 GCA_045651165.1 Eubacteriales bacterium
AATCGTTATGTGTTGTGTAACAACACAATTTGCGCGAAATTTGACTTTAAATAGGTTTAAAAAGTTTTGGGGTTATAGGGGGATTTTTCAAAATCCCCCTAAATCCGTATAAACTAACTTCCTCATAAATCCCAATTTATCGTTCAAATCAACTTAACCGCTTGATATTGTGATGCCACCTTGAGATTGACACTATCATCTGAGATTGCACTCCAAACAGTGTCAAAGGCAAGCATCGGCTCGTTATTTTCCTCACTCAAGTGCGCAAGCAATACATTCTTCGTGCCCACAAAGCAAAGTTGACTTGCAAAATCGGCACAATCGGTGTTTGAAAGGTGTCCCCTATTCGACTTAATACGGAGTTTCAAATCATAAGGATAAGTGCCTTTCATAAGCATCTCCTCGTCGTGATTACATTCAAGCACAACGCTCTCGCAACCTGTGAGTGCCTCTTTAATTTCGTTTGTTATGTAGCCAATATCGGTAGCATATCCGATGGTTTTTTCACCAATTTTAATGGTATATCCAACTGAAAACTCACTATCGTGTGGAGTCTGAAAGCTCTTAATTGTCATATCCCCAATCTCAACCGAGAAAATGGGAGCATGAGTGCAAATAAGCTCCTCGTAGATAGACAATCCTTTCGAAAGCAACTTTTTAGCACTTGCACTGACGATATGCACGGGTATTTTGTGATACTTTAAAAGTATCTCAAGCGCAGAGATGTGGTCGCGATGCTCGTGAGTAATGAAAATCGCATCAATTTTGTCAATGCCGACACCGACTTCATCAAGTGCCGTGCAGAGCGCACGCGCACTCTTGCCCGCGTCAATCAAAATTTTTGCTTTTTCACTCTCAATCAGCACCGAATTTCCCTTCGAGCCCGAATAGAGCGCGGTTATGGAATAATTGCTCATCAGTTCACCTTAATTGCGCCGTCAGCTCTCACGCGAAGAACCAAGCACGCGCCATCTCCCAATACCGAATCCATAAGAGCGCGATAGGAAGCAACGTCACTCTCCTTGATATATGCCTGAATTGTACCTGCAAAGCCACCACCGTGAACACGGAAAGCTCCCTCTCTGCCTCTTAAAAATCCATCAGTGAGGCAAAGGGCAACGCTAAGTCCCTGCTCTGCGACGTTCTTAGTTGTATAAACATTCTGCAAATAGCAGAAAGATGATTTACCGGACTCGATAACTCCACCGAAATAAGCATTCAAATCTCCGTTTTCAAGCGCATTTTTCATGCGGTCAACACGCTCGTTTTCGTCAAAGAAATGAATTGCCCTCATAAGCGCACGGTCACCACATTTTTCGCGAATTTCTCGAGCAGAAGCTATAACGTCAGCGCGGTTGCATTCACGAAGAACGCTCTTGCCAAAAATCGATGCCACAGACTTCATTTCAAGTGGCACGGACGCGTAATCATCAGTAAGGTCCGCGTGATTTCCACCTGTGTCAACAATGCAGAGGTTGTATCCGGCTTTTGTAAGGTCAAAATCTATTTTCTCGATTTTGGGATTTTTAGTATCTTCAAAGTCGATTGACACAATACCGCCATAAGCACACGCCACCTGGTCCATAAGACCACAGGGCTTGCCGAAAAATACGTTCTCGGAGTACTGTGCAAGCTGAGCAATTTCAACGTTTGAAACTGCGCCATCGTTAAATTCGTGATTGAGAATATTTCCAATCATATCTTCAAAAGCAGCAGAAGATGAAAGTCCCGAGCCACGAAGCACACTTGATGTAAGATAGGCATCAAATCCACCGATTTTGTGTCCGTTGTCAACAAAACCACGGCACATTCCTGCAATCAGAGATGCGCTTGTGCCAAAATGCTTTTCATTTGGCTCACAGTAATTTGTGTAATCGAGATTGATTTGATTAAAGCCATCACTTTTGAGATTTATCTTCGTTGTGCCGTTTGCCGAAACTACGGCAATTATGTCAAGATTTATAGAAGCGGCAATAACCTTGCCACGATTGTGGTCTGTGTGGTTGCCCGCAAGCTCACTTCTGCCCGAAACAGAATAGAGATTTATCTCCCTTTCGTTGCCATAAAGTGAAGCAAAATTGTCAATGGCAGAAATGTATCTCTCTTTTTGCAAAGCCACAGAAGAAGCATCGTAAAGCTCCACAAATTTAGCATCAAATGAGCCACCATTTATAAGATTTTTAAGTTCGCAAAGTTTCATTTAAACCCTCCTAAACGTCATATATACAACATTATGTCATTTTAATTATATCACCTTTTTCTCCCAATATCAAGAGTTTTTTAGAAATCTTCTTTCTCGCATTTCCATCACCAAAAGCAAAGGTGGAAAGACGCATTTTTTCTTGCCTTTCGTCATCATCTAAAAATGATAAAAATTCGCGCCTTATTCGTTCTCTGTCACTACCCACAATACAGAGATTGCCAAGCTCTATACACTCCTGCCTCTCGGTGTTCTCGCGAAGGAGAAAGACGGGCACACCAAGATATGCCGACTCCTCTTGAATGCCTCCGCTATCGGTGAAAATTGCAAATGCGCGAGAGAGCAAATGATGAAACTCACGCATCGGGAACGGCTCACAAATCTTAATATTTTTGATGTTTTTGAACACATCATATACCACCTCTCTCACCTTTGGATTCGGGTGGACGGGCAGAACTCCAAAAAGGTCATCTCGCGCATTTAAAATATCCCTGATGCCGAGCATGGACGCGCGCATTTTCTTGCCCAAATTCTCTCTGCGATGAGTGGTTATAAGCACGAGCTTACGCGCGCCGATTTCATCAAAAATGGGCATAGAAATCTCGTACGATAACGAATATTTTAGAGCATCAATAACCGTGTTACCCACTGTAAATACTGACTTTTTGCCCTCATTCAGTAAATTTCGAGTGGCTTTTTCAGTCGGTGAAAAATGTATGTCAGATAGAGCGTCAATAGCCACCCTATTAAATTCCTCGGGATAGGGGGAATGGCTGTCATAGGAGCGCAATCCTGCCTCTATATGCCCCACTTTAATTCCTTGATAAAAAGCCGACAAGGAGGCGCAAAAAGCCGTTGTTGTGTCCCCGTGAACAAGCACCAAATCCGGATTTTGTTCCCTAAAAAGCACATCAAAAAATTCAAGCAAGCACACCGTCATTTCACTTAAATTTTGACCCGTTTTCATTCCCATAAAAGCAAAATCAGGAGATATTTTGAACTCATCAAACACCGATAAAGCCATATCCTTATGCTGTCCACTGAAACAAATTTTGGTATCAAATTGCTCAATTTTTTGCAATTCGATAGCAAGTGGAAGCATCTTTATTGCCTCCGGACGCGTGCCAATCACTATAAAAATACGCATAATACAACTCCTTTTTTTGAGTCATATTATGCGTAATTTTTTCAATTTATACTGTTACGCAGGAGAGCTCTCGTCCTCAAAAACCTCAATTTTGAACTGCGTTCTCTCTGCCTCAGCACCCCTGATTTCAACTATGTAATCAAGCTCGATTACTCCATTTTGAAGTAAAGTGTTCTTTACACTCTTTGTAAAAACACAAATTTCAAACGGCATATATGGGGTTTGATAGGTGCAAATGTGACGCTTTCCCTCCTCAAAAACGAGAATTGTGCTCACATTTCCGTGTCGCATCATCGTTACAAGTCCGTCCTGATTTTTCTCAAAGCGCACCTGTGTGTGAGAGCCCTCCATACCCGTGAGCTCGCTCTCGTCATAGGCAATTATCACGCGCTCGTCCGTGATGTAAAGTTCACCTTCAGAGAACATTTCGATGGGCCCTTCAGACTCTTGTTCTTCGGGAAATTCGTCCTCAAATTCTTCATATTCATCAACCTCGTCGCCAAGCATCTGAGCAAAGAAATGGTCGTTCGTTGCCTCGCGGAGTGAGGTGAGTTTTATTCTTATATTCTTCTTAATCATTTTTACCTCGTGGTGAATATTGTTGTTTAAATCTATGGTTTTGAACTTCAAATTTTGATTTGTAGGGGAGATAGTTTTATTTATAGGGACGCTCAAGCCGCTAGGCTTCCGCTTTTGAAAAAGCGGAGCAAAACAATCGCATTAGTTTTTGGGTAATCTTCGTAAATTTTCGATAATTCACAAATGAATTATCGGTTTTGAAACTCCAATTCCGTTCTTACGTACAAGTACGACGTACGAAATTGAACTTTCAAAACAACGAAAACCAAATCAAAGATTTGTTTTTCTAAAATTTACTTAACCGTAGGGTTAAAACTATGCTTAAGTGTATTATAATGCTTTAATAAG
>JAZRRX010000003.1:0-43971 GCA_045651165.1 Eubacteriales bacterium
CGCACGAAATTGAACTTTCAAAACTACGAAAACCAAATCAAAGATTTGTTTTTCTAAAATTTACTTTGTTGTATTGTTAAAACTATGCTTAAGTGCATTATGATGCTTTAATAAGACATCACCTAAACCAAGAGTAATGTGGTTACTAATGATATAGCAAATCACAGATTTTCGACAGGGGAGAAAATCGTTATGTGTTGTATAACAACACGATTTGCGCGAATTTTATTTATAAATAGGTTTTAAAAAGCTTTTTGGTTCTTTTTCTCGAAAAAGAACATTCCTTCTCTTATAACTATCTTCTCGTTAAATCCCAATTTATGTATTATTCAACCTTTACAAAAGGTGCGCGATGCTTATTTGCTCCCTCGCCGTAAGAGGCGCGTTCAATAAATCTCACTGTTGAATGCGCGTGCGTTTTACCCCAATCGTCATATCCATCGGGGTGAATGTGTTCACCGAGATAGCAATCGATAAGTTCAACTGCGCCAAAGTCCCTCCAAGGGCGTGCGATATAGCACGAGTGGGGAGCTACATTTTTTGTTGCTATAAAACGACAATTTTTAGCAACGAAGCCCTTTTCAACGTTTTGAGGGGTGGAAGGTGCGAATATGTATCCTTCTTCGACACTTATGAATTCGCAATTTTCAAAATATGCAGTTGCGCCACCGAAGATGAAGTCAACTCCACCTTCAATTATGCAATTTTTGAAGAAAAATGTGCGATTTTTGCGTTCTGTGAACTGTTTGGGGCCTAAGAAACCACCTGGAATTATCTCTTTTTCGGGCAGAGGCGCTAAAAAGAGAGTGTCTTGATGTCCTTTCAAAGTGCAATTTTCAAGTGTTATGTTATCACCATCGAGGTAGAGTGCGAGCGCTTGACCAACGTCCTCTCCTTTGCCCGCGATGTTTTCAAAAACACAGTTTTTAAAGATGATGTTATCGCCATCAACAAGCACTGTATAAGTACGAAACGTGCCATATTTGTTGCCATCTTCGTGAATTTCGCGCGCAAAATGAGAGCCACTATATATTTTATTTTCTATTATTATATTGCTTTCGCTTATATGAAACTGACTCATTTTACACCTCAAAACAAGTATTTTTATCGTGTTTATTCTATCATAATGGCAAAATTTTGTCAACGTAAAAAAGTATATTTGATTTCTTATATCTTTAAAAAATGAATATTTAATGAATATTTGTGGTTATTATTGAATAAAAATGTATAAATTCTAAAAAATGCCCAAAAAAACTTGACGGCATCTTTTTTTGGTGATATAATTATCGTTGTAGTTGCTAATTTGCGCAACAAACTCATTTTAAAAGGAAATCTTCTGATGAATCAAAACAAAACAAAAAAGAAGAAAAAGAAAAAAGAGCCGTGGCTCAAAAAAAGACACGCGGTTATTACTCTTCTTGCAAAGGGAGTGTGCTGGCCGTTTGTTACAAAAAAATATAATATTAAAATTGAAAAATTCAAAGAGCAGGGCGATCGTCAATATTTGATTCTTGCAAATCACCAGACGGGCTTTGACCAGTTCTTTATTGGTTATATGTTCAAAGGCCCCGTTTACTATATTGCGAGTGAAGACATTTTCTCGATGGGATTTGTTTCCGATTTGCTTCGTTTTGCGGTGAATCCTATACCGATAAAGAAACAGGCAACTGACATTTCTGCAGTGCTTAACTGTATGAGAGTCGCTCGTGAGGGTGGAACGATTGCGCTTTTCCCTGAAGGAAACAGAACCTATAGTGGACACACAGAATACATAAATCCTGCTATTGCAATGCTTGTTAAAAAGCTCGGACTTCCCATTGTTTTTGTTAAAATTGAAGGCGGATATGGTGTTGCTCCTCGTTGGGGTGATGAATCGAGAAAGGGAACTCAAATGCGTTCATACGTTTCGCGCGTGATGGAACCCGAAGAATTCAAAACACTGACTGACACCGAGATGATGGATATTATTAATCGCGAGCTTTACGTTGATGAAACAAAACTTGAGGGTGAATATCATCACAAGCGCTTGGCAGAATATCTTGAGCGCGCAATCTATTATTGTCCCAAGTGCAACGCGCTTTCAACGTTTGAAAGCCACGGCGATGAAATAGAGTGCAAAAAGTGTGGAATGAAAGCACAATATTTGCCAAACAAGGAATTGAGAGGCGTGAATTGTGAACTCCCCTATAAATTTATTGCAGATTGGTATGATGCACAACTGAATTTTGTCGGTGCTCTTGATCTTGCGTCTTTTGGTGATGAGCCAATATACGTTGAAGACGGCGCTATAGATGAGGTTATTGTTTACAAACACAAACAAAAACTTTATGAAAATGTTAAAATCCATCTTTATGGCGATAGAATTGCCGTTTTGGGCGGGGAAGAGGATTATGTGTTCCCGCTTGGCGAGATAAGAGCCATTACTGTTTGTGGAAAAAACAAACTTAATCTTTATTTTGGTGATAAGGTATATCAGATAACGGGTGGAGAAAGATTTAATGCACTTAAATATGTTAATCTCACGTTCCGTTATCGCAATATAAAAAAAGCAGAAAAAGGAGAAGATTATGAACAGTTTCTCGGACTCTAGTGTTTGGAGCTTTGTGCTCTTGTTGACGTTGCTTCTTGGCAGCTTGATGGTGGCTAATATTTTTAAAAGAAGAGTTCCTTTTTTGAAGAACTCACTTATTCCCAATTCCGTGCTCGGTGGTATTATTATTCTTTTGGTGGAATGGATCTATAAGCTTATTACGGGCAATGCATTCTTTGATTCGGGTATGTTCGGCAATTCCGGACACGAAACACTTGAGGTAATTACATATCATTGCTTGGCTCTTGGTTTTATTGCTTCCTCTCTCAAAACGAATGGCGGAAGAATAGGTAAAAAACGTGCAGGCGAAGTGTTTAACACAGGACTTACAACAGTTTCGACCTATCTTTTGCAGGGTACAGTTGGTATTATTATAACAATGATAGCTGCAAATGTTATTTCCGGATTCTTTGCCGGTGCTGGTATTTTGCTTCCTTTCGGATATGGTCAGGGAACAGGTCAAGCTCTCAACTGGGGTAGCGTTTATGAAAATGAAAATGGATTTATCAACGGCAGAAGCTTTGGTTTGACAATTGCGGCGCTTGGATTCCTTTCTGCTGCTATTGGTGGTGTTGTCCACCTCAATATCCGAAGAAAATCAGGCAAGCTTAAACTTTCCACAAGAACTGATGGAAGTACTCATACTGATAAAATCGAAGAATATAATGAAATTCCTATGCAAGAGAGTGTTGACAAGCTCACAGTACAACTTGCATTCATAATGCTTGCTTACGGTCTTTCTTATGCGATTATGGTTGGTCTTAGCGCGCTTATTGGCATGGAAGAAACAATTTACGGATTCAACTTCCTCTTTGGTGTTCTTACGGCTACTCTTGTTAAAACGATTGTTAACTTCCTTTACGTTAAGAAAATTATTACAAGAAAATATACCAATAACTTCCTTATGACTCGTCTTTCCAACGTTTTCTTTGACATAATGGTTGTTGCAGGCGTTGCTGCTATTCGTCTTGAGGCGCTTGAAAAGTATTGGATTATCCTTGCTATCCTTGGTGTTGCAGGTCTTGTTGTTACATTTGTATACAATCGATTTGTTGCAAAGAAGCTTTTTCCTGATTATTATGAGGAGCAGTTCTTGGCAATGTATGGTATGCTTACGGGAACTGCGTCAACAGGCGTTATTCTTCTTCGTGAAATCGACCCAGAATTTAGAACTCCTGTTTCGGACAATCTTGTGTATCAAAATTTCCCTGCGATAGTTTTGGGCTTCCCACTTATGCTTCTCGCAAAGCTTGCACCTGTGAATCCAGGTTTGACGGTGTTGATTTTTGTTGGAATGTTCACTGTCTTGAATATCATATTGTTTAGAAGTTATATATTTAAAAAGAGAAAATAATAATTAAAATCATTGGCGCTCGGCTTTGGCGGAGCGCCAAATTTTTATATTTGTTGGACTATCCTAATATATAAATAATCAATAACTTAAAATTTAATTCATATGTGATGGATATTACTAAAATGAATTTGAGGGTGCGGGAAGGGAATATAACGGCAAAAGAGCTAGAAATTGATGTATTCTGATAACTTGTTATATAATAAATGTAGGAAATCAATATATTAAACAAATTTAAATGGCGCGTTGACTGATTTTAAAATTTTATAAAGAAAAAATAAATTTAATTTGGGCAGCAAGGATGAATAAAGCCCTTGCTGTTTCTATATATAATATAATGTAGGAAAAAATCGAGTTTCCAAGATGAAAAACAATAAAAAATCATTATTTTTGGTGATTTTTATTAAAAAAAGTTTAAAATTCGAGTTTTGTGAAATAATTTATATATACGGATTTTTATAAAAAAATTAAAATTTGTAGTTTTTATGTGGTGAAAAATGCACAAAATAATAAAGTTTAAATGAACACGGTAGTATAAAATGCACAAACAAAAGTTGGTTTTAAAACGATTGAGGTGTCTTTGGTGGAGGTGGAGTGTTGAATAATTAACAAAAATATAATAGTGTTAATTTTTGTTTTTTAAATCAAAAATGAAACAAAATGAAACGGAATAAGAAAATGGCAAAAAACCCATAAATGCTTGATTATCAAGGGTTTTCACGAAAATGACAAAAAATTAACACTCTTAAATTCAAAAAAATTAACACAAATAATTTTTTGAAAATTTTTCAATTTTTTTTAAAAAAGGTATTGACAAACACAAAAACGTGTGTTACAATGAGGCATAATCTTTGAAAAGGAGAAAAATTATGAACAAAAAAAGATTAATAATTATCATTGCTATCGCACTTGTAGTTGCTATCGCAGCAAGTGTAGCAGTGGTTCTCGTTGCAAACAGCAACAAGCCCGGCGTTACAACAACAACTAACCCCGGCCCCAAACCCGGTCCTGATGTACATCAGGGTGTAGGAGTACACACTTACAATGATTACACAGCTGTGTCTCCCTCTAACTGGAATGAACTTACATACCAGGACAACAACGACACACAGATTATGAGCTACATCGGTTCTTCCTTCTTCTCATTCGACTTTAAGTTCGATCCAAATGGTGAGATCCTTCCCGGTGAGTTCACAGTTAACTACAATGCGGCTACATCTCTCGTTGACGTAACAGCGAAGTATGCAGAAGCTTGGGGACTTGATCCTGATTCCACAGGTTACGCTTACGCAATCACTCTTCGTAACGACCTTAAGTGGGAAAACGGCGATCCTATCAAGGCTGAAGACTTCGTTTACTCAATGATGGAACAGCTCAACCCTCTCTTCAGAAACTACAGAGCTGACTCTTACTACAACTCTGCACAGTCTCTCGTTGGCGCTAAGCTTTACGCTAAGCAGGGCCAGGCTGGTTACGACGTTCCTAAGACAGACGTTTACTCCGAAGATCTTGATGCAAGCCTTATCTTTACACTTGCTCCTCCCGAAACAACTGTAAACGGCAAGACACTTCTTGCTGAAGTTGCTTTGAGAACAATGATGGGCTTCCCCGCAAGCTACAATGCTAAGTCTTGCGCTAACTACCTCATCGCTAACTACCTTGGCGAATGTGCTTTCACACTTGAAACAGCAGCAGCTATGGAAGGTAAGACATTTGCTGAAATTAAGGCAGATCCCACACTTAAGGCAGCTTGGGATGCTCTTATCGGTTGGTGGCAGACAGAACCCAACGAAGAACTTCACTTCTTCCTTACTGACGGTGCATATCCTGAAGTTTCTTGGACAGACGAAGAAGGCAATCCTAACGTAGGTATCTTCGTAGGTGAAAACGAATACGAAATCGTTATCGTTCTTGAAAAGGCTCTTGAGCTTCTCAAGGAAGATGGCTCTCTTGATTACACAGCAGCTTACAACATGTCTTCTCTTCCTCTTGTTCACAAGGCAACATACGAAGCTAACAAGGTTGCTCCTCAGGAAGGCGTTGAAGGCGCTCTTTGGACATCTACATACAACTCATCTGTTGAAACAACAATGAGCTGGGGTGCTTATAAGCTTACTGAATTCCAGGCTGGTAAGTACTACAAAGTTGAAAGAAACGATTACTGGTACGGTTATGGTCTTCCTGAAAACGAAGGTCTCTACCAGACAGACGTTGTTTATTGCGAAACAATTGGTGAATGGAACACAGCATGGCTTAAGTTCCTTTCCGGTGAAATCGAAGGTATCGGTATCGACGTTTCCGTTGCTCCCGACTACAAGAACTCTTCTAGAGCTTACTACACACCTGACGATTACGTAGGTTCTATGCAGCTTCAGTCCTCTAAGGAAGCTCTTGAAAACCGTGAAACAGAAGGCGTTAATAAGACAATCCTTACATACGCAGACTTCAGAAAAGCTATCTCTCTTGCAGTTAACAGAGCTGAGTACAACGATAAGTGCACAACAGCTTCTCTTGCAGGTTTCGGTCTTTACAACTCTATGCACTACTATGACGTAGCAAACGGCGGTGCGTTCCGTAACACAGACGAAGCTAAGAAGGTTCTTTGCGAAGTTTATTCAGTAGATTATACACAGTATACTTCTCTTGATGAGGCAGTTGCAGCTATCACAGGTTACAACCTCCCGTTGGCAAAGGAACTTGTAACATCTGCTTACAACCAGGCTGTTGCTGACGGTGAAATCTCCGGCACAGATAAGGTTGTTCTTACATTCGGTACATCCGTAATTAATGAAAGCACTCAGAGACAGTATGACTTCCTTTCCGGCGCTCTTAAGGAAATGGTAGTTGGTACTCCTCTTGAAGGCAGACTTGAAACAGAACTTAAGGACTTCGCTTCCGCTTGGGCTAACGACTTCCGTGCAGGTGCATACGATATCTGTACAGGTGGTTGGACAGGCGCAGCTTGGGACCCCGGTTACTTCCTTCTTGCTTACCTCAGCCCTGACTATATGTACTCTGCAGCTTGGGATACATCCAGCGAAATGATGACATTTACAATGGTTGGCGTTGGTGAAGACGGTGGCGACATCACAGAAACAATGTCCCTTATGGAATGGTATGACTGTCTTAACGGTAACTCCGGTTGCAAGTACAACTGGTCTTCTGCTAAGCTTCCTGAATCCAAGAGACTTCAGCTTATTGCAGCTCTTGAAAAGGCAGTTCTTCAGGCATACTACACAGTTCCGATTTCTTACAGCTTCGCAGCTTCCATGCTTTCTTACAAGGTTGACTACATCACATATGAGTACAACACATTCATGGGCTACGGCGGTATGAAGTACATGACATACAATTACGACGACGCTGAATGGGCTGCTATCCTTGAAGAAAACAACGGTCAGCTTGATTACAAACGTTAATATATAACATATCATCTTGTATGTTGAAAAACAAATGAGGGATAGTCTTTGGCTATCCCTCCATTTGTCAGTTTAAAGCCACATCGAAAAAGTCACTTTTTTTACTAATTTTCGGTTATATCCGAAGGTAGCCGTGTCTTATGTGTGCGGCTATGTGGTTTCGGCTATATTCGGCTATAACCGAATGTGTTCGAAAAATATATGAAAGGAGATCATTCATTATGTATATGCTTAAATATATACTGAAGAGAATCGGGCTTATGCTCATGACCTTTATGATCATATTTGTTATGTGCTTCGTATTGATTAAGCTTCTTCCTATCACTATCAATGTTGGTATTGGTAAGGACAGAGAGCTTCTTGAAGCGCAGATCGAAGCAAGAGGTTGGTATAAACCGATTCCTGAACAGTTTATTCTCTATTTGAAGAGAATCTTTTTATACGGAGACTTTGGTATTGGTACCAATATGCCCGAGTTTGCTAACAAACCCGTTTGGGATACCTTTGTATCAATGCTTCCTCCCACCATCCTTTTGAACGTTTATTCATCACTTTTCTCAGTACCGATTGGTATCGCGCTTGGTATTTTTGCTGCTTTGAAGAAAAACAAGTGGCAAGACCATACGATAAGTACTGCAGTTATGGTGTTTATTTCAGTTCCCGGTTTCGTAACGGCTTCTCTTATTTTGTATTTCCTCTGCTTTAAGTGGAATTTGTTGCCGAAAACGATGCTAGGCGGCTATGATTATTTCTCGTGGCCGATGTTTAAATCAATGATTCCTGCTATTCTTTCTATGTCCTTTGGCTCTATTGCCGGATATGCAAGATTTACCCGTGCCGAACTTACTGAGGTTCTTACAAGTGAATTTATGCTTCTCGCAAGAACAAAGGGTCTTACAAAGCGTCAGGCAACTACAAGACACGCACTTAGAAACGCGATGGTTCCGATTTTCCCATCCATCGTCGGTGAGTTTATCAGCGTTCTTTCCGGTTCACTCGTTATCGAAAGAATTTTCTCAGTTCCCGGTGTTGGTAGATTGTATCTCAATGCGATTAACTCCATTGACTATGATTTCTTTATGATGCTGTCAGGATTCTATCTTTTGATTGGTCTTGCTGCAGGACTTGTTATCGACTTGTCTTATGGCGTAATTGACCCAAGAATCAGAATGGGGGCGAAGTAATGAAAGCACAAGATTATAAGATTTCAAGTGAAAAATTCGTGTTCCGTTCTCACGGTGAAAAATTACACGATAAAAAATTAGAAACTAAGCCCGTTTCTTACTTTAAAGATGCTTTGAATCGCTTTGCGAAAAACAAGGCGTCCATCGTTGCAACTTTTATTATTGCAATTATCATTTTATTCGCGGTAATTGCTCCTCTTTGTACACCTTACAAGGTTGCGGATGAGGATAAAAACTATGCATTTGCACTTCCCAGAAATGAATTTTTCTATGAAAAAGGTCTTGGATTTTGGGATGGTGGTAGAGAAGTTGAAGTTAACCAGCTTACTCACGACCGCTATTTAGCTATCGAAGAAGAAATCGGTAGAAAAGTAATTATGACTGAGCCTGAAATTGAAGAAAGCGTGTATATGAAGCAGGTTACACGTGTTTATAAGTTTAGACTTGACACATATTCATCTGTTGGCGCTAAATTCATTTACCTTACTTTGGAAGAATACCAAAGACTTCAAGGCTATCAGGATGCTGTGGGCGTTCAAGTTCTTTTGCCCATAACCGACTATTGGAAACGTCCTGAAGCTGAACAGGATAAGAAAGATGCTAACATTTGGTACGAAACTAAATTGGGTGCAGGTGGTAAGACAGATATCGTATATGCCAATAAAAAGGAACAAACTGGATTTAAGAACATTTACGTTCCTTACAATCCCGAAACAGACCCCTATACATCTATGATGCGTTTGGAGGGCGATGAAGCTCTTTACAACTATTCAAGAAAGATGGTTGGCGACCAGTACGAAGTTCGTGTTGATTACTACGAATACTATCAGTATTTGCACTATATGAAGGGCGATGGTATCACCAAGCCAAGCTTCATTTTGGGTGCAAACAACGCTGGTAAGGACCTCTTTGTATGTCTTTCCAGTGGTGCAAGATTCTCTTTGATTCTTGCCGTTATCGTTGCTTCAGTTAACCTTACAGTTGGTGCTATTTATGGTGCTATCGAGGGTTACTACGGCGGTAAGATTGACATTTTGATGGAAAGATTTGTTGAAATTCTCGGATCTATTCCGTTTATGATTGTTATTACGTTGTTGAAGTATCACTTTAACGTTTCGCATATCCTTATTTTGTTCATCTCGTTCTTCTTGACAGGTTGGACGGGTATGGCTGGTAGAACAAGAATGCAGTTCTATCGTTATAAGCATCAGGAATACGTTCTTGTTTCAAGAACTCTCGGTGCAAACGACAGACGCGTTATGTTCAAACACATTTTCCCCAACGCTATCGGTACTCTTATTACAAGCTCCGTTCTTGTAATTCCTGGCGTTATCTTCTCTGAAACAAGCCTTAGCTATCTTGGAATTATCAACCTTTCAACAGGTAGTCTTACTTCCGTTGGTACATTGTTGGCAACTGGTCAGAGCTATTTGTTCACGTATCCTCATTTGATTTTGTTCCCTGCGATATTCATCAGCATGCTGATGTTGTCCTTCAACCTTTTCGGAAACGGTTTGCGCGACGCGTTCAACCCCTCACTCCGTGGTACAGAGGAATAATTAAAACAAAACTATTACTACACTAAAATTTTAGGCGCATCGGGCGGAAATGCCCGTCCGATGGCGCATATGAAAGGAATTGATATATTTATGGATAAGAAATTAGAAGTAAAAAATCTGCAAATATCATTCCGTACTCAAGGTGGAATTGTAAAGGCTGTTAGAAATATTTCCTTTGATCTTGACAAAGGAGAAACTTTGGCCATAGTTGGTGAGTCCGGCTCAGGAAAATCCGTAACAAGTAAAGCTATTATGGGTATTCTTGCAGGCAATTCAATTGTTGAAGGCGGAGAAATTATATATGACGGTCAGGATTTGCTTAAAATTTCTGAAGAGGATTATCATAAGATTCGTGGCGATAAAATCGCTATGATTTTCCAGGACCCCATGTCGAGCTTGAACCCCATTATGAGGGTTGGAGAACAGCTCACTGAGGCGATGATCCTTAAGGCAAAGACCGGTAAGAAAAATGCAAGACACGAGTTTAACACAAAACTCGCACTTCTTGGAAATCACATCAATGCGGCTGATGCGGCAAATGGTGTGGACAACAAAGAAACTGTTGCTACAAAACTTAAAACATTTGATAACTTCTGCATTCAGAGTACGAAAGTAGAAGGTGAGTTCAACGAGGCGTATGGTAACGCAACTCAGATTGAAGTTGAACTTGAAAATGTTATTCTCTTCATAAAAATGAAGAGAAAGATTGACCTTGCTGATGAGCTTAAGAAAATTTCAAGATCATTCAATCTTGCGTTCAACCCTTATGTTGTTGTTCACAACGAAAAGAACGACGATTGCGCGTCAAGACTTGCAGGATTTGCAAAGCAGGGTAAAAAGGTTAATGGTGAAGAAGCTATCGCTACACTTGAAGAAGCATTGGCTATCGTTAAAGAAGCTCTTGCTAAAGATAGACCCAACTTCTTTACACTTGGTTATTATCTTTCTGTTAACCCCAATGCAGATGTTACAACAATGAACGTTGCGGATCTTAACGCGATGACTCGTAAATATCTTGATGAAAACTTCATGATTGATTTTATCAAGATGGGTCAAAAGGGCGTTTTGCATTCACACAACGAATCAATAGCTGCTAAAAAGGTACTTCTTCCTGAACTTAAAGAGGCGCTTGAATACTTTAAGGCGGGCAATATTGATCACAAGAAATCTGTGGCTTATGACAACAATCTTTCTGCTAAGGTAAACAAAGCAATCGATAAGCTTTGCGTTAAAAAGAACAGCACAGAATACGTTTTCGATTCTGCTGTTTCAACTGCTATCAGAGAATACTTTGAGGGTATTAAGAATAATCCTATTGAAGAAAAGATTTATCTTAAGAACAAGGCAAAATATGATGCAATTATAGCTAAGGGTAAGGAGCCAGAGTGGATACTTAAGCCCCAGGTTGTTGTTGACCTTGACCTTAAGCTTTCTAACATTTGTAAAGTTATTGAAAACATTTGCTCTTCATATGAAAACGATATCGCGCTTGACGCTCAGTTCGATGCAGAAGCTCAGATGATTGAGATTATTGATTTCCTTAAGGAACAGGCTTCTCGTCTTGTTGTTAAGATGAATAAGCGAATTGCTAAGGCAAGAGCTATTAGACTTCTTGAAGAAGTTGGTATCCCTGAGCCCGCAACACGTTTCAATCAGTATCCATTTGAACTTTCTGGTGGTATGAGACAGAGAATAGTTATTGCTATTGCTCTTTCCGCTAACCCCGATATCCTTATTTGTGACGAGCCCACAACTGCTCTTGACGTTACTATCCAGGCGCAGATTCTTGAGCTTATCAACGTTATCAAGAAGGAAAGAAACCTTTCTGTTATTTTCATTACACATAACCTTGGTGTTGTTGCTAATATGGCAGACAGAATTGCGGTTATGTATGCAGGTAAGATTGTTGAGCACGGTACTGCAGAAGAAATCTTCTATGAGCCCGCTCATCCATATACTTGGGCGCTTCTTAGCTCAATGCCTGACCTTGAAACAACAGAAAGACTTGAGTCCATTCCCGGTACTCCTCCTAACATGATTTATCCTCCCAAGGGCGATGCCTTTGCAGAGAGAAATAAATATGCTCTTGAAATTGACTTTGAACTTGAGCCTCCTCTTTTCGAGGTAAGCCCAACTCACCATGCTGCAACTTGGTTGTTGCATCCCAATGCTCCCAAGGTAGAAATGCCTGCCTTGATTAGAGCAAGAATTGAACGTATGAAGAAGGAGAGACAGTAATATGGCAGAAAATAAAGAAGTTTTATTAAAAGTCGAGAATCTCCAACAGTACTTCAAATTGGGTAAGCACGAGCTTAAGGCGGTTGACCAGGTTAGCTTTGACATTTACAAGGGTGAAGTTTTCGGTCTTGTTGGTGAATCTGGATGTGGTAAGACAACAACGGGTCGTTCCATTATTAGACTTTACGATATAACCGGTGGTTCGGTTTATTATAAGGGCGAGCGTATTTGCGCAGGTATTCGTACCTACAAGGATGCTATTAAGAATGCTCGCAAGGACCTTAAGGAAGGTAAAATTACTAAAGAAGAATGCGATGAAATCGTTGCAACTAATCGCGCTGAAATTAAAAAAGCGCAGGCAGATCACAAAAAATGGTCTCGTAAGAATAAGGATAACAAGCTTATTAACGAGATTCAGATGATTTTCCAGGATCCCATCGCTTCTCTTGACCCTCGTATGACAGTTCGCGATATTATCGCTGAAGGTCTTGTTATTCGTGGTGTTAAGGATAAAGAATATATCGATCAGCAGGTTTATAAGATGCTTGAAACTGTTGGACTTGTTCAGGAACACGCGTCCCGTTATCCTCACGAGTTCTCAGGTGGACAAAGACAGCGTATCGGTATTGCTCGTGCGGTTATTATGAATCCCGAGCTTATCATCGCTGACGAGCCCATTTCCGCGCTTGACGTTTCAATTCAGGCACAGGTTATCAATCTTCTTAACGAGCTTTCAGAACAGATGGGTCTTACCATTTTGTTCATCGCTCACGACCTTGCGGTTGTTAAATATTTCTCTCACAGAATTGCAGTTATGTATTTTGGTAAGATTGTTGAGCTTGGTACAAGTGATGAGCTTTTTGCACATCCTTTCCATCCTTACACACGCTCACTTCTTTCTGCTATTCCTCTTCCTGACCCGATTTCTGAAAAGAATCGTACAAGAACAACATACAATCCTATTCTCGACCACGATTACTCCAAGGAAGGTCCTTCCATGAGAGAAATCTACCCTGGTCACTTTGTATATTGTAATACAGAGGAATTCGAAAAGTATAGAGCTGAATATCAGGCGCAGAACAATGAAAACGCTTAAAAAATATTTATTAACTTTGGGTGTTGGATTGTTGATAGCTTTTGCTATCGCAAATTCCAAGGATGTTTTTGCTCAGACTGATTTATCAAAAATCTTTCACATCCTTACAGATAGCTTTTTCGTTCCCGCAGTTTTGATTATGGGATTTGGAGGCCTGGTTTTTGTAAGCAATGAGGGAGCTTTTGATGGCATAACCTATGCTGTGACGAGTTTTATGGATATTTTTAGAAAAAATAAGAAAAACAAATATCATACCTATTATGACTATAAAGAAAGCAAGGGGAATAGAAATACCAGTTTTTGGTTTTTACTTATTTGCGGTCTTGTTTTCATGGCAATAACAGGAATTATGTATTGGCTTTATACTATGAATATCTAAGCAATTAAAATCAAAGACCGCAGAATTTTTCTGCGGTCTTCTTGTTTTTAAAATAATGACTGGAATTAATTGATTGGAATAATTTGGTTGATTTGTCAACAATATTGGCAAGTTTTATACTTGTCGATATTGTTTTTTGTTTTAAATGAACAATATTTACTCACTTTGTCAACAAGTGTTGATTTTTTAATAATATTGTGATATAATGTATGAGTATGAAAATGCAAAAGTGTTTAATTTTATACTATACATATTCAAGGAGAATTTTGAAATTATGAAACAAACGAAAAAATATGTTGTTTTAGCGATTTTTGCGCTTGTAATTGTAGTTAGCGTGATTCTATTTGGGTCCGTTAAAATAAATTACAATATTTCCGATTATCTTGATGAATCAACTGAAACCAAGATTTCATTGAACATTATGGAAAATGAGTTTGGAACAACAGGAAACATTCAGGTTATGGTTGAGGATATCACTATCGACCAGGCATTTCAAGTTTATGATATTATCAAATCTGTAAACAATGTTCTTCTTGTTAATTTCAGTGAGACTGATGTAAATTATTATAAACCCAATACCGAGGATGGTGGAGCAACAGGTGATGCACTTTTTGCCGTTATACTTGATGGTGATGAGTATTCTGCAACCTCTGCCGTTGTTCTTGATGATATCAAGGCGGGACTTGATGAGCTTTTTGAGGGCAAAACAAATTATGGTGGCGCAGTCGTTGAAAAAATAGAAATGCGCAATACCATGAAGAAAGAAATAGTTCTTATTCTTGCTATTTCAGTTGCTTTTGCTATGATAATTATGCTCATTATGGCAAACTCTTGGATAGAACCCGTAGTGCTTCTTGTTTCATCCGGTATAGCAGTTCTTATTAATATGGGAACAAACGCGATTTTTGGGGAGATTTCGTACATAACCAATTCAGTTGCGGCTATTTTGCAGCTTGCACTTTCCATCGACTATAGTATTGTGCTTCTTCACAACTTTAGAGCCGTTAAGAAAGAGATTCCAGACAAGCACGATGCTATGAACCAAGCGGTTAAGATGACATTTAAGCCCGTTTTGGCAAGTGCTACAACAACAATAGCAGGTCTTTTGGCGCTTCTCTTCATGACAATGAAGATTGGCTTTGATATTGGTATTGTTCTTACAAAGGGTATCATTATTTCAATGTTGACATCCCTTACTCTTCTCCCTGCATTGCTTTTGGTATGCGATAAGCTTATGCAAAAGACATTCAAGCGCGACCTTGTTATCACTGGAAAGAGATTCTGTAAGATAGCATTTAAAAAGGGAAAGGCAATTGTATTCCTTGCTTTAGCAGTTATAATGGCGTGTGGTGGCTTGCAGCTTGATAACACATATTCATTCACTGATACTGCAAATCCAAACCAAAACATTGTACAAACATTTGGTTCTAACAACACAATAGTTGTTTTATATAATCACCACGGTCGTGACGACTGGGGAAAAGAAAATGAGCTTGCACAAAAGCTTCTTCAATTTAAAACTGCTAATGGAGAAAGCGTAGTTCAGAACTATACTGCTTATTCCAATACAGTAAGAGAGCTTTATACTATCGAAATGGCAGTAGAAAAGCTCCAAATCCCTATGCAGGATGTTAAGACTTTGTTCGCGTTGTATCACGAGCACAAAAACAATCCGGAAAATAGAGATCTTGTACCCATTGATTTTATTAACTTTGCAGTAGAATTCCTTACTCCTGCAGAGGGCGAGGACTATAAGTATGCAGATGAAACAACAGTTCGTACACTTAAAACCTTGTCAGTAATTTATTCAATTGTTAACGGTAAACACAGCGCCGAAGAATTACATCATCTTGTATCAACTGGTGTTATGGAAGGCACAGGACTCAGCTTGTTCCAAATCAAGCAAATGTATGGATTATATGAGTGGGAAAACTTTGATAACGGAGATGTTGATTTTGAGACAATGCTCAATTTCATGGTTATGATGAGCACTCACGAAGACGCTAAAACCTTGATGGACGAGCAAACTGCTGCGGATCTTGTTGAGCTTTCAGTAGGTTTGGAGGATTTTTTTGGACAAATGAACGCGGTCGTTACCAAAGATGAGTTTTTGGAATTTGGACGCGACAAATTCGGAGATGCCGGCTGGGTAGATCTTGCTTGTAATGCGGTTTTCGCTCTTTGTAATAAAGAGGACGGAAAAGCCAAAATCGTTGATATACTTAGATTGGTTGACAAGGTTTCCAATTTTATTCCCAAGGAATTTCAGGCATACATCGAAAACTATACTTATGTTTATGACGTTATAGATGATCCTTGTGAATACACTGAGTTCTTGCCTCGACTTAAAAAGGTTGTGTTAGCGCTAACTGACGAAGAGCGCGAAGTAAACGCATCTGAAAGTGCTATTCAGCAGGCATACATTATGTATTTTGATAGCATAGGTGCTATTTCTTATGAAAAAATCTTGGGAATAGAATTTATTAAGTTTGTTAATGATACTATAGATACTAATCCTGCGGTATCCGAAAACGTTTCTGAAGAGAGCAAGCTCAAACTCAAGGACGTTATATTGGTTGATAAGTTTGTATCCGACCACACAGGGTATAATTATAAAGAAATGACCGAATTGCTTAATAAATTGAAAACTGACGTTCAGAGTATTGCTCCTGCTTCCGATCCACTTTCTGGTGGAGATGTTTATGCAATATATGTTCAATATATATCACAGAACGAGGAGGGACTTTCAGATCCCATCGTGGCTATTGAACTTCTTGAGTATGTTGATAAGAACAAGGATGATCCCCAACACCCATTGTATAAGTATATGACGGAAGAAAACAAAGCTAAGGTCGAGGAAAGAAAAGACGCAATTTTGAGAGCAAAGAATCTCTTCCTTGGAGATGAGTATAACAGAATGCTTATTTCAGTTAATCTTCCAAGCGAGGGTGCAGAAAGCTCAAGATTTGTTCAATATCTTATGCAGGCGGTTGCAGACGTGTACTGTGAACACGCACACGTTGCAGGTCACATGATTTCTACATATGAGCTTCAAGAAACCTTTGAAGATGATAATAAACTTATTTCTATATTCACCATAGTTTCTATTTTTGTTATTATCGCGGTTATCTTTGGTTCTATTTCGCTTCCTGTTTTGCTTGTTACAATTATTCAGGGTGCTATCTGGATTTCTATGTCCACATCTCTTCTTACAGGACCCATGTTCTTTATGAGTTACATCATTGCAACTTGTATTTTGATGGGCTCCACCATTGACTATGGAATTTTGATGTCAACCAACTACCTTGATTATCGTAAGACTATGAACAAAGAAGAAGCACTTAAGGCGGCAGTTAAGTCTGCTATGCCCACTGTATTCACTTCCGGACTTATTCTTACTATCTGTGGCTTTATCGTTGGTATGGTGGCAAGTATGACTTCTATTTCTACAGTTGGTATATTGCTCGGAAAGGGAACTCTTGTTTCAATGATTATGATTACAGTTGTTCTTCCTTCAGTTCTTTATGGTCTTGATGGCTTTGTTATTAAAGGTACACGCCGTAAATTGAGCAAAGAAGAAAGAAAAGAGAGAAGAGAAGCAAGAAAGGCAAAAAGATTAGCAAAAAAAGAAGCTAAAAGTAAATAATTAACAAAAAGGGACAACCGAAAGGTTGTCCCTTAATTTATATAAAAGAAAAATCCTTGCCATAAGGCAAGGATTTGGTCGAGATGACAGGACTCGAACCTGCGGCATCGTGCTCCCAAAGCACGCGCGCTACCAGCTGCGCCACATCTCGTAAAATGCACCACCTATTATATCAAACAAATGGTGCCTTGTCAAGGTTAGAAAGTTAAATTCTTCTAATTTTTTGATTTTCTTTTGCTGAAATGTTGTTTTTATAGCAAGAAATGATGTAATCAACCTCTGTAGCTTTCTCAACTGAGAAAATAAAGTGTTGATTTGTAATTTCTGCGCGCAAAATATCATTCTGACGGTCAGCCATATAAGTGGGTGCGCTATTATAAATAACATTTCTGTGTTCAAATTCACGAAGAACGGGGAAGGCAAAACCTCGTCTATCAATAAGAGTTGCTTTGCCGTCGTTGCACTCGGAACAAGTATTCATTTCACTTGCAACACACTTTTCAACAATCATCAATGGAATCCTGCCGTAAACTGTGGTGGCAGTGTTGCCTTTGATATCGCGAATTTGTGGCAAGGTGAGTTCGGGAGAGAGAATTATATTCTCAACTCCAAGGTTTTCAAGTTTGGCAACGCTTTCGTTGTTATAGGCGTTAAAACGGAAATCTCCGTGTGACACAAGACCATATTTTTTCACCAATTCAAGTGCTCCAAGGTTACCAACAAGAACATATTTTGCTCCGTTTTTCTTTGCGCTTTCAAGCATTTTTTCAATTTTCTGTAATTCGCTATCCAAAATTACGGGTGGCAGAACAACTCCATCGCATTCGCCGTTATAATTTTGAATTGGAAGATAGATTATATCAAAATATTCTTTGGCGCTATCGGTTATTTGCTTTGGTGAACAAAAACGAGCCGTTTTAAGCTCTTTTTTTGAGGATTTGGGCGCGTAAGGAACATATTTATCAAATCCCAAGCGCTCTTTTACTTTAGGCTTTAGAGATTCTTCGAGCATATCAGTTGCCTTGCGACGAAGCGCATTGAGAGCTGACACGGGAACAATGATATTATCATCAATTTCTGCATCAAAATCGGCAAGTTCAAAGTTGGTTGCCCCAAATTTTGAAAGATTTTTCTTGATATTTTCGAAGGACAGGGGAGCGTTTATAGCTTTTTCGGGCATATCGCCGTATGCGGTAACGGAGATGCTATTGTGTGAAAGCGTAAGTGCTATTTGTTCTCCAAGTTTTATTTTAGCATATGCTGAAATTTGGAGTTTGTTTTGCTTAACTTCGTCAATTTTCTCACTTGAAACGAGTGCAGTTTTTGAAATCTGTTTTTCTTCTTCACTTCTAATTCCAAGCATATTTTTGCCGATATTTCTTGTATAATAGGAATCTGTAAATCCACCACGAGAAAATACTTGTGCCAAGGTTGAAAGTTCCTCTTTGGTTGCATTTCTGTTTTCGGCAAGCAAAGTTCTAAAGGCGCGAACAACACCGAAAACATATTCGGGAGATTTCATTCTGCCCTCAATTTTAAGTGAGTGAACTCCGAGGTCGATGAGCTCTGTTATGTGGTTTGAAAGTGATAAATCTTTTAAAGAAAGGGGATAGCTCGGCTCTCCCTTTTGATTTTTGTAGGGAAGACGGCAGGGTTGCGCGCATTCGCCACGATTTCCACTTCGTCCACCAACCAACGACGAGAAAAGACATTGTCCCGAATGGCACACACAAAGCGCACCGTGGGTGAACATCTCAATTTCGATGGGTGAATTTTTAACAAGGTATTCCAAATCGTCTTTTGGCAACTCTCTTGCGCAAACCATTCGCGAAAAACCGTGCTTTGCAAGTAATTCTGCTTGCGCGAGGTTGTGTCCTGACATTTGTGTTGATGCGTGGAGTTCAAGTTCTGGCAAATGACGATGAATTGCTTCTGCGCCACCCAGATCTGCCACGATGAGTGCATCTGCGCCTGATTTATACACAAACTCTGCAAAACGAAGATAATCTGTGAGCTCGCGCTCGTGCACGAGGGTGTTGAGTGTGATATATGCTTTTCTGCCACAGGAGTGGAGCATATCAATTGCTTGTTTTAACTCTTCGTTTGTAAAGTTTTTGGCGTTGATGCGCGCATTAAAATCGCCACCACCGAAATATACGGCATCTGCTCCACCTGCGATTGCGGCTTTTAATGCCTCAAAAGAGCCCGCAGGTGCTAAAAGTTCGGGGAGCTTTTTATTTGTTTTGCTCTCCGTTGACTTTACTATTTGTGCTATATCAATTTTATCTATATTTTCTTTTTTTAAATTCAAAGCCCCACCGTTTCGTTGGGGCTTTGAATTATATTTTGTTGTTTGTTTTTTGTGATTGTTTTTCATTTGAATTAAATATCATCGAATGCTATGTTATCAAACATTGCGCGAACCTTTTTCTTTTTGAGTTTAACGTGGGGCTTTTCAACCTCTGCTTCGGATGGGGGAGTGAGAATTTCTTCTTCCACCTCAGGAACGGAAATTTCTTCTGTTATCTCATCAAAAGCAATCTGTTCGGCAGGAACTTTCTTTGCCACGATTTTTTGTGAAGAAGCACTATTGAGGGACATGCGAAGAGTTTCTATTTCACGTTCAAGTGAAGCTTTTTCTTTTTCAGCTAATGCAACGGCTGCTTCAAGACGTTCAATTTCGGTGTTAATATTTCTAAGAGTTTTTTGAAGCTCCATTTTCTCTGCGCAATAATCAAGGCAAACAAGAATTGCCGCATTTGTTCTTGAGCATTCTCCTTTGCTATGTAAATACACTTCGCGTATCTTGCGGTCAACCACGCTAACGATAGTGTCAATGGTTTCTCTGCTTTCGTCTGTAACGATGTCGATTTGTGAATTTGCGACTGTAAGTGTGTATTTCTTTTTCATCAGGGATTCCTCCAAATCTATTTTCTAAAAAACTGTTTTTGCTCTTGAAAAAAAGAGAATAAAGTAGTATAATAAATATAACTGTACATTATTAATATAATTATAATACATAAATTCGATTTTGAAAAGAGTTTATTTTAAATTTTTTTGAAAATTTTAAAAATTTAGAAGAAATGAGGTCATTTTCTTGACAAAACTACTTATAAAACTATTTCTTCACGGTGAAACTGACACACAAAGCCGTACCGTGCGACAAAAATATGGAACGATGACCAGTATTGTTGGTATTGTTATAAACTTTTTGTTGTTTGTTGGCAAGTTTTTAATAGGAACGCTTTTTGGCTCGGTAGCAATTTCTGCCGATGCTATAAACAACCTTTCAGATGCAGGTTCATCCTTTATCTCGCTAATCAGCTTTAAAATTTCATCAAAGCCCGCTGACAGAGAGCATCCGTTTGGACATGCTCGAATTGAATACATAGCATCAATGGTGGTGGGAGCTATCGTCCTTTTGATTGGATTTGATCTTTTGAAAGAATCGTTCTTTAAGATATTGACTCCAAGTGATATGGAAAAGAGCTATATCGTTCTTGTGGTGCTCGTTTTGTCCATTCTTGCAAAGCTTTGGCTTGGCCTGTTTTATAAAAATATTGCAAACAAGATTAACTCCGAGCTTTTACGAGCGGCAAGTGCCGACAGTTTTTCTGATGTGTTTTCCACGGGAGCAACACTGGTTTCAGCTCTTATTTGGATGTTCTTTGACCTTAACGTTGACGCATATGTTGGTCTTGTGGTTTCGATATTTATTCTTATTGCAGGGCTTAAAATTCTTAATGAAAATAAGAATATTATTCTTGGCTCTGCTCCCGACCCTGAAATTATTGAGATAATCAAAACAAAGGCGCTTGAAGATGAGAGAATTATAGGCATTCACGACCTTTTGGTGCATTCCTATGGAGTGGGAGCAACAATTGCATCATTCCATGCCGAAGTTGATGGCAAGGGAGATTTCTTTGAGGCGCACGACCTTATTGACAATATTGAAAAACAGCTTTTATCAGAATACAATATCACTTGTACAATACATATGGACCCGATAGTTACTGACGACGAGCACATCAATTCTTTAAAAGATATGGTGATGACGGTTGTAAGAGAGGTTGACCCATCCTTCCGTATTCACGATTTTCGTTGTGTGACGGGGCCTACACATACAAATCTTATTTTTGATGTCGAGATTCCTTTTGAAGAAAAGAGGAGCAACAAGGACATTTGCGCACTCATTGAGGAACAAATAAAGAAAATTGACAGCACATATTTTACAGTAATTAGTATTGACAGAGTATAATACATAAATTTTATTGAAAGGGGGTATAATATGGCAAGACAGATTGGCATTGATTTGGGTTCTGCTAACACTTTGATTTATTTAAAGGGAAATGGAATAATTTTGTCTGCGCCAACCGTGATTTCTATTGACAAAAACACGGGCAAGGATATTTGCTTTGGAACACAGGCAAAGAAGATGCTTGGAAAGACCCCTAAACACATCAAGGTTTCGCGGCCTGTGAGAGAGGGTGTTATCTCTGATATGGACGATACCACACTTCTCATCTCGCGATTGCTTGAAAAGACCGAGCTTGTTTCGTTTTTCTCGCGTCCCGATGCATACGTTTGCGTTCCAACCAAGTGTACCGAGGTTGAACGTCGTGCGGTGCAAACTGCCATATACGAAGCGGGAACGAGGAACGTATTGCTCGTTCAAGAACCCTTAGCTGCTGCCATTGGAGCGGGACTTAGAGTGCTTTCTGCCAAGGGTTGTATGGTTGTTGATATTGGAGAGGGCACTACCGAAACGGCAGTTATCAGCTTTGGTGACATTGTGGTGGCGCGCTCCCAAAAGATTGCAGGATCGAATATCGATAGAGCAATTATCAACTATTTTCATAATGAAAGAAGAATTGAGATCGGTGAGCTCACTGCAGAGCGTTTGAAAATTAAGCTTGGTGTTGCTCATCCTAAAATAAATCGAGGAGAAGCCGAAGTGCTTGGCAGAAATTTGAATAACGGTATGGTTATTTCTTCAAAAGTGTCGAGCAAGGAAATTCTCTATGCCATAAAACCCACTTTGGCGTCCATCGCACACCAGGTGAGAGTAACTCTTGAGTTGACTCCGCCCGAACTTATGAGTGACGTTTTAACAGGGGGAATAGTTTTAACAGGTGGTGGCGCACTTTTGCCCGGACTTGCAGAATACATAAGCTCTGAATTAAAGATTAAGGTTATGGTTGCCCCCAAACCACTTGAAAGCGTTTGCATAGGAATTGGCAAGATGCTTGAAAGTGAGGGCGAACTTAACAAGATACTTTACAAAGAGTAAGTATTTTGTCAAAAGAGAAGGGAAATAGGTATGGTTTTTTCGTCAGGCGAATTTTTGTTTTTGTATTTACCCATTTCCCTTATTTTATATTTTCTTGTTCCGTTTGCTTATCGGAATCTTACGCTCTTTTTAGTTAGCGCTATTTTTTATGCATGGGAAAAGCCCATTTATCTTTTGATAATGCTTTTTGTAATCATTATCAACTATGCTTTTGGATATTTCATTGACGTTTTGCGCAATAACAAAGAAAAGTGCAAACGCGTTTTAATTTTTGGAATTATCACAAATATTGTGGTGCTCGGGTTTTTCAAATATGCCGATTTTTTGCTTGAAAATCTTTCTCGCATATCCTTTTTGAATTTTCTTTCACCTCTTGGGGTATCTTTGCCCATAGGTATTTCATTCTATGTTTTTCAATCAATGTCGTATATCATAGATGTTTATCGAAAAGATGCTCGAGTGCAAAGGAAGTTTGTGAATTTTGGTGCATATGTTTCGATGTTCCCACAGCTTATAGCAGGACCGATTGTGCGATACAGTGATGTGGATGCACAATTAAACAAGAGGTCGCATTCTGTGGGAGCGAGTGCATCTGGTGTGCGCAGATTTATTGTTGGATTATCCAAAAAAGTCTTGCTTGCGGATATTGCGGGCGCGCTTTGGGAATATATTGAGGATATTCCGCGCGAAGAAACATGCGTTTTGCTTTTGTGGTTTGGTATAATTCTTTACACTTTTCAGATATATTTCGATTTTTCGGGATATTCCGATATGGCAATAGGGCTGGGAAAAATTTTGGGTTTCGATTTTCCCGAAAACTTTAATTATCCCTATATTTCAAAGAGTATTACGGAGTTTTGGCGCAGATGGCATATAACCCTATCTACTTGGTTTAAGGAATATGTTTATATTCCACTTGGTGGAAACAGACACGGGACAAGACGGCTTGTGTTAAATTTGCTTATCGTTTGGTTTTTGACGGGACTCTGGCACGGTGCTTCTTGGAATTTTGTTCTTTGGGGAGTATATTATTTTGCGCTATTGGTTATTGAAAAGCTGTTTTTGTTAAAGAAGCTTGATAAATTACCAAGTGCTATTTCGCACGCGTATGCGCTTTTCTTTATAGTAATTGGCTGGTTAATATTCTATTTCAAATCGGATTTTGGTGGATTTCAAGCACTTTTATCTTATTTTAGAGGAATGTTTGGTTTTTCGAACTTACCATTAATTAATGGTGAATTTGGATATACCTTTATTCGAAATTTTTTGTTTTTTATTATCCTTTGCTTTGCTTCCACGCCCTATCCAAAGGAGTGGCTTTTGAAAATCAAGAGCAAAATTAATTCTGAAAACAAGAAATTTGTGTTTACAGTTGTTTTTGATACTGTTTTGATGATGATTTTTACGCTTTGCATTGTATATATTGTGTCAAGCGAATATAGACCGAATATATATTTTGAATTTTAAGGAGGCAATATGGAAAATTTAGAAAAGAAGCTATTTACTAAAAATGATGCTTCCTTCGTTTGTGCGCATTGTGGCAAGGAAGTAAAACCCCTTGGTTATTCTTCAAGAAATCACTGCCCGTTTTGTTTATGGTCGTTGCATGTTGACAACAATCCCGGGGATAGAGAAAACACTTGTCGCGCGCCCATGGAACCCATATTTGCCGAGGTTGATCCTAAAAAAGGATTTGTTATCGTGCACAAATGTACCAAGTGCGGAGAAATTAAGAAAAATCGCTCAGCGCACGAGGCAAATGTTCAACCCGATAACAGAATGTTGCTTATTAAACTGACTGCAGGGCAGAGGGGCTAATTGAATAAACGAAAAACGGACGATTAATCGTCCGTTTTTTCTATGTCTATATTTTCTTCTGTTTGAATTTCTTCTATTGCAATTTCTTCTGGCGCTTCTATCTCGTCCCATTCCTCTTTTGTGTGGGATTCTGCTACTTTTGTAAATCTAATAAGCTCGATTTCTACAAATAGGCTAACTATGAAAACAAGAATCATCTGCAAAAATCTTGTTTTTTCAGTTGCTACGCCCATTAAATAAACCGTTATATAAGAAATTGACATCGAAAAGCCGATGTGTGTTAAAAGTAGCATTGATGCGAGATGCCATCTTGAGTGTTCCTCTGTGAAAATGCGCTTTCCTTCATATAATATATATATAAGAAATGCAATCGCGAAAACTGACATAAGTGTGTTTTCAACTGAATTGCTATGACGATACATAACGGAATTATTATCTATCACGATGGGGAGGGGGAAGAGAGTTGAAAGCAACAAACAAATCAACTTTAGGTGATAATATTCACTATCTTTGCTAATTGCACAAAACAATATGAATAGGGCAAAACAATCAACTCCGATAAGAATCAGATTGGCATACATAGATGTAGCAAGAGAGTAATATATGGATGCACCAATCACCAATGCGATAGCTAAAGCTATATAAGTATATTTCAGGTTGTTTAATTCATTGTTTGATTTTATTATTTCTTGCTTTTTTAATGAGAAAATGCAAGTGAGGGAAAACACAATACCCAAAACAAAACTCAATTTAAACAGGGTGGGGAAAATGCCATCTATAAAATATCCATTTATCATATCAAAAGACGATATGAAGGATATGAATAAGAATATTGTGGCAAGAAGTGTTAATAAAGAAATCGTTCTGTGAACGATTTTGACGCGACGTGTAAAATCCATATATATCTCCAAAACAACGATTATTGGCTATATTATAGCCGATAATTGTGAACAAATTGTTAAAATGGAGATTTTTGGCAATATTTTATATAAATATATGAAGAAAATTAGTGATTTTGAGGTTGAAAACGAGTAAAAACGATGCAAAATTGACAAAAAACAGTCAAAGTTGTACAAATTGCATAAAAAATAATTCAAAAACACTAATAAAATCTGCGAAATGCATATATAAAAACGCACCAAAAACTATTGATTTTGGGCTTAAATTGTGATATAATAACTCCGCTTGATATGCGTTGAAGCGAGAGGTTGCTGCGAAAGCAGGTAATTTTCGTGGAGTATGTCCGTTAAACGGGCGCAAAAATTCCTAAAACCGCGAGGGATTTTGTGATTTTCCGGAGTTTGTTGGCAGTGATGAGCCACAAAGTCCGTTTTTGTAAGGGAAAACGCAAAACACCCGATACCGTGTTCAAGGAAAATGCCCCATCCAAACTCGTTCGGCGGCGCAAATCACTACATTTATTATATATACACGCGCGAGCCACTATATATGGTGGTGCGGTGGTGAGTGTCAAGCGAACGAAATCTATAAGGAGGCACAAAAATGGCAGTAAAGGAAAGAATCCGTGTTAGACTCAAATCCTACGACCACAAGCTTATCGACACAGCGGCTGAAAAGATCGTTGAAGTTGCTAAGAGAAATGGCGCTACAGTATCCGGTCCTATCCCGCTTCCCACAGAGAGAGAAATCATCACAATTCTCCGTGCGGTTCACAAGTATAAGGATAGCCGTGAACAGTTTGAGCTCAGAACACACAAGAGACTCATTGATATTCTCAAGCCCTCTGCAAAGGTTGCAGAAGCTCTCATGAATATTGAATTGCCCGCAGGCGTTGAAATCGAAGTTCAGGTTTAATCAAGCACTTCATTTCATAAAAAAGCGAAAAACACATTTCTAGTACAAAATTGTCGCACGGCGACACTTTTGTCGGTCAAGTTGGCGTAGCACTGGTTAAAAGTGAAATACAAAGCGTCAACCAATAACCTACAGGAGGAACACAAAATGAAAAGTGGTATTATCGGTAAGAAGATCGGTATGACACAGATCTTCGACGAAATCGGAAATGTAATTCCGGTTACGGTAATCGAGGCAGGTCCCTGCGTAGTAGCGCAGAAGAAGACTGTCGAAAATGACGGTTATGACGCCGTTCAGCTCGGTTTCATGGATGTTAAGGAAAAACACATGACAAAGGCTGAAAAAGGTCATTTCGAAAAAGCAGGCGTACCTGCAAAGAAGCATCTTAAGGAATTCCGCCTTGATGATTGCGCAGCTTACAACCTTGGTGACGTTATCACTGTCGAAACCTTCGCCGCTGGTGAAAAAGTCGACGTTACAGGTATAACAAAGGGCCGTGGTTACACAGGTGCTATCAAGAGATGGAATCTTCACTTGCTTGGTAAGACTCACGGTATTGGTCCTATCCACCGTCAGTCAGGATCTATGGGTGTTATCGACCCTGCTAGAATCTTCAAGAACAAGAAGATGGCTGGTCAATACGGTAACGAACAGGTAACTGTTCTCAACTTGAACGTTGTAAAGATTGATGCAGAAAAGAACCTTATCGCAGTTAAGGGCGCAATTCCTGGTCCTAAGGGCGGTATCGTATTCGTTCGCACATCTTGCAAAGCATAAGCGGAAGGAGGAACTGAATAATGCCAAACGTAAAAGTAGTTAATATGGCAGGCAAAGAGGTTGGCGAAATCACATTGTCTGACGTTATTTTCGGAGCTGAAGTTAATGAAGCAGTTCTCCACGCTGCAGTAAGAGCGTTCCTTATGAATCAAAGACAGGGAACACAGTCCACTCTTACAAGAAGCGAAGTTTCCGGTGGCGGTAGAAAGCCTTGGAGACAGAAGGGTACAGGTAGAGCTCGTCAGGGTTCAACTCGTTCTCCTCAGTGGACACACGGTGGTATCGCTCTTGGTCCTAAGCCCAGAGATTACCACGTAGATATGAACAAGAAGACAAAGAGAGTTGCTCTTTACAGTGCATTGTCTGCAAAGGTTGCTGCTGGTGACCTCATCGTAGTTGACGACATCAAGGTTGAAGGCTACAAGACAAAGACAATCGTTAACATGCTTAACGCTATCGGCGCTGATAGAAAGGCACTCATCGTTCTCGATGCAGTTGATAACTGCGTAGTTAAGAGCGCTGCAAACATTCCCGGTGTTAAGACAACTCTTGCACACACAGTAAATGTTTACGACATTCTTAACGCAAACAAATTCGTTGTTTCAAAAGCAGCGGTTGCAAAACTTGAGGAGGTGTTCGCATAATGAAAATGATTCAGGATATTATCATTGCTCCCGTTATCACAGAAGCGAGCATGGACCGTGTAGCAAATAAGACATACACATTCAAGGTTGCAAAGAACGCAACAAAACCCGAAATTGCTCACGCAGTTGAAGTAATGTTCGGTGTAAAGGTTGATAAGGTTAACACCATCAACATGAAGAGAAAAGCGAAGAGACAGGGTTACACAAGCGGCTACACAGCAGCATGGAAGAAAGCTATCGTTACACTTAAGGCTGATTCCAAGACCATTGAATTCTTCGAAGGTATGAACTAATAGCAGGAGGATAGAGAAAAATGCCTACAATTAAATATAAGCCTACGACTCCTGCCAGAAGAAATATGACTGTTCCGTCTTTTGACGAGATCACAAAGTTTTCTCCTGAAAAGAGTCTCATAGTTACAAAAAAGAAACACGCAGGTAGAAATAACCTCGGTAGAATCACTGTTCGTCACCACGGCGGCGGAAACAAGGTTAAGTACAGAATCATCGACTTCAAGCGTACAGATGCTACTGCTAACACAGTAATCGGTGTTGAGTACGACCCCAACAGAAGTGCTTACATCGCTCTTCTTCAGAACGAAGCAGGCGATAAGAGCTACATCGTTGCTCCCGTAGGACTTACAGACGGCGACGTTGTTTACTCTGGCGCAGATGCAGATATCAAGCCCGGTAACACATTGCCCATCGCCAACATTCCTGTTGGTACATTCATTCACAACATCGAGCTTTACCCTGGTAAGGGCGCTCAGCTCGTTCGTTCCGCTGGTGCTGCTGCTCAGCTTGTCTCCAAAGACAACGGCAACATGGCACAGGTAAGACTTCCTTCTGGTGAAGTTCGTCTCATCCGTCTTGACTGTAAGGCAACTATCGGTCAGGTTGGTAACATTGAGCATGATACTGTTAAGATCGGTAAGGCTGGTAAGACAAGACATATGGGTATCCGTCCCACAGTTCGTGGTTCTGTAATGAACCCCTGTGACCACCCTCACGGTGGTGGTGAAGGCCGTTCTCCCATCGGTCGTCCTTCTCCTGTTACTCCTTGGGGTAAACCTGCTCTTGGTTATAAGACAAGAAACAAGAAGGCAAGAACAAACAAATTCATCGTAAAACGTAGAAACGATAGATAAGGAGGGAATATAATATGAGCAGAAGTTTGAAGAAAGCACCTTTTGTTGAAGAAAAGCTCTTCGCAAGAATTTGTGCAATGAACGAAAAGAACGAAAAGAAAGTTCTTAAGACATGGTCTCGTGCTTCAACAATATTCCCTGAATTTGTTGGACACACAATCGCAGTTCACGACGGACGTAAGCACGTTCCCGTATATGTAACTGAAGATATGGTTGGACATAAGCTTGGTGAATTTGCTCCTACAAGAACCTTCAAGGGTCACGCAGGATCAAAGACATCCAACAACGGTAAATAATAGAGGAGGAAGATTCAATGGAAAATAATGTAGCAAAAGCTCATCTTAAATATGCAAGAATTTCCCCTCGTAAGGTAAAAGTAGTTCTTGACCTCATCAGAGGCAAGGATGCAGGCGTTGCAATGGCTATTCTTAAGAATACACCTAAGAGCGCATCTGAATATCTTGTTAAGTTGTTGGGAAGCGCTATTGCAAATGCAGAGCACAACAATCATATGGATCCTTCAAAACTCTACGTAGCTGAATGCTTCGTATGCCCTGGTCCTACTCTTAAGAGAATTATGCCCAGAGCAAAGGGAAGCGCAGACAGAATTTTGAAGAGAACTAGCCACGTTACAATCGTGGTTAAAGAAAGAGTCTAAATAGGAGGTAGCTAAAATGGGTCAAAAGGTTAATCCCCACGGTTTGCGTGTGGGCGTAATTAAGAACTGGGATTCAAGATGGTTCGCAAAAGACGAAGTTTTTGGCGACACTCTTGTTTCCGACTATAAAATCAGAGAATATCTCAAAAATGAACTCCAGAAGGTAGGCGTTCCTAAGATTGAAATCGAACGTGATAGCCACAGAGTTAGAGTATTCGTTCACTGCGCAAAGCCCGGTCTTGTAATCGGTCGTGGTGGCGAGCAGATTGAAAAATATAAGGCTCAGCTTGAAAAGATGGTTGGCATGCCCGTAGCTCTCAACGTTGTTGAAGTTAAGCAGCCCGACCTTGACGCTCAGCTTGTTGCTGAGAACGTTTCAGCTCAGCTTGAAAATCGTGTGGCGTTCCGCCGCGCAATGAAGATGGCGATTCGTAACACAATGAGACTTGGTGCAAAGGGTATTAAGATCACTTGCTCCGGTCGTCTTGGTGGCGCAGAAATCGCAAGAGCAGAACATTACCACGAAGGTACTATTCCGCTTCAGACTCTCAGAGCTGACATCGACTACGGCTTCTGGGAAGCAAACACAACTTACGGTAAGATCGGCGTTAAAGTATGGATTTACAGAGGCGAAGTTCTTTCCGAAGTTAACCGCCCTGCAGTGAAGAACACTCGCGGTGACCGTCCTGCTCGTAGAGATAACAGAAACGGCGACCGCAAGCCCAGAAACAACAACAGAGGCGACAGAACTCCCAGAGAAGGAGGACGCAAAAATGTTAATGCCTAAAAGAGTAAAATTCCGTCGCGTACAGCGCGGAAGACTTAAGGGTAAGGCTAGCCGCGGTAACACAGTTACTAACGGTCAGTTTGGTCTTCAAGCCCTTGAGCCTGCTTGGATTACAAGCAACCAGATAGAAGCTGCCCGTATTGCTATGACACGTTACATCAAGCGTGGTGGTCAGGTTTGGATTAAGATCTTCCCTGATAAGCCCATCACAGAAAAGCCTGCTGAAACTCGAATGGGTTCCGGTAAGGGTTCACCTGAGTACTGGGTAGCAGTAGTTAAGCCCGGTAGAGTTATGTTTGAAATGGACGGAGTTGCTGAAGAGGTAGCTAAGGAAGCTATGCGTCTTGCATCTCACAAGCTCCCCATCAAATGTAAATTCGTAGTTAGAGAAGAGGAGGTATAAGCCGTGAAAGCTTCAGAAATCAGAAATATGACAACAGAAGAGCTTCAAGCTAAGCTTAAAGAGCTTAAGGACGAGCTTTTCAGACTCCGCTTCCAGAATGCGATCCGTCAGCTTGACAACCCCCACAAAATCTCTGACGTTAAGAAGGACATCGCTCGTGTAATGACAGTTCTTCAAGAGAAGAATGCTTAAGGAGGAATGAGTCATGACAGAAAGAAACCTTAGAAAAACAAGAGTTGGTATTGTTGTTAGCAACAAGATGGACAAGACAATCGTAGTTGCAGTGCAGGATAACGTAAAGCACCCCATCTACGGTAAGATCATTAAGAGAACTTTGAAGCTCCATGCACATGATGAAGAAAACACATGTAACATCGGCGACAGAGTTGAAGTAATGGAAACAAGACCTCTTTCCAAGACAAAGAGATGGAGACTTGTTGAAATTATCGAAAGAGCTAAATAATTTAGCTTATCATTCACAATTATTAAATCATAATCGCGAAATTATAGTAGGTACGACTTGATCGTATTGAAAACAGGAGGAACGCAAAATGATTCAGCAACAGACAGTGTTGAAAGTAGCCGATAACACAGGCGCTAAAGAGATCATGTGCATTCGCGTACTTGGCGGTACAGCTCGCAGATATGCAAATATCGGTGACGTTATCGTAGCGTGCGTTAAGAAGGCAGCTCCCGGCGGCGTTGTTAAAAAAGGCGAAGTAGTTAAAGCAGTAGTAGTAAGAAGCAAAAAGGGTCTTAAGAGAGCCGATGGTTCTTACATCAAATTCGATGAAAACTCAGCAGTTATCATCAAAGAAGACAAAAACCCCAAGGGTACTCGTATCTTTGGCCCAGTAGCAAGAGAGCTTCGTGAAAAGGATTTCCTTAAGATTCTCTCTCTCGCTCCTGAAGTACTTTAATTTGGAGGTATTGCGAAATGGCAAAGTTGCACATCAAAAAAGATGATACAGTAGTAGTACTTTCCGGTGACTCCAAGGGCGTTAAGGGTAAAGTAATCGATGTATCCGTTAAGGAAGGCAAGGTATTGGTAGAGGGCGCTAATATCATTCATAAGCACGTTAAGCCCAGAAAGCAGGGAGAAACAGGCGGTATCGTTGATACTGAAGGCGCAATCTATGCGTGCAAAGTTGCTCTCTACTGTGAAAAGTGCGGTCAGGGTGTTAGAGTTAAACACCAGATCGTTGACGGTAAAAAAGTTCGCGTTTGTGCAAAATGCGGCGCACAGCTTTGATAAGGAGGTAGCATACAATGGCAAGACTTAGAGATATGTACAAGGCTGAAGTTGCTCCCGCTCTTATGAAGAAATTCGAGTATTCAAGCGTAATGCAGATCCCCAAACTTGATAAGATCGTTATCAACGTTGGTGTAGGCGACGCAAAGGACAACTCCAAGGCTATTGAAAACGTAATCACAGATATTACAAAGATTTCCGGTCAGAAAGCAGTTCCCACTTACGCTAAGAAGTCCGTTGCGAACTTCAAGCTTCGTCAGGGTATGAAGATCGGTGTTAAGGTTACACTTAGAGGCGACAAGATGTATGAGTTCCTTGATAGACTCTTCAACTTCTCACTTCCCAGAGTTCGTGACTTTAAGGGTATCAACCCCAACGCATTCGACGGTAGAGGCAACTACGCGCTCGGTCTTAAAGAGCAGCTTATCTTCCCCGAAATCGAATACGATAAGGTTGAAAAGATTCGCGGTATGGACATCTGCTTCGTTACAACCGCAAATTCAGACGAAGAAGCAAGAGAGCTCCTCAAGCTTATGGGCGCTCCCTTCGCAAAGAACTAAGGAGGGTATAAGCAATGGCAAAGAAAGCTATGGTTCTTAAACAGCAGAAGACACAGAAGTACTCCACACGTGAGTACAACCGTTGCAAGATCTGCGGTCGTCCCCACGCTTACCTTCGTAAGTTCGGTATCTGCCGTATCTGCTTCCGTGAACTCGCTTACAAGGGCGAAATTCCCGGTGTAAGAAAGGCAAGCTGGTAATACAGCAAACAAACGTTAAACACTTTCACTCAAGCAAAAATGCTTGAGTGGAGGTTATTGGATAAACTCCAACATATCGGCAGGAACGGCTATGCCGTTTACCACCGATACGCCGCCGATCTAATTCAGTTTGGCAGCAAGAAAATATTTACTTGCATATAAGGAGGAAAAAATTATGCAAATGTCAGACGTTATTGCAGACATGCTGACTAGAATCAGAAATGCAAATGATGCGAAGCACGCAACAGTTGACATTCCTGCTTCTAACATGAAGAAGTCAATCGCAGACATTCTCGTTGAAGAGGGCTACGTTAAGGGCTATCAGGTAATCGAGGATGGCAAGCAGGGTATCATCAGAGTTACTCTTAAGTATACTCCTGCAAAACAGAAGGTAATTCGTGGTATTCGCCGTGTATCTAAGCCCGGTCTTAGAATCTACGCTGGTTACGAAGATATGCCCAAGGTTATGAATGGTCTTGGAACAGTTATCGTTTCTACTTCTAAGGGTCTTATGACAGATAAGAAGGCTCGCGCAGAAAAAATCGGTGGCGAAATCATCGCCTTCGTATGGTAATAGGAGGTACTGAAGATGTCAAGAATTGGTAGAATGCCTATTACAGTTCCTGCCGGTGTTACAGTAACAGTTGGTGAAAACAACTATGTAACAGTTAAAGGTCCTAAGGGAACACTTGAGCAGCAGCTCAGCGGTCGTATGACCATCACACAGGAAGGTAACGTAATTGTAGTTACTCGTCCTACAGATGAAAAAGAAGACAGAAGCGCTCATGGTCTTACAAGAGCTCTTCTTAACAACATGGTTGTTGGTGTAACAACAGGCTACTCAAAGAAGCTTGAAGTTGTTGGTGTTGGTTACAGAGTTGCAATGCAGGGTACAAAGCTCGTTCTTAACCTTGGTTACTCTCACCCCATTCACATCGAACAGCCCGCAGATCTTAAGATCGAAACACCCGATGCTAACACAATCATCGTAAGTGGCGCTGACAAGCAGGCAGTTGGCCAGCTCGCAGCGGTTATCAGAAGTAAGAGACCTCCCGAACCCTATCATGGCAAGGGTGTTAAATACTCTGATGAATATATTCGCCGTAAGGCCGGTAAGACCGGTAAATAATGAAAGGAGTGGAGAACAATGGTATCAAGAAAAGATAGAAACCAAGCTCGTCTTAAGAGACATAGAAGAGTTAGAGCAAAAATCTCCGGAACAGCAGCTCGTCCTCGTTTGGCAGTTTACCGTTCCAATGCTAACATCGTTGCTCAGATCATTGACGACGTTGCAGGCGTAACATTAGTATCCGCTTCCACACTCGAAAAGGATTTCGAGGGTAACGGCGGTAACAAGGTTGCTGCAAGAGCAGTTGGTAAGACAATTGCTGAAAGAGCAACTGCTAAGGGTATCACCGAAGTTGTATTCGACAGAGGCGGCTATCTTTATCACGGACGTGTATCGGAATTGGCTGAAGGCGCTCGCGAGGGCGGCTTGAAGTTCTAATCCATTTAGGATTAGTCCGGTTTGTACACTGTTCAAAACAATTAATTTTATTTGAACATCAGAAAGAGGAAAATAACATGGCTAACAAAATCAATCCCGCAGAGCTTGATCTTAGAGAACAGCTCGTTGCATTGAACCGTGTTTCCAAGACCGTTAAAGGTGGACGTATCGCTCGTTTTGCAGCACTTATGGTTGTAGGTGACGAAAACGGACACGTAGGTGTTGGACTTGGTAAGGCAGCTGAAGTACCTGAAGCAATCCGCAAGGGTATCGAAGATGCTAAGAAAAATATGATTGAAGTTTCCCTTAAGGGTTCTACAATCCCCCACGAAATCACTGGTGTATTTGGCGCAGGTAAGGTGCTTCTTAAGCCCGCTGCTCCTGGTACTGGTATTATCGCCGGTGGTAAGGTAAGAATGGTACTTGAACTTGCAGGTATTAAGAACATTCGTGCTAAATGCTTGCGTTCAAATAACCCCACAAACGTTGTAAAAGCAACTATGGAAGGCCTTAAGGCTCTCCGTACAGCTGAAGAAGTAGCGAAAGTTCGCGAACTCAGCGTTGAACAGGTTGAAGGTTAAGGAGGAGTCGAACAATGAAAAAAGTAACACTCATCAAGAGCCTTATCGGAACACTCCCCAACCAGAAGGCTACAGCAGAATCTCTCGGTCTTAAGAAGATCGGTAACTTTATCGTTCACGAAGATAACGCTGTATTGGCTGGTAAAATCAAAGTGATTTCCCACCTTGTTAAAGTTGAAAACGTATAAGGAGGAAAAAGACGATGAAACTTCATGAACTTTCACCCGCTGCAGGTTCTACAAAGAACGTATACAGAAAGGGCCGTGGCCCTGCTTCTGGTAACGGTAAGACTGCAGGTAAGGGACACAAGGGTCAGAACGCTCGTTCAGGCGGCGGTGTAAGACCCGGATTCGAAGGCGGTCAGATTCCGCTTTACAGAAAGCTTCCTAAGAGAGGCTTTAACAACAAATTCGCTACAAATTACGCTATCGTTAACGTTGATGCTCTTAACGTTTTCGAAAATGGCGCAGTAGTTGATACACAAGCACTCCTTGACAAGAGAATTATCCGCAAGACACTTGACGGCGTTAAGATTCTTGGCAATGGTGAGCTTACAAAGGCATTAACTGTAAAAGCAAACATCTTTTCCGCAACAGCTAAAGAAAAGATAGAAGCAGCAGGCGGAAAGACAGAGGTGGTATAAGATGTTTAAGACACTGAAGAACGCTTGGAAGGTTCAGGATATCCAGAACAAGATTCTCTTCACATTGCTTATAATTCTCTTATATCGACTTGGTTCTGCAATTCCCGTACCTTACGTACATCAGGATCTTATGAACTTTAATACCCTTTATGGTGGAACTATTTTGGGTTATTTGAGCATACTTTCCGGTGGAGCAATGTCGCAGGCAACATTTTTTGCACTTTCCGTTTCTCCCTATATTACGTCTTCAATCGTAATTCAGCTTCTCACAGTTGCATTCCCCGACTCACTCGGTAAGATTGCAAAAGATGGAGAAGAGGGTCAGAAAAAAATCAAAAAATATACTCGTTGGATAACAATTGCTATCGCACTTGTTACTGCTTACGGTTATACAGCACTTCTTGGTAATGGTAGCAACGGCGTAAGCTGGCTCGATTCCAAGTACGTTGTTTGGAGCGGTATGTGGGCTTCCAACGGTTTTGCAGGCACTCTTAACACACTTGTTATCATCGCTGCTTATGTAGCGGGTGCAGCAATCATTATGTGGCTCGCTGAGCTTATCGACGCGAAGGGTATCGGTAACGGTATCTCAATGATCTTGTTCTTCAATATCATTTCTCGTGGTCCTCAGCTTATCCAGGGCCTCTGGTCAATGATTACTCACAACAAGAATGGTCTTGTTGTTGGTATTCTTCTTGGTATCCTTTCTGTTGCTATCACAGCAGCAATGGTACTTCTTACAGTTTGGGTAACACACTCTGAAAGAAGAATTCCTATTCAGTATGCTAAGAGAGTTGTTGGACGCAAAATGTATGGCGGACAGGGAACACATCTTCCCATTAAGCTTAACATGACAGGCGTTATGCCCATCATCTTCGCAAGCTCAATCGTATCCGTTCCCGCAACAATCGCTATGTTCTTCCAAGGCAGCGGTTTTGCAAACTGGGTAACAAAATGGCTTGGACCTGATTCTTGGGTATATATCATTATTTATCTTGTATTGATCGTTGCTTTTGCTTACTTCTATATCTTGATTTCTTTCAATCCTTTGGAAGTAGCAAACAATATCAAAAACAACGGTGGTTCCGTTCCCGGTATCCGTACAGGTAGACCCACCGCTGAATACATTACAAAGATTCTTAACCGAATCACTTTGATAGGCGCATTCTTCCTTATCATAGTTGCAGGTCTTCCCATGGTAATTAACGCTGTTTCCGGTGGTACATTCCAGGGTCTTGCATTCGGTGGTTCTTCATTGCTCATCGTTATCGGTGTTGCAATAGAGACATTCAGAGATATCGAAGCTCAGATTACAATGCGTAACTACAAGGGATTCCTTGATTAATTGATGGTCTGAATTTGACGGAGGATTCTTATGAATTTAATTTTGATGGGCGCTCCCGGTGCGGGTAAGGGCACACAATCCGCAAGAATATCCGAAAAATGGAACATTCCTGCTATATCTACAGGGGAAATATTTCGTTCTGCCATCAAAGAAGGCACAGAGCTTGGTATTAAAGCTAAAGCTTTTATTGATAAAGGACAGCTTGTTTCCGATGATTTAGCAATTGGAATTATCGAGGAATATCTTTCCTCAGATTCTTGTAAAAACGGTTTCATCCTTGATGGATTTCCTCGTTCAATACCTCAAGCTGAGGCACTTGAAACAATGGGTGTACACATTGATTGCGTACTCTCTTTGGAAATTGATGACGAAATCATCATCAAGAGAATGACAGGACGCAGAATTTGTTCTGGATGTGGTCTTTCATATCACGTTGAACACAAGAAGCCTGCGAAAGAAAATATTTGCGACAAATGTGGCTCACCACTTTATATAAGAAGTGATGACGCTGCTGAAACAGTAAAAAATAGACTTGTAACATTCCACGCACAAACAGAACCTATTAAGGCATTTTATGACAAAAGAGGATTGCTTAAATGCGTGAATGGAGAAGCGGACGTTGAAACAACAACTGCTTTGGTATTCAAGACTCTTGAAGAAATTGAGGCTTGAATATGATACAAGTAAAAAATTCAATGCAACTTAATGCAATGAAGGAAGCAGGACGTATCACGGGCGAGACTTTGCTCAAAGCCCGTGAGCTCGTCCGACCTGGAATTAGTACCAAGGAGCTCGATGAAGCGATTAGAGCTTATATCGAGAAATGTGGCGCAAAGCCATCATTCCTTGGATATCACGGATTCCCGGGATCTGCTTGCATAAGTATTAATGATGAAGTAATTCACGGCATACCCTCGGCAAAAAGATTTTTGCAGGAGGGAGACATTGTGAAAATTGATGTGGGAGCGTGTATAAACGGCTACCACGGAGATAGCGCGCGAACCATTCCTGTAGGAAAGGTAAGTGATGAAGCTTTGCAGCTTATTAAAGCTACAAGAGATAGTTTCTTCGCGGGTGCGCAAATGGCGGTTGCTGGTAATCGCATAGGTGATATCGGCTCTGCAATCTCAGAATCCGTAAGACCGTACGGCTACGGTGTTGTTAGAGAGTTTATCGGACACGGAATTGGACGCAACGTTCACGAAGAGCCCGACGTACCAAATTACGGCACTGCAGGACGTGGTGTTCGCCTTTGCAACGGCATGACACTTGCTATTGAACCCATGATAAATATGGGAACAGCAAAAGTTATCGTGTTGCCAGACGGCTGGACGGTGAAGACCGCTGACGGAAGTCTTTCGGCTCATTATGAAAATACTATTGCTATTACTCCGGAGGGAGTACAGATATTAACGCTTATTGATAACGATTTTTAAAGCAAATATTTTAGGAGGAAAAATATCTTGGCTAAAGATGATGTAATCGAATTTGAAGGTACGGTAGTTGAAGCACTTCCTAACGCTACCTTTAAGGTTCAGCTTCCTAATGGGCACATCGTTACTGCTCATATTTCAGGTAAGCTTAGAATGAACTATATCAGAATTTTGCCCGGTGATAAGGTAACTATTGAAGTTTCCGTTTACGACCTTAATAAAGGACGTATCACATGGCGTGCAAAATAATCTATAAAAACGCTGACGGCAAAATGCCGTTGGGTAACTCATAAAAACCAATAAAAACCATAATAAAGAAAGGAATGGTAGTACAATGAAAGTTAAACCATCCGTAAAGAAGATCTGCGACAAGTGCAAGATCATCAAGAGAAAAGGTAAAATCATGGTAATCTGTGAGAACCCGAAGCACAAACAAAGACAGGGTTAATCACAAACCACACACTAAAAATAACCGAATTAAAGAGGTGAAATAAAATGGCTCGTATAGCTGGTGTTGATATTCCAAATGCAAAACGCATTGAAATCGCTCTTACCTACATTTACGGTATCGGCCGCAAGAGTGCAAATGACATTCTTGCAAAGACAGGCATCAATCCCGACACTCGTGCAAAGGATCTTACAGACGCTGAAGTTGCTAAACTTCGTGATGAGATCGAAAACTTCTACACAGTTGAGGGTGATCTTCGCCGTGATGTTGCTATGAACATCAAGAGAAAGATCGAAATTAACTGCTTCTGCGGTATCAGACATAGAAAAGGTCTCCCCGTTAGAGGTCAGAGAACAAAAACAAACGCAAGAACTCGTAAGGGTCCTGCTAAGACAATCGCTAACAAGAAGAAATAAAGGAGTAGCATAAGATGGCTGTTAAAAAAGTAGTCAGAAAACGCCGCGAACGTAAGAATATTGAAAAAGGCGCGGCTCATATCAGTGCAACTTTCAACAATACTATTGTAACCATCACCGATGTAAACGGAAACACAATTTCTTGGGCTTCCGCTGGTGAACTTGGTTTCAAGGGTTCCAGAAAATCAACTCCCTTTGCAGCTCAGTCTGCAGCAGAGACAGCAGGTAAGGCTGCTATGGAACACGGACTTAAGACTGTTGAAGTGTTTGTAAAAGGTCCCGGTTCAGGACGTGAATCCGCAATCCGTGCGTTGGAAACAGTTGGTCTTCAGATCACAATGATTAAGGACGTAACTCCTATTCCTCACAACGGTTGCAGACCCCCTAAACGTAGAAAAGTTTAATATTGGAGGATTTACAAAATGGCAAGATATACAGGTCCTGCATGTAAGCTCTGCCGTAGAGAAGGCAAAAAGCTTTATCTCAAGGGCGAACGCTGCACATCAGGTAAATGCGCACTTGACCGCAGACATTCTGCTCCCGGTCAGCACGGTGCAAACAATAAGAAACTTAGAGAATACGGACGTCAGCTTCGTGAGAAGCAGACAGCAAAGAGATACTATGGTGTTCTTGAAAAGCAGTTCAAGAACTACTATGTAGAGGCTGCAAGAAAGCCCGGTATCACAGGTGAAAACCTTCTTTGCTTGCTTGAAAGAAGACTTGACAATGTTGTTTACAGAATGGGCTTCGCAGAAAGCCACAAGGAAGCTCGTCAGATCGTTCTTCACGAGCACATCGAACTCAACGGTAAGAAGGTTAACGTTCCTTCTATCCTTGTAAGACCCGGTGATGTTATCACAGTTCGTGAAAACTTCAGAGGTTCTGAAAAGTGCAAAGCACTTGTTGAGAGCGCACAGACAAAGTCTGCTCCCAAATGGCTTGAAGTTAATAAAGAAAACATGAGTGCAAAGGTTCTTACTATGCCTGCTCGTGAAGACATTGACTTCCCCTTCGAGGAACAGCTTATCGTCGAACTTTATTCCAAGTAATAACCCGGGTACCGCAAAAATTGTACCCGAGGTTGCTTGGCAATGTTGGATGACAATTTTAGTGCGGACAAAATTTATCCCCTGTAAAACACAGTGAAAAATTTATAAATGGAGGAATATTTGGAATGATTGAAATAGAGAAACCTAATATTACAACGGTTGACTTAAGTGAAGACGGAAGATTTGGTACATTCATCGTTGAGCCCCTTGAAAGAGGATACGGCACAACACTTGGAAACTCACTTCGCAGAGTGCTTCTTAGCTCTCTTCCTGGTGTTGCAGTAACAAACATCAAAATTGATGGCGTTTTGCACGAGTTTTCAACAATTACAGGCGTGAAAGAAGATGTAACAGAGATTGTTCTTAACGTTAAAGGCATTACAGCTAAGCTTCACACAAATTCTCCTAAGACAGTTGTGATTGATGTTGTTGGTGAGCAGGTTGTTACTGCAGGCGACATTAAGCAGGATACAGATATTGAAATTCTTAATCCTGAACACCACATCGCAACAGTTGCAGAGGGTGAAAGATTCTATATGGAGCTTACATTCGATAACGGTCGTGGTTACGTATCTCAGGAAAGAAACAAGCAGATTCATACTGCTCTTCTTGGTCCTAACGTTTCTGCTCCTATCGGAACAATTTATACAGATTCTATTTACACTCCCGTTTATAACGTTCGTTATACCGTTGACAGTACACGTGTAGGTACAGTTACCGACTATGACAAGCTCACTCTTGAGATTGAAACAAACGGTACTATCTGCGCAAAAGAGGCGGTTTCCCTCGGAGCCAAGATTCTCAACGAGCATCTCAACTTGTTTGTAGATTTGTCTGAAGAAGCAAGAAATGAAAGCATCATGGTTGAGAGAGAAGAAACCATTAAAGAAAAGGTTCTTGAGATGACCATTGAGGAACTTGACATGTCTGTTCGTAGCTTCAACTGCTTGAAGCGTGCAGGCATTGATACAGTTGAAGATCTGACCAATCGTACCGAAGAGGATATGATCAAGGTTAGAAATCTTGGTAAGAAGTCGCTTGAGGAGGTTATCCAAAAGCTTGCTTCCTTGGGACTTACACTTAAGAAGGAAGAAGATTAATTCTTAAGTACCCAAACTATTATTAAAAGTTAGATTTATTAATAAACGGAGGAAATAAAGCGATGCTTAACAGAAAGCTTGGCAGAACAACTGCTCATAGAAATGCAATGCTTCGCGGTCTTGTAACATACCTTCTTGAAAACGGCTCTGTAGAAACAACTCTCACAAGAGCTAAAGAAGTTCGTTCTGTTGCAGAGAAGATGATCACACTTGGTAAGAAAAACACTCTTGCAAGCCGTCGTGCTGCTCTTTCCTACATCACAAAGGAAGATGTTGTTACTAAAGTGTTCAATGAGATTGCTCCTAAATATGAAGGTCGTAACGGTGGTTACACTCAGATTTATAAGCTTGGTCCCCGCCGTGGTGATGGAGCTGAGATGGCAATCATCAAATTGGTTGACTAATTTGATACCGCAATTAGCAATATAACAATAAAAAACAACCAAGGCAAATTGCCTTGGTTGTTTTTTGTTTTTAAATTACAATTTATTTATGGTTGATAGCAATTTATCTATATCTTTATTTGTATTAAAAATACCAAAACTTGCTCTTACAGTTCCAAGGTCTTTTGTACCAAGTGAGGTGTGCCCTAAGGCGGAGCAGTGAAATCCACTGCGAACACATATATTATCTTGGTCTAAAAGCGCGCAAATGCGCTCCGCAGATATATTTTTATAATTAAATGATAGCGTGTTACCCTCAAATTCAGGAGCGTAAACAGTCGTGCCTTCAATATTTAGCAATCCGTCGCGCAAATATCTAAATAGATTTCGTTCGTGGGCTGATATTTCATCAATCCCTCGCGATTTTACTTCTTTAATACCCTCGCATAGTCCGACAATCGATGGGAGAGGGAGTGTGCCTACCTCATGTCGCTCGGGAAGAAAATTTGGCATTGTGGTGTCAAGGGAATAAATCCCGTTGCCTCCCTCAATCAAAGGTTCAAGGATATGATTGGAGTTTATAGCCACGAATGCACTACCTTGAGGGCCATACAATCCTTTGTGCCCTGGCGCAGAAATATAACTTATATTGAATTTTTGCATATCAATATTGTTGTGTCCCAATGATTGAGCTACATCAAGCGCAAACAATATATTATATTTCTTGCACAATTCTCCGATTTTTGTTATAGGTAAAGAAAAAGAGCAGATATTTGATTGATGTGTGCATATGATAAGCTTCGTGTTTTTGCGGAGCTTTTTTTCAATATTTTTTATTATAAAATCATCGGTTTTTTGCTTGCTTGAGAGTACCGCAAAGGTATCAAAAGTGATTTTTCCATCATTTGCGAGGCGAGATATGGGGCGATATACCGAATTGTGTTCCATATCGCTTATAAGCACGTGGTCGCCTTGCTTTAAGATTCCTTTAATAATGAGGTTTAATCCGTATGAGCAAGAGGGAACAAAAATTATATTTTCGGGTGCAGGTGCATTTATCAGTCCACAAATTGCCTCACGGCATTCGTAGATTTTATTCGCCGCCAAAAGTGATAGTTTATGTGAGCCACGTCCTGCATTTCCACAATAGTAATCAATGCAACGCCGCATTTCTCTTGCAATGCTCGGTGGCTTTGGAAAACTCGTTGCGGCATTATCAAGGTAGATAATTTTGTTTTTCATTATAATTGCTCGCTTGATAAAAACTCTGAGGGGCGTATTCCCACGCGGCGCAAAATGGATTTTACATTTCGCTCGTCAGAGCAAGAAAATTCTATTCCATAGGCACATCCTCGCTTTGTGAGTTTGGGATCTATGCTTACTATTTTGCAGAAAATCGCGTTTTCTGCAAGTGCTTTTTGCGCTTTTATACATATATTCATAGATGGAATGGTTGCAATACAAATATTCATAATTAACTCCAAGTTTTTTTATCAGTATATGAAATAAATGAATAAATGGATTTATGTTTGGGAATACTAAAATATCAAAATCAAGGAGAAGGATTATGAAATTTGAGAAAATTGTAGTTTTAATATGTGTTTTTATACTTTGTATGGCAATTTGCAATGTTTTACCAATTCACGGAGAAGAAAAAATTTATGAGAGCGTGGTGCGATTACACGTTCTTGCAAATTCGGATAGCGAAGAAGATCAGGCGTTAAAATTAAAGGTGAGAGATGCCATTTTGGCTTATACCTCACCAAAGGTTATTGATAGCACAAGCAGGGAAGAGGCAATAGAAATATTACAAGACGAGCTTGAAGCGATTGATAAAATAGCCGAGCAGATAGTATCGGAAAATGGTTATGATTATTCTGTAGAAGTAACCTTGACGCTTGAAGATTATCCCACGCGCAATTATGAAAGTATGAGTTTCCCTGCGGGAGAATATGTTTCCTTGCGAGTTCTTTTGGGCGAAGCCGAGGGGCAGAATTGGTGGTGCGTACTTTTTCCACCACTTTGCTTGAGTGCGGCGAGTGAAAAATCAGAGAACGAAGATGCATTCATAGCCGTTGGACTTAATTCAGACCAATATAAGATAATTACCGAAACTCAAGATACAAAATATTATTTGCGTTTTAAAATACTTGAAGCATTTAGGGGAAGATAAATTGGGATTTATCGGGATGTTCGCAAGTTTTAGATTTTTTTGCTTTTTAGTTGTAGGGACAGGCGTCCTCGACTGTCCGC
>JAZRRX010000004.1:0-22575 GCA_045651165.1 Eubacteriales bacterium
TTAGGTGTCATTCTCGAGCGTAATAATCTTTTGCGTCCGTCACTTCGTTCCGAGATCCTTCGCTCCGCTCGAGGATGACGCAAAAGATTATAGCGAAGAATCTCGGCGCAACTTCCCTCGAGGATGACGCGCAATATAACTCCCCGATAAACCCCAATTTATCAATAAAAAATGCCCTGCGAAGAAATTCGCAGGGCATAAGTATTAACTTTTATTATTTATCTGTTTTTTTGATATTTACAAGTGTATTTGTGATAATACCAAGGATGAGCGCACAAGCGATGCTTGTGATTGTTACCTTGCCGATGGACATTGCTGTTCCGCCGATACCTGTGATAAGGATAACCGCTGTTGTGAAGAGGTTAGCGTTATTTTCAAGGTCAACCTTCTGAATCATCTTAAGACCACTTACTGCGATAAAGCCGTAAAGTGTGATGCAAACACCACCCATTACGCATCCTGGGATAGAATCAAGGAATGCAACAAAGGGAGAGATAAAGGAAATTGCGAGTGCCATAAATGCTGTGAGTGTGATTGTTGCAACAGATGCGTTTCTTGTGATAGCTACGCAACCAACACTTTCACCGTATGTTGTGTTGGGGCATCCACCAAAGATTGCGCCTGCAACTGAACCAACACCGTCACCAAGAAGAGTTCTGTGAAGACCGGGCTCTTCGAGAAGGTCGTGCTCGATAATGGAAGAGAGGTTCTTGTGGTCAGCTATATGCTCTGCGAATACTACGAATGCAACAGGAACATACGCAACTGCGATTGTTGCAACGTATGACCATTCGAAATCACCAACACCCTTGAGTGCCTTTACGAATGAAAATTCGGGAACTGAAATAAATGTTTTAAGTGTTACACCATCTGCAACAAGTGCTTTGAAGGGAGCAAAGTCGATTACCATAAGGTCAGCATTATTTGTAGCATGTCCGATAAGAGTGAAGGCAAGTGCTACTGCGTAACCAGAGAGAATACCGAAGATGAAGGGGAAGAGCTTAGCTGCCTTTTTACCGTATGTTGAGCAAAGAACTACAACGAAGAGAGTTACCATAGCACAGATAAAAGAGAGCCAGATGTTAGTGGTCATAACGAAGCCATTTCCGTTGTGAGGGCCATAAGAGAATACGTCGTTAACTGCTGCGCCTGCGAGAGAAAGACCGATAAGAGCAACTGTAGGACCAATTACAACGGGGGGCATAAGCTTATTGATCCAGTTTACACCTGCAAATTTAACAAGAAGTGCGAGAACTACATAAACAAGACCTGCGAAAAGAGCGCCAAGGATAAGACCAAGGTAGCCAAGTGTCATTGATGTTGCGCCTGCAAAAGCTGCAACCATTGAACCGATAAATGCGAATGATGAGCCAAGGAATACAGGACTCTTAAATTTTGTGAAAATTTGATATACGAGTGTACCAATACCTGCGCCAAAGAGTGCAGCAGAAGCGGACATACCGTTACCCACGATAGCGGGAACTGCGATTGTTGCAGCCATAATTGCAAGAAGCTGCTGAAGTGCGAACAAAACCGTTTTGAGATAACCAATCTGCTTTGGTTTTGCGTCAACGTTGTAGATAAGTTTCATTTGAACTTTCCTCCTGAATTTTTTATATTATTTTTATTTTGACCATAAAAAAAGCTGACGAAATAACGTCAGCAATAAATCAAATATTAAATGAAAAAATGAAAAGGGAATAGGACACCACGGCACTAAACTTTTTGTTTGCTACACTGAAATTCATCATCGTTTTGTCCACCTTTCTTTTCACACTGAGAGAGATTATAACACAAAGCGCGTACAATGTCAATAGTGTTTTTTGCAAAAAATAAAATTATTTTACCGAAAAATAATTGTATTTTGCATTTGTAGTAAAAATAAAGGATGCTATTTTGCGCTTTTTGCTATTTTAATTTCATAGTTTATAGTGTATACTATAATCACAAAGCAAAGATATCATGGCTTTAAAAAACATCTATATTATAATAATATAGCTTAAAAACATTGACACCATATAAAAAATATGGTAAAATTAATTAAAGTGTAACACGAATACTGTTCGTTTACATAGAAAACTATTTTTAAAGGAGAAAAATTATGTTAGAAGTTATTTTAGGTGTAATTGCTATAGTTTTGTTAGCTATTTTGATTTCTTGTATTAAGGTTGTTCCTCATACAGAATCATTTGTAATTGAGCGTCTTGGTAAATTCCAAACAATTTGGGGAGCAGGTCTTCACTTCCTTGCGCCCTTTGGAATTGACCGTGTAACTGCTCGTGCAACCACAAAGGAAAAGGTGCTTGATACACCTCCCCAGTCCGTTATCACAAGCGATAACGTTCCCCTTACTATTGATGCAGTTGTTTATCACAAAACATTTGATCCAAAGCTCTATGCTTATGGTGCTGCAAATCCCGTTGAGGCTCTTGCTAACCTCACAACAACAACTCTTCGTAACATCGTTGGTGAACTTACACTTGACGAATCTCTTACATCTCGTGACTCCATTAACGCAAAGATGACAGAATCTCTTGACAGAGCAACTGACGAATGGGGAATTAGAGTAACTCGTGTTGAAATTAGAAATATCACTCCTTCGGCTGATATTCGCGAATCAATGGAAAAACAGATGAAGGCAGAACGTGCAAGACGTGAAACATTGCTTGAGGCAGAAGGTCACAAGCAGGCAGTTATCACTCGTGCAGAGGGTGATAAGCAGGCGATGGTGCTTGCTGCAGAGGGTGAAAGAGATGCTCGTATCGCTCGTGCAGAGGGTGAAGCAAAGGCAGTTCTTCTTCAAAAGCAGGCAGAGGCAGACGGTCTTCGCGCTATTATGTCTGCATGCCCTACACCCGAGGTTATCGAGCTTAAGAGATATGAGGCCCTTGTTGAAATGGCTAATGGTACTGCGTCAAAGCTCATAGTTCCTACAGATACAGTTGAAATGGTTAAGAAGAATGCTATCTTCACAGAAACAACAGGACTTGGTGATGACACTCCCGAAGCACCCAAAAAGCAAAAACCCGCAAAGAAAGATCCTTGCTGCGATTAATTTGAGGCTTAGTTATGGCTGAAAAGGAAAATAGATTTGTAAAAACCTATAAAGAAGGTGCTTTCGGTGGCAACGGATTTGAAATCTGGGTAGACACTGAAACGGGTGTTAACTATGTGTGGCGCATAAGCGGTTATGTAGGCGGTTTAACCGTCCTTCTTGATAGAGATGGTAAGCCTGTTATAACAGCAGTTGAAAAATAAGGAGTAAACTATGACTAAAATTTTTTATTCGGTGGCGGTAATTTGTTTGGTTTTGGCTTTCACTGCATTCTTGTTTGGAATAAATGATCCGGATGGAAATATTTGGACAGGAATTTTTGAAGGTTTGCTTATTCTTGTTCCGGGATTGTTGTTTTTTGCAGTTGGCAATCTTTGGGGCAGGGTGAATGACCTCGAAAATGAAATCAAAACTCTGAAAAACGATAAAAAAGATAATAATCAATAGTTTTGTAATTTATAAAGGGAGCTTGTATAAGCTCCCTTTTTTATTGACAAAATCCCCCTCTCACTTTTGTGAGAGGGGGGGTGGATGTTTTATTAGTTATTTAAAAGATTTAAACTCAAATATATGTTATAGCGATTAATCATATATTTCAATTCTTCAATAGTAAGATTACCCTTGCCAATAGACACCTTGAGATAAGCACCGTTTGCGGCATAGAACATGTCTTCGGAAAGAGGACAAATTTCGTTCAACTCTTCGTATGTGAAGAGGCCGTATGTTTCAATATCTTTTTCCATTTGTTCATAGTCGTATGTCATTGTTTCGGGATCAACTTCGAAGAAGTTGAAGAGACCTCCAACACCACCGGGCATTGAGAGCATACCGTTTACGAAGTAGCAAAGGTGTCCAACTGTTACAGGGCTCCAAGCTGTTGTAACTTCTGTATTAATAACAACGTCAACCAACTGAACCCTTTCAAGTGTATCACCATTCTGCTTTGCGAATGTATGACCGATATAATCTGCTGCATTTGCATCAAGATATACGTATCTGTTAAGGTCATAATCCCAGAAACCGTGTTCGTAGATAACCTTCACCTCAGTTCCATCTGAGAAGACGAGATAGATTACCTCACACTCAGCCTCATACTCAGCGTCCATAAACATAAGGGGCGCTACATCAAATTTACCTGTTTCCATATTCCATACAAGGAACATTTCATCACCTGTAACCTCATCCATACGGATTTGTGTACCGTCTGCAAGTGTGATGAGTGTGTCTGGGGTTACACAGGAGCTGCTATCTTCCAACTTAGTTAAAGTGCCACTACAGAAATCAGAATACTTGTACTGTTCGTCTTTGTTTTCTGTTACAGACCAAGTGTGTGAGAATGAAAGAACAGCACCACCATTGTTATCTTTGAATGTGTAAGAAACAGGAATTGTTCTTGCAGAGTTTCCAGTTTTAACAAGACCATTAGAATTTGCAGGTACAAAATAGAGTGTACCATCAACACCTACGGGCATTGCATCAACTTTATTACTACTATGTACTTGGCCGCCAGTCAATGTTATTGTATAGTCATCATTAGCTGGTGTATATGTCCAAGTTGTATTGGTACCATTGAGCTTACCCTTGCCACTGATTGTAATCTCACCAAGATCAAGTTCTATGTATTTGCCTTCGGCAACACTCCAATACTTAATTACAATACCTTCAAGGGCAGGAGCAGCTCCATGCCAGTTGCCACCAGCAGAGGCAGCTACACAAAGACCAGATTGGTAATTAGTGGAAACAATAGAAGGTGATTCCTTGCTTGTTTCAGTACCTGTTACTTTAAGTGTTGCTGTGTATTCCTTTCCATCAATTGTAGCAGTAAGTGTATAAGTTACACCACCTGCTGTAACAGCAACGGTTGAAGGCTTGCTACCACCGTTTACCTTATAATCAGTTACGGAAACACAGTTTACAACCATAGAAAGCTTGCTAAAATCGAGTTTATAGCCAGGAACCTTATCAAGGTCAACGTTTAATTCATATACCCAACCATCTGTACCATAAGATTTTCCAAACTCAAGTCCACTATTTGAATCGGAGTAATTTACAGTAATAATATCGCCTTGTTTGTTAGGTTCGTAATCTTTAAGGTTTTTATAGGAATCGTCTGTGCCGTTAGTATTCTTGTAAGAATAAACATAAGTTTTGCCAGCCAAAATGCTAATGTCGGTATAATCATATGGAATATCGGCTTTATTTGTTCTATTATCAGTAATGGTGGTTGCGTTCACCTTTGATGTCAATGATTCGGGCATATATGCAAATCCGAGATTCAAGGACTCGTTTGTGCCGTCACCGTCAAGATCGTGTAGATAATCTGTTTTACCAAGAACTGTATTAATAATAGATTGTCCGGCACTGGGAACATATTTTTTATCAGTTTCATTTACCCAAGCGTTTTGAACAAGAGTTCCTTCAATTGTTATGGGAGCTGCATTACCATCTGCATCGCAAATGAAGAGCACACTGAAGCCCATAAGTGTTTTTGAACTATCATGAGTAGAAACAGTAGGTTTTTGAACGAGTGTAACATCTCTCAAAGTTACGCTATTTGCTGAACCAACAAGAAGGGAAGCAACCGCACCACCCTCAATGCGAGAGTTATCAATCAAACAGTTACCGCCTGTTACGTTAACCGCTGCACGAGCGCCTGAAATACGAGAGTTAAGAATTTGGCTATTGCCACTTACCATAACACCACTCTTAACGTTATAGTAACGAGTTTTATCTGTTGTTTCGGAACGGTTACCAGACTCTGTCATATTGCTCTTATAAAGAACAGCATAATCAAAGTTAGGACAAACAATCTGAACATTATCAAGTGTACCATTGTCAAGATTTACAAATGCATAACCCATATCAAGAGCAGCGGAGTCACTAGTACAAGTCATTGTGAAGCCGTTACCGAACAATGTGTAACCACCACTAACTTCGAGAGAACCAAATTCGCAGTTGTTAAGAAGAACAACATTATTTTTTGTTGCACTTGTTGCGCTTGTTGCGTTAAGAGCATCAACTACTTCAAGTGTAAGCTCGATATCACACTCGTTACAAGCGCTATTGCTAGAAAGTGTTACTTTTACAACGCCTGTTCCAGTAAATTGGAGTGAATTGCCGTTTATCTTAACAGAGGCATCACCTGCTACAGTATTACCACTAATTGTTACTGTGTGCTTTCCAACATTGAACAAGGAACTAAGTTGAACTGCGTTCTTATTACCTACTCTATAGAGGAAATCACCTGTAAATTTATTTTCGATATGTTTAAGTGCTTCGCCCTCGGTTGTTTTACATGCCGAACATGTTTTGGGAGCTGTGCAAGTTGCATCTGCCCATTGGTGTCCTGTTTGAGTAACAACCTCTTGTTCAACCTTGTGGTCGCATCTTGAACAGTGTGAAGCTTCTGTAAGACCACTTGCTGTACATGTAGGTTTAACTGCTTCCTTATCAATTATCATATTATGTCCGAGAGATGCTTTTTGATCTGCTACATACGAATATTCACAAACCGTACAAGTGTATGTTGTATAACCATCTTCTGTACATGTGGGATTCTTTACTACTGAATTGTATGAGTGCTCTTTAAAATTAAGTGTTATTGTTACACTACTAATTTTTGTTTCACATTTAGTGCAGTAGAATACCTTATCATAAGATCCTTGTGTTGTACAAGTGGATTCAACCCTGTTTTCTTCAACTGCATTGCCTGATGTGTGACCAGGTGCATCTACTGTTACTGTTTCACGGTTTGTTTCAGTGCCACATACTGTACAATAAGTTACGTTATCGTAAGAACCATGCACTGTGCATGTTGCATCAACGTTGTTTTCTACAACAACTGCGCCTGCTGTATGTGAAAGTTTTTCAGTTACTGTTTGCGCAACGAGAATTTCATCACATACTGAACAGTGCTTACCTTCTGTAAGACCTGTTGAAGTACATGTTGCCGCTACCGCTGCGTCAACTTTTTCAGTGTGAGGAAGCTTTTCTATTGTTTTTGTATCTCTGCTAAGCTCAACACTACATACTGAACAGTAAACTACGCTATCGTAAGAGCCTTCTGCAGAACATGTTGATTCTTTTCTATTTTCTTCAACTGCTTTGCCTGCAGTATGTTCTATAGTTCTTTCTGCTCCGCATTCGTCACAATCTGTATCACAAGCATTTTTGTATACGTGATCGAGTAATTCACCATATTCATTACCGCAAACCTCACAAATTGCCTTTGAGGAACAAGTTGCGTTACCACCGCGGCAGATCCATTCAGCATTTGCTGTGCCACAGTAATCACATGTATGAGAATCATTCTCTGCATGTGTTCCTTGCGCTACACCACAATTATTGTCACAAACATGGTCGTTCTCCTTATCGGCATGTCCGAGAGCACCTTTTTCAACGTATGTTGTATAGTCGCATCTTGAACATGTTACGTATGCATCGTAGCCGATTTCTGTACATGTTGGAGCTTTTGCTTCGTGAGTAATTTCATTGTGTCCAAGTGCATTAATTTCTTCCGTGTAAGCATCTCCACAATTTGAACATGTATATGTTTTAACACCGGGAACTGTACATGTAGGAGCTTGTGTTTCAGCACCTGAATAGCTATGTCCTATTGATTCTGTATAATTATCAACATAACTATCTCCACAATGACATGTATATGTTGTATAACCACCAGTTGTACATGTAGGATCTGTTACTTCTGTATCATAATCGTGTCCAAGTTCCGCTACTTCATCAGCAATGTAGGAATGATTGCAAACTGTACATGTGTAAGTTGTGTAACCTGCTGCTGTACAAGTGGGCTTTGTTACTACTGAATTGTATCTATGTCCCTTTGCAGGAACTGTTACTTTCTCACGGCTAAGTTCTACTTTACATACTGTACAATATGTTACGTTATCATAAGAACCATTATTTACACAATCAGGATCAACATTGTTTTCAACAACTGTTTGACTCGCTGTGTGACCGAGTTTGTCTGTGTGGTCTGCTACATAAGAATGTCCACAGTGACAAGTATATGTTGTATAACCACCAGTTGTACATGTAGGATCTGTTACTTCTGTATCATAATCGTGTCCCTTTTCGGCAATTTCAACAATTACTCTGTTAACTTCTGCACCGCAAGTTGAGCAATAGAATACCTTATCATAATAGCCTTTCTTAGTACATGTAGATTCAACTCTATTTTCTTCAACTGCAGGTTTAGATGTATGTCCGAGAGCATTAACTGTGCTATCCTTATATGTATCGCCACATCTTGAGCATGTGTGAGTTGTATAACCATCAGTTGTACATGTGGGCTTTGTTACTACTGAATTGTAATCATGTCCCTTTGCTGTAACTACTGTCTGAGCAACAAGGACTTCTTTACATACGGAACAGTGCTTACCTTCAGTAAGACCAGTGGTTGTACATGTAGGAGCAACTGCTTTGTCAATTACTTCTGTATGACCAAGCTTGTCTGTATAGTTTGAAACATAACTATCTTTACAAACTTTACATGTATATGTAGTATATCCACCATTTACACAATCGGGTTCGGTTACTACCGCATCGTATTTGTGTCCCGGCGCATTAACAGTTATTGTTTCACGACTTGTTTCTACACCACAAACTGTACAATAAGTTACGTTATCATAAGAACCTGTTACTGTGCAAGTGGGAGCTTTATTGTTTTCTACAACAACTTGACCATCGGTATGTCCCTTTGCAGGAACTGTTGCTTTCTCACGGCTAAGTTCTGTTTTACATACTGTACAATAAACCACATTATCGTAAGAGCCATTGTTTACACAATTAGGATCAACGTTGTTTTCAACAACTGTTTGACCTGCTGTGTGACCGAGATTGTTTGTATGGTTTGCAATATAACTATCGTTACAAACTTTACATGTGTATGTAGTATATCCGCCATTTACACAATCAGGAGATGTTACAACAGCATCATAAGTATGTCCTGGCGCGTTAATTGTTACTGATTTGCGGCTAATTTCTTCATTACAAATCGAACAATAAACCACTATATCATAAGAACCTGCTTTTGTACATGATGCTTCCACTCTGTTTTCATGCACAGCGACTGCAGGGTCATGAGTGATTGTTCTTGTTGAACCACACACATTACAATCTACGTCACAATTATTTGTATAAACATGGTTGCCAACTTGTCTGGTTGTTCCACATTCATTACATGTTGTATCGCAAGCGTTATCGTAAACGTGATTTTCGGGAGTTCTTTCTTCTCCACACACATTACAATCTACGTCACAATTATTTGTATAAACGTGATTACCAACCTCTCTGGGTGTATCACACTCATTACAAGTTGTGTCGCAAGCGTTATCATAAACGTGATCTTCGGGAGTTCTTTCTTCTCCGCACAAGTTACAATCTACGTCACAATTATTTGTATAAACGTGATTGCCAACCTCTCTGGTTGCATCACACTCATTACAAGTTGTGTCACAAGCGTTATCGTAAACGTGTTCCTCGTGGGTGATATCCGTGGAATCTTCTTTTCTTGTGGGGGATACACAAGAGACGATTTGTATTCCAATCATCACCAAAATAAAGAGAAGAGCTAACAATTTTGTGCAAAACTTCATTCGTTTTTCTCCTTTAAAATAAAAATAAATAAAGATAATGATAAAAAAATTAAATTGCCATACAAATCAATTATATCATACATTATAAATAAATGCAAGCATTTTTTGTCAAATAAAATTTCGACAAAAAACACCCCTCTTTTTTGGGAGGAGTGTTTTTTATTGATTTATGTATTTTCTAAAATAAATGATTTTGTTTGTGAGTTAAAGCAAAGATAGAGCATTGGCGCAAGAGAAATGAGTGATCCTAGGGCAAACAAAATGTATAGTGGGAAAAATTCTCCCAAAAATCCATATATAAGTGCCGATAAAGCACAGCCACCGACACAGGCGGCATTGAAAAAACCAAGAACTGCGCCACGATTTTCTTCGGGTAAAGCAAGCATAAATGAAGCGTTGAAAACTGTATTACCTGCACAGTTAAGGAATGATCCTAAAAAAGCAAAAATACACAATGGTATAAATTCAGTTGAAAGATAAGTGAGCATCATGCAGACTACCGAAGACGAAAAACCAACCGCCATTATCCAAAATCTAATTTTTGAATTGAATTTAAATATACCGAGAATAATGACACAAGCGAGTGATCCAACGGTGAATACCGACATCAGCAAACCATACTGTTCAACTCCAAATCCTTTCTCCAAGATGAAGGGAAGGGCAAGTGAAAACGCGCCTGCCGAAAGCAAATTCAATATTATGGCGCAGGGAATAAAGATACGAAGGCAAGGGTGTTTAAAGATTGTTTTGATAGCCGTTTTACTATCTTGCAAAACGCCCTTTACTGTTACTTTTTCTCCTTGTCGAGCCGTTTTGGGAACTGAAATTAATAATTCTGAAGCCGCAGAATAGAGATTACTGCATCCGTTGATGATAATAACGAGGGGAACACCTAAAAACGCAACTACTGCACCACTCAATGCAGTTCCAACCATATTGATTGCCGAAGCGCCGCCCGAAAACAATGACTGACCGCGCACCATATCATCACGCGGAATAATATCAATGAGAACTGTGTTTGAAGCGGGCTGATAAAAAACACCACCAAGCGCAGCAAGAAAAGCTGCTATAAGGACAATGGGAACGCTCAATTTATTTGCAAAAGCAAGTATGCCAACAGTTATCATAAGAACACCTTGAAATGCATCACCTATGACAAGCACCCATTTTCGATTTAATTTATCGACTATGGTTCCGCTAAAAGGCGCCAAGAACATTGTTACAAACATTGAGATAGAGGACATAATTCCCATCAAACTATTTGAACCTGTTTGCTGGTATACCCAATATCCAATTGCAACACTGTACATCAAGTCACCTATCAAGCTGACTGCAGCACCTTGTAGAAGTAATATAAAGTTTTTATTCCATAATTTTTTTACCATAAAATATCTCCTTTAACTTTTACTACATTATAGTAAAAAGTGATTGGTTGCACCATACATTTTAATATTCAAATTTTAGCACAAAGCAACTATTGGTTGTATTTCTATTATAACACAAAAAACTAGTATTTTCAACATGTTATAGGGATTTTACGATGCAAAAATTATACGTGTGGGGGTGAAGTACCACTCCCTCCGCGGAGGTCGTTCGGCAATTCAAAATCTACTCTCAAGGATAAAACAAAAAGCACACCGAGTGGTGTGCTTTGGTTTTATGGTTGCGGGGGTGGGATTTTTCATTGCACACTCGAAAATATAGTCGTCTCGGGCGCGTACTGAAGTACACACCCGACACTCCTTATTTTCTCCCATCTCGTTCTCCCTTTATCTGCCACAGGCAGCGGTCGAACTCAATGCTCACTCCCTCCTCCGCCGGTCGTGGATTCAAACTCACCCAACAAAAAGAAAAAACCAACCACAAGGGTTGGTTTTCTTTTTGGTTGCGGGGGTGGGATTTTTCATTGCCCACTCGCGTCGCATAGTCGTCTTGCTTCGTGAATAATTCACTCGCAACACTCCTTGCTTTGGCTCCTTCGCTTCGAAAAAACATCACACTGTGATGTTTTTACTTGCTCACCCACTCCCTCCGCGGAGGTCGTTCGGCAATTCAAAATCTACTCTCAAGGATAAAACAAAAAGCACACCGAGTGGTGTGCTTTTTGTTTTATGGTTGCGGGGGTGGGATTTGAACCTCACGACCTCCGGGTTATGAGCCCGACGAGCTACCAGGCTGCTCTACCCCGCGATACTGGTAATTAAGTGTGGTGCCGGGAACGGGAATCGAACCCGTACGGTACTTTCGTACCACGGGATTTTAAGTCCCGGGCGTCTGCCAATTTCGCCACCCCGGCGGAATTGCATCGCCACGTTTGTGACCACTCTTAATTGCTTGAATAGTATAACATACAAAATCTCATTTGTCAACACCCTTTTTTGAAAAAATGTTGACTTTTTTTGTTTGAGGGGTTACAATAGTATATAACTAATAATATTATACGTGGAATTTCTAGATTTATGCTTAAAAATTTTAATCCAATCTTACAAGATTTACCTATATTATTTAATGAAGATATTTATTTGTTTACCGATTCTGGCAAGGTGTTGACGAGCAGACAAAAAGGGCAAGCATTGGATGATATCTTCTCCCTTATCGACCACAACGAACTTTCATTTGTTCGCGACAATATGTTTTTTGTGGGTTTGCATCCGCTTTTGCTTGTTGATTCGAGAATAGGACCGATATTTATTGATGATTCACTTTTTTCAAGTTATCGATTGCTTATCGCAATAGTTCCTCATTTTAGCAGAGATGAGGTTTTAACTATAGTAAAGGAAAGATTGTCTTCGATCGTATTATCAAGTCCCAACATGAAACTTGAGCTTGAGTGGGAACACAATATCTCACTTGATAACTCGCACGATGCGTTTGCCACAAGATTACTTGCAACGCACCGTGGTGCAAATTATTATCGTGTGCACGGCAAAACCAATGGTGAAATTTCAATGATGATGAGCGAAATTGCTTATGATTTTTCGAGATTTTGTGGTTGCGAGCTTGAATTTAACATATATGGTGCAGGATTATTTGAAATGAAAAACAATCTCTGCATTGATTCATATATTTTTGCCCTGACGAGTCTATTGTTTTCTGCACGAAATTATTCTGCTAACATAAAAGCAAAGATGGACGTTTACTTTGAAGAAATGGGCATTTGTTTTGAACTTGGCTTTGAAGTTGCTGATGAATTTAAATCTCTTTCGCTTTTGCAAGAGGCAAAAGAATTGAAAAACTTTAAATTCAGGGCATCCTCGCGCCTATTTGATTGTGATTATTATCAAAATGAGAGAGCATTTGCGGTGCGTGGATATCCTTGGTTCAAGCATCCAAATTCTGCTGACCTTAAAGAAAACAGAAGAGAATTCATATATAATATATAAATTGTAAAAAATCGAAAGGAGGAGTGGCTATGGCAAATCTCGGTGATGCATCAGTAAAAGTGCTTTCGGGTGTCGGCCCCGCACGTGTAAAAGCATATTCTAAGATGGGAATAAATACGATTTACGATCTTATATATCATTTTCCGCGTGCGTATGAGAATCGTGGGGACATAAAGCTTTTATCCGAATGTGTTTCGGGTGATAAAGCGGCGTTTGAGATGGTAATTGGAACAGTTCCTAAAAAAACTATGATCCGCCGTGGCATGACTCTTTTAAAATTTACTGCATTTGATGAGAGTAGCACTTGCGAGATAACTTTTTATAACCAAAATTATCTTGCAGATAAATTTCCGTTGGGCGCGACCTTTAGATTTTACGGTCAAGTGGAAAAGGTAGGCAAGCGCTATAAAATGAATACCCCTGCCTATGAAATGGTGATTGAGGGTGAAGAATTAAAACCCTTGGTTCCTGTATATCCTCTTACAGAGGGAATAAGTAAAAACAGAATGGCTGCGGACATTGAGGCGGCTATGAACTTGTTATCCCCCGAGCTTGAGGATTATTTGCCGGATGATATTCGAAAAAAATATAGACTTTGCACGCTTCCTTTTGCATTACGCTCCATACATGATCCTACCGATTATGAATGTGTGGCAAAGGCAAAAAGACGACTTGTTTTTGATGAATTTTTCACTTTTGCACTCGGTATGGCATTAAGTGGTCAAAAACGCAAGGAATATGGCGCACCTATTTGTGATAATAATGATATAAGTGAGCTTTTAGCTTCCTTCCCATACGAACTTACATCTGATCAAATGAAGGCAATTGGGGATATAAAGCGCGACATGGCAAAAGATACTCCTATGAGCCGAATACTTGTCGGTGATGTCGGTTGCGGAAAAACCGTGTGTGCTATGGCAGCTATGTATATCGCAGTAAAAAGTGGACGACAAGCGGTGCTTATGGCTCCGACCGAGATACTTGCGCGCCAACATTATAGCGATATTGCTCCAATTTTTGAAAAACTTGGATTTAAAACAGAACTTTTGGTTGGATCTCTAACTGCATCGCAGAAAAAGAGAGTTAGAGCATCTATTTTCGAGGATGATGAATCCTTACGAGCAGATGTGGTGATAGGCACTCACGCGCTTATTGCTGAAGGAGTTGAGTTTGCATCTGCAGGTGTTCTTGTTACTGACGAGCAACATCGTTTTGGTGTGGCTCAGAGAGCAACGCTTTCTAAAAAAGGTGAACGAGCACACGTTCTTGTTATGAGCGCAACACCTATTCCACGTTCGCTTGCATTGATAATGTATGGTGACCTCGATCTTTCAAAAATAAATGAAATGCCAAAAGGCAGACAAAGAGTGGATACGTTTGTGGTTGATGAAAATTATCGTCCACGCCTTAATGCTTTTATTGAAAAGCAAGTTACAGATGGGGGACAGGTATATATAGTTTGTCCATCGGTTGAGGAAAAGGAGATAGAGGAATCGGGTGAGATAACTTTAGCAGAATTTGGCACACAAAAAGAGGAGTTGCCACCACTTAAAGCAGCGGTTCAATTTTCAGAGGAGCTTTCTAAAGCTTTGCCCAATTTGAATATAGCATTTCTTCACGGCAGAATGAAGGGAGTAGAGAAGGACGAGATAATGAAGCAATTTGCTCTTGGTAAAATTGATGTTCTTGTTTCTACTACGGTTATTGAGGTTGGCGTGAACGTTCCTTCTGCTACCTTGATGGTGGTTGAAAATGCAGAGCGCTTTGGCTTGGCACAACTCCATCAGCTTCGTGGACGAGTTGGACGCGGAAACAAAAAATCATATTGCGTACTTGTTTCTGATAGCCATGGTGAAAATGCAAGAGAGCGTCTTGAAACTATGAAAAAGGAATACGATGGTTTTAAAATTGCAGAAAAAGACCTTGTTTTGAGAGGCCCTGGCGATTTTATCAAGGGTTCTAGTGATCCTTTGGTGCGTCAAAGCGGTGGACTCAAATTCAAACTTGCAGATATGAGTGAAGACTCGGGTGTTCTTTCTGATGCATATGAGGCGGCAAGAGAACTGATTGATAAATCTCCCAATCTTTCGAATAATGAAAATTTGAGAAGAATGATTGCAAAGATGTTTTCAATTGACGCTTATTCATTAAATTGACGTCATAAAGACATCAAAATAGTAAATAAAAGGTGAATGCCCCCCAATTTTTTGAATTATATGCGAAAAAAATAAAAAAATATGTTTTATTCACAATTTATTAACAAATGGGTGGTATTATAGAAATGTTGACAAGTCAACATTTGGAGGGTCTCTATGGATACTGAAAGATTTTTGATATTTTATCAAAGCTTAGAAGGGGTACTCAAAGATATTAAGAAAAAAGAAAGATCCTATATGAGCGAATACGGATTGCGCTCGGTTCATATGGGGTGCTTGCTCAGGATAAAGCAAAGCGAAAAGGGAATGACTATAACCCAACTTGCAAAAGCTAGTAATACTGATAAAGCATTAATATCAAGGGTTATCAAGGAGCTTACTAAAGATGGTTTTGTTACAACTAAAACCGTCGGAGAAGATAAAAGTTATAACAAGAAATATCATCTCACCGAAAAGGGAGAAAATATTGCATCCGATATAAATGAAGATATGAGTCATTATATGGCTCAAGCAAGAGTTGGTATTCCTGAGGGGGATATGTTGAAGTTTTATGAAACTTTAGCTATACTCTCAAACAATATTTCATTGATTGCAGATAGCAACAAATAAAAGGAGATTATTATGGAACTTAAAGAATTGAAAAAGGTGCCTGTGAGCTCACTTTATCACAATATTGAACTTGCAAGCCAGAAATATGGAGATCATGTTTTGTTTGCTTTCGAGAGAAACAGAACAGATTATGAAATTTCTTATACTGAATTTTATGAGTACACCAATGCTATGACCAGAGCATTTATTCACTTTGGTTTGGTGGGTAAAAGGGTGGCTATTATTGGTGAAAACTGCCCTGAATGGATTGCAACATATCTTGCAGCTATCACATCCGGTGGTGTTGCAGTTCCGATTGACGTTGCGCTTTCTAAAGAGCAGCTTGTTGAGTTTGCAAAGATGGCAGAGGTTGAAGTTCTTGCTTATTCAAACACATGGGCTTCTTTTGTTGAAGAACATGCGGATGAATTTGAGGGTATTTCTACATTCATTAAACTCACTGACTACTCATTTGATTTCAAAACTGAGCAAGTATATGAACTCGAAAGATTTACAAGTGCTTCAAAGATTGCACACACAGGTAATGCTATAACAGATATTAAAATTCCCAAGCAGGATGTTGAAAAAACTAGCATTATGCTTTTCACATCTGGTACAACAGGAACAAGTAAGATTGTTATGCTTTCTCAGAAGAATATTTGCACGGTTATCAATAGTGCAAGAGTTCCTCTTGCTAAGTTTGATGAAGATGATGTACTTCTTTCAGTTCTTCCTGTTCACCACACCTACGAGCTTACTTGCGGTATATTTGCTGCTTTGGATCACGGTTGTAAGATTTGTATCAATGATTCTATTAAGCACGTTACAAAGAATCTTAAAAAGTATAAGCCAACTGGTATGGCTGTAGTTCCTCTCTATGTTGAGGTGTTCCATAACAGTATTATGAAGAATGTTAGAAAGCAGGGTATGGAAAAGACATTTAATACAGGTCTTAAGATTAGCAAAGCAGCTGGTAAGCTCCATATCGACCTTTCTAAAAAGCTTTTCGGAAAGATTACCGAAGCTTTTGGCGGTCGTCTTTGCAAGCTTGTTTGTGGCGGCGCGGCTCTTCGTCCTGAGCTTGTTGCAACCTTCCGTGCTATCGGTATCGAGATAGTTCAGGGGTATGGTATTACCGAGTGTGCTCCACTTGTATCTGTAATTCCTTTTGGTGTGTATAATCCCAAATCCTGCGGCAAGATAGTTGACTCTATGCAAGTTTTCATTGATAAAGAAAACCCCACAGATGAATTTGGTGAAATAGTTGTTAAGGGTAATAACGTAATGCTCGGTTATTATAAAAACGAGCAGGCAACAAAGGAAGTTCTTTCTGAAACTGGCTGGTTCTATACAGGTGACTATGGTTATGTTGATAAGAAGGGTTACCTCTATATTACAGGTAGAAAGAAGAACATCATCGTTCTTCAAGACGGCAAAAACGTATTTCCTGAGGAAATCGAAGAATATCTTGGCGCTATTCCTCACGTTAAGGAGTGTGTTGTTGTCGGACGTCAGAAAGATAATGACCTTTGCATCACAGCGCTTGTTTATCCTGATTTTGAATATACCGATAGCATTGGACTTAAGTCTAAAGAAGAGGTATATAACGCAATTAGAGAAGAAATTAACATGGTAAACAGAAAGCTTGTTGGTTATAAGAGAGTTGCAGCTCTTGAATTTATGGAAGAAGAATTCGAAAAAACTCCCTCAAAGAAAATCAAGAGATTCCTTTATAAATAAAATATTTTTGGCACATCCCTCACTTTTGTAGGGGATGTGCTCTTTTTATTGCATTTTTTAAATCGTCAATGTTGGGGTGTTTATTGTTTAGAATAATTAATTTTTCTAAAAAAATCCGAAAAAAGTATAAAAAACTCTTGACATTGAAATGTTTTTGTGATAATATAATGGAGCATTATTTAATAAGCGTCTTTGTGCGAGTGTAGTTCAATGGTAGAATTCCAGCCTTCCAAGCTGGTCGCGTGGGTTCGATTCCCATCACTCGCTCCATTTTGTGCCTTTAGCTCAGTCGGATAGAGCAACTGCCTTCTAAGCAGTAGGTCGGGGGTTCGAATCCCTCAAGGCACGCCATACCGAGTTTTGGTCCGCTCGGTGTATGGTGGGTATAGCTAAGTTGGTTATAGCGCCAGGTTGTGGCCCTGGAGGCCGTGGGTTCGAATCCCATTACTCACCCCATAAAAAAGCACTTGCAAGAGCAGGTGCTTTTTTGTTTTTTTAACAACAATTAAAATGATCCCCCAAGCTCACGCTTGGGGGATTTTGATTATGAGCAAATATAGATTAATAGTTTTGAAATCTTAATAATAAAAATCGTGAAGGCCAATTCGAGCCGCAAACGGACGATTTTGGCTAATCCACGAGCTTGTGGCTATTCTTGGATTAAAGAAGAAGAGCACACCCGGTATTATTTCGTAACCCTCAAGGCATATTTTGGCGGCAATGATACTCTCCTGGCTTGGAGTGTTATAAATTGTGCCAGTATATGCAGGAGTAAACTGTATGCCGTGTTTGAAATCAAAGATTACGCCGTATATTGTGTTGGGATATTGCTTGCTTGCAACACGATTAAGTACCACGTTGCCAACTGCAATTTTGCCCTCAAGAATCTCGCCACCTGCTTCTGCTTCAATGATGCGTGAGAGCCAATAAAGCTCGTCCTTGTTATAGTAATTTTCTGCATCTTTGAATGTCCATTTTGCTTTTGTGAGGTTTACGGAACGTGTTTTCTCGTTCCAATTTACCTCGAGTTGAAGCGCTCTTGCGAGAGGACGAATGGGGACATAGAGCGAGCCATTTATATTTTTAACCTCGCCGATGCCGTAGAAATATCTGCCGTTGACGGATATGTAACGCTTACCCGTAGTAACTGTAATTGTAAGTCCTTCGTATTTCACGGTAGCGGTCTTTGTTCTATCGTCATAGGTTATCGTGCAATCCTTTGCACTTTCTGAAAGACGGCGAAGCGGAACGTAGGTGATAGAATCGATTAGAAGAGCCTCGCCACTAATGATCTCCTTGCCCTCAAAGTGGAGGGGAATTTGCTCATAGTCAGTTTTTTGTGTCGCGAATGCATTCATAGGCATTATCATTAAAGCGATGAGTAAGAGCGACACCACACTGAAAAGTTTGGTTCTTTTTGTCATAAAATTGTCCTTTCTTTTGTGGTTTTAATCAAAATCTCCTTTCTAAAATTACAGTGGATGATGATTTCCTCTGCATATTTATTTTACCAAAAGAGAAAAAGAGTTTCAACCCACAATAAAAGGAAGAAAAGGTGTATATTGGGATATTGACAATATTCTGCAAAAATGTTATAATAAATATGTATGCGAGGTGATAATATGGCAAACAAAAATGAGGTTTTAGCGGATATTCTTCGACCACAAACCTTTGACGATATAGTTGGGCAGAGCCACCTTTTTGGTGAGCGTGGAATTTTGCGCAAAATGATGGAAAAGGGAAGAATGAGCAATATGATATTCTTCGGCCCTCCCGGTACTGGCAAAACCACTGCGGCAAGCATTATTGCAAAGCGGTCGGGAATGGATTTTTATAGAATAAATGCTACAAGTGCCACCCTTTCTGATGTGAAGGATATAATTGCGCAAACAAATAATGTTTTCGGATTCGGTGGTATTCTCCTCTATATAGACGAGATTCAGTATTTCAATAGGAAACAACAACAGGCTCTCCTTGAATATATGGAGGATGGCAGAGTTACACTTATTGCTTCAACTACAGAAAATCCTCATTTTTATATATATAACGCTATTATCTCGCGTTCAACTTTATTTGAATTTAAACCCGTTGATAAAAAAGAACTTTCAAAAGCGCTCGAACGCGCATTGACATTTCTTAACGAGAGGGATGAAACTTCGGTTTCTGCGGACTCCATAACACTTGAATATATCGCACAATGCTCGGGTGGTGATGTTCGCCATGCGATTAATTTGCTCGAGGGGGCATATTACGCGTGCGATGGAGAAATAAACACGGAGCTTGTGAAAACTCTTCACATTCCTGTTGATAATTTCTCTGATGATGCACATTTTGATTTGCTTTCTTGCTTGCAAAAGTCAATTCGAGGCTCTGATCCCGATGCGGCTGTGTTCTATCTTGCAAAGCTTTTGCACTGTGGTGAACTTATATCCGTTTGCAGAAGATTGCAAGTTATAGCAAGTGAGGATATCGGACTTGCATATCCTCAAGCGGCGGCTATTGTCAAGGCGTGCTGCGACTCTGCAAGAGAACTTGGAATGCCAGAAGCGGCAATTCCACTTGCGAATGCAACGGTAATGCTTGCAACAAGTCCAAAATCCAATGCCGCACACGATGCGTATTTTGCTGCTAAAACAGACGTTGAGGCAGGGCTTGGTAAGGATATCCCGGTTCATTTGCGCTCACCTCTTTATAAGGGGTATAAATACCCCCATTCTTACGAAAATCATTATGTAAAGCAACAATATCTCCCTGATGATATTAAAAATAAAAAGTATTATTCTTACGGCGAAAACAAAGCTGAACGCGCCGCAAAGGAATATTGGGAAAAAATAAAGAAATAAGGAGTTAATTTAATGTCTAATAAGTTTTTGCTTAAACTGTTGTCTTCGATTGTGCTTGTGGCTATGCTTGCAGGCTCGCTCTTTGCGTGCTTTGACAGCTCTTTGCTTGATGGCACAAGTTCATCAAGCACAACAGGAGGTTTGGTATCTACTACAATAGTACCTACAACAAGACCAACTACCACAACAAGACCGACGGCATCAACAACAACTACGCGTCCTACTACTACCACAAGACCCACAACAACTGGCAATGGTGGTGGGGATGTTGGCGATTGTATCGAGCACATTGATAATGACGCCAAAACTTCAAATGATTATGGTTGGTGCGATGTTTGCGGTATTGATGTTATTGAAACAATTGATTTTTATAATTTCAATGACCTTCATGGTAAGTTTGAAGATGGTGACACGCATCCGGGTGTTGATGAACTTACGGCTTACCTTGAATATAGAATAACTTCTGCTGATGAATATACCGTTTTGCTTTCAAGTGGAGATATGTGGCAAGGGGGAAACGCTTCTAATACCACTAAGGGAAAAATTATTACCGATTGGATGAACTATTTGGGCTTTGAAGCAATGGCTCTCGGAAACCACGAGTTTGACTGGGGTACTGATAAAATTCGAGAAAATGTGACGATTGCAGAATTTCCGATTCTCGGTATCAATATTTACGATAATGCTACCGGTGAGAGAGTTGATTATTGTGAAGCATCTGTTATGATCGAGCGCGGTGGTGTTCAAATTGGCATTATCGGTGCTATTGGTGATTGTCATTCTTCTATTGCAAAGGATAAAAATCAGGACTTTAATTTTAAAACGGGAAATGAGTTAACAAATCTTGTTAAGGCAGAAAGCAAAAAGCTTAGAAGCGAAGGCGCAGATGTGATTATTTATTTGCTTCACAGCGATGATTCGGATTACGATTTATCACTTTCAAGCGGTAATTACGTTGACATCGTATTTGAAGGACACACGCATCAGGCATACGCAACCATTGATTCCTATGGTGTTCCTCATGTTCAGGATGGTGGAGACAATAAATACAACGCAATGTCTCATGTGGAACTTGACGTAAATTTTGCTAACGGTGACGTTACTGTAAATACGTATCGATATATTCCGCATAGCGAATGTTCATCTTATCAGGGTTCCTCTGCTATAGAAAATCTTTTGAAAAAATATGAAGAAGATATTTCTAAGGGATATGAAATACTTGGATACAATGCTAAATATCGTGATGATTCCGATATAGAGGCGTTGGTGGCTCAACTTTACTATGAAGCTGGTGTTGAAAAATGGGGAAATAAATACAACATTGTTCTTGCTGGCGGAAGTATAAACACAAGAAGCCCATATAATCTTTATGTGGGAGATGTTACGTACGGAGATCTTCAATCCTTGCTGACCTTTGATAATTCGCTTTATCTTTGTGCTATAAAGGGAAGCTATCTGAAGAGTAGGTTTTTGAATAATAGCGACTACGTTAAATACTCAAAAATTACTGCATATCAGGTTAAAGATAATGAAACTTATTATATTATAGCTGACAGCTGGACTGCACTATATGATTGGGCTCAATGCACACCTATTGAAATTTATGATGAAACCACATTCGCTCGCGACCTTCTTGCTGAATATATCAGAAACGGCGGTTGGAGTAAGTAATATAATATATAATGAAGAAAACAGGGCGCATATGCGTCCTGTTTTTGATTTTATTTGGTTTACGGGAATCAAAATTGCGACCTAATCCCAAATTGCTATATGATTTGTTAATGGATTCTCCGGTGCGTACACATCGACAAAACAAAAAGGAGTGCTTTTGCACTCCTTTTTTGCTTTGGTGACCCGTACGGGAATCGAACCCATGTTTTCAGCGTGAGAGGCTAACGTCTTGACCGCTTGACCAACGGGCCATATTAACGTAAATTAATATACCATATCAAGATACTTTTGTCAAGAGCTTTTACCGAAAAAATATTTCAAAATATTTTAAAAAAACTTTCAAAAAACCACTTGACAAAGGGGAGGAGATGTGGTAATATAAGCAGGTCGCGATTGCGAGGGGCTGATAAAAAGGCGAAAAAAGTTAAGAAAAGTTTAAAAAAGTACTTGACAAAGGGAAGGCAATTGTGATATAATAACGAAGCTGTATATTTTTAAGGCAGCGAAATCGGTCATTGAAAATTG
>JAZRRX010000005.1:0-13484 GCA_045651165.1 Eubacteriales bacterium
AATGCTTTCTGACTCCACAAAGAAGAACCTCGAAATGAGAATTGATGCTGAAAACGGCGCTACAAACGGTAAGTTCGAGCTTGCTAAGATGGCAAAAGAACTCAACCTTGACGCAATACATGACACAGTTCACGAAATGGCTCGCGACGAGGCGCGCCACGGCATGGCTTTCGAGGGCGCTTATAAGAGATTTTTTGGTTAATAAGTTAAAATAATAAAAAACTCCACTTGACAAGTGGAGTTTTTTGTATTTTATTGAGTAAATGGCAAACGCCAAGTTGTAACGTCAATAGAATATGCAATTGAATGGGAATCCGCGCTGACACCGAAGTCGGAGAGGCGCTTGATTTGTGCTATACCCTGATAGCTCACCGTTGCTCTCCATTCATCCGTTTTGACAAGCGATGTTCTGAAAACGGTAATGTATTCAGTCGTACCGGCGTATGTTGACAAGTGATTTACATCAAATGTATAGCTATAATAAAGTGTATCAGAAACCTTTTCAATACAGTAATAAAGACCGTGTGTATTGTTTCGCGAGTCAAGAATAAACTTCAAGTTACCACCGGAAATTTTTTGATTTGAATAAACAACTTTGTTGCTTTTAAGATATTGATGTATCAAAACATTATTATTAATGTTCAAGCCATATCCTTTATCTTCTTCCCACAATATAAGTTGAGTTAGGACTAAGTGGTTTTCACCGAGCGGTGCTTCTTGTGTATCACCACCTGGCAAAATCTGCTCGGGCGGATATTCAAACTCCAAAATCGAAACCACAACGTCTTGATTAACGTTTTGAGGAGATAACTCCGCATATTTCCACGTGGCATAAACTCCCCCTATGGAAATCACAAGCAAAAAACACATGAGCAAAGATAAAAACTTCATCATATTATTTTCTCCTTATATCCCCATGTTAGTTGAGCTTGCTCAAATAATGTTTAAGGCGACGTTCCTTTTCTTTTTCTATTTTACCTTCAAGAATAGGAGTAACCACAACAGATATTATAACAAGCAAAATACAAAGCCAACCGGTAGGAGATTGCATAAACATAATAAAGCTTCCCACAAAAGGAATTCTATCTCCCTCATAAATACCCCTCATTTGATCATATGTAACAATGAATTTATCGGGGGATTCAACAGCATCACCTTGAAGTCTAAAGTGTCTGCAACCGGGGTGATTCTCATTGGGCTCTTCAATGCCAACTATTCTATGCACCACCAACAAGCCGTCAATTTCATAAACAACTATATCATAGAGCTGCAAATCCATTTCATCCGGCATTCTTGTGGTTTTGATAAGGTCAAAGGTCTGAATTTGATTGTCAAGACCATTTGCCTCAAGATATGTGTTCTTTGGATGTTTTTCAGCCATGGATCCGGTTTGAACCACTCTATATACCGGAACATATTCAGTAACTGATTCATCAGCATATTGAACCGCAAGTGAAAAAACAAAAACCAATAAGAGCGCAACAAAGACAACGGACGTCAAAAAGTAGGCCGCGTTTTTGGTATAATTATTAAATTCTCCAAATTTTACGTTTCTCTTGTATTCTCTAACGATTTTTTTGTCTTCTGCTCCTGATCTTATCAATTTGATAGAAAGTCTTGTAATAACAGCTATACAAAACACTGAAAGCAGTGTGAACATAATATACGTTATAAGGCATAATAAAGAGACATATACATCATAATCCGTCATATCTGTTGTCCTTTGCTTACTAATACCAATAACGGCAAGGAAGTTATTAAACCCTTGCCGTTTGGTTAATGTCAAAAATTATTAGTTGATTGTACCGTCTGTAACACGTGCAACGATATTTCCTGTAAGAGCTACACGGAATGCATCGTGTTCTGCCTTTGTATCAAGAACGAATGTCTGAGAAAGCTGAATCATTGCTTTCAAAGCTGCTTCGTCCATTGTGTAAGTAAATGTACCGTCTGCTTCGGGTGTCCAAGTGAATGTATTATCAAGCGTACCATTACCGGGATTTGTGAATGTGAAAATAGATACATCTGTGCCGCCTTCAGCAACATAGTTTCCGTCAGCATCCATTCTGTAAGTCATTGGTACAGTTGTACCGAAGTACAATTCAGAAGGAACCGCGTTGTCCTTGATTGTCTGAGGAGCATTAGCTGCGGGTGTGAATGTAACCTTAAGATAAATGGGTTGATCATTGTTAGAATCGAAAACCAAAATTGCTTCGTGATCATCATTATCTGGATTCTGGTCAATTGTAAGAACGAGGTTGGACTCAATCTTATATGTACCGTTAGCACCTGTCAATTCAACGTCAGAAATTGTAACCTTTGCTTCTGCAAAAGCGTCAGCGATATCGTTTGTGCCTGCATATGACCAAACAGCGTAAACGCCTGTGATTGTAATGCAAACTAAAAGAAGAGCAATAATACCTAATCTTGCCATAAAAATTTTTCCTCCAAAAAAGTTTAGAACTAAAATGTTCATATAAATTATATCACTTAAGTTTTACATTTGTCAATACATTTTTATGAAAAAAATATCTTGATTTTGGCAAAATTTATTAATTTTTTTCGTGTTTTTACTTACAAATCAAAAATTAAAACTCCAAACTTGACATTTGTGTGCGCTTATGCTATTATTAAATATAGTGTTACTATGGAGAAACGAGGTGGAAAGGTGGCAAAACCAATTGAAGAAATGAGCACGGCAGCTCTTGCATATCTTGGCGACAGTATTATTGAACTTTGCGTCAGAGAAATGCTTGTTAATAAAGGCGTGTCTTCTGCTAAAAATTTGAATTCTGCTTCCCTGCTTTTCGTTAAGGCGGAGGCACAGGCGGACGCAATGAAGGTCATTTTGCCCATTCTTACGGACGAAGAAACTGCCGCATACAAACGTGGCAGAAACATCGGTCACACCAACACTCCAAAAAGCGCAACCGTTGGTCAATATCGCATGGCAACGGGCATGGAAGCACTTTTCGGATATCTCTATCTAAAGGGTGAAAAGGCGCGTATCAACGAGCTTTTTGCCATCGCCTACGAAGAAAAAATTAACACAATAGAAATATAACACAAGGAGATTTTTTAATATGAGCAATCCAAAAATTAGAATTAAGGTTGAGGGCTTCGGAGAGATGTGCGCAGAGCTTTATCCCGAGGTTGCTCCTATTACAGTTAAAAACTTTATGGACTTGGTTCGAGCAAAGTTTTTTGACGGACTTATTTTCCATCGCGTTATCCCCGGATTTATGATTCAGGGTGGTGGATTTGACACAAATTTCGACCAGAAGGAAGCCAAATCCATCAAGGGTGAATTCCGTGCAAACGGCTTTAAAAACGACTTGAAGCACGAGAGAGGTGTTCTCTCTATGGCAAGAACGTCAGCTCCCAACTCTGCATCAAGCCAGTTCTTTATTATGCACGCTCGCGCTCCTCACCTTGACGGTCAGTACGCAGCTTTTGGCAAGGTATATGAGGGTCTTGAGGTTGTTGACAAAATTGCAAACGTTCCCACAACAGTTAAGATGTGGATGTATCAGGACTGCCCCAGAAAAGACGTAGTTATCACCACAATCGAGGAAATTACTGAATAATGGCAAAGAAAACATTAAAAGGCGGTGCGCTTGTTTGTCCCCTGCCCCCAACCATGGTTTCTTGTGGTGATATGGAAAATGGCAACATCATCACAATCGGTTGGACAGGAATTCTCAACACAATTCCACCAAAAACATATATTTCCGTGCGCCCGACAAGACATTCATATAATGTGATAAAGGAAAAGGGCGAGTTTGTTATCAATCTCACCCCCTCACAACTTGTAAAAGAGGCGGACTATTGCGGTATTTATACCGGCAAAAAGGTTGACAAATTTGCAAAATGCAAGCTCACCAAGGTCAAAGGAACACAAGTCGATGCCCCAATGATTGACGAGTGCCCCGTGTCCATCGAGTGTAAGGTGACAGACATTATTCCCCTTGGCTCGCACGATATGTTCATGGCGGACATTGTTGCCGTGAACGTTGACGAAAATCTTTTCGATAAAGATGACAAAATGCGCCTCGATAAAGCAAATCTTGTCGCATATGCTCACGGAGAATACTTTGAGCTTGGCAAAAAAATAGGCAAATTCGGTTTTTCGACCAATAAAAAGAAGAAAAAAGTTAGAAAGTAAAGATTTAGGGGAATTTTGAAAAATCCCCCTATAACCCCAAAACTTTTTAAACATATTTAAAAACAAATTTCGCGCAAATCGTTCCGTGTTTACACGGAACATAACGATTTTTTCTGCATTTTAACAGGCGCAGAAAAAATCTGTAATTTGCTACATTTAATCATAGACATATTGTTATAAAAATGTCTATGATTTGTCAAAATAAATTTTAGAAAATTACTCTAAAGGAGTGATTTTCGTAGTTTTTAAAGTATGATGCCATCCGTCATACTTGTATGTAAGGATGGTATCGTGCTTTCAAAACCGATAATTCGTTTTTGAATTATCGAAAATTTACGAAAAACCTGTACAAACCAATCCATTAAGGTTTTTCGGGGCGTGGGGCGGTTTTTCAAAAAAGCCCCACAATTCATCTTGTAACTAACAAAGAGAGGTAATACATATGCTTCAGACAGAAGGTAAACAATATCATATTCCCGCAGCCCCCGGTGAAGTGGGCAAATATTGTATTCTTCCCGGTGACCCCGGAAGATGTGAAAAAATCGCAAAATTCTTTGACAATCCCGAATATCTTGCAACAAATCGTGAATATTGCATTTGGAACGGCTATCTCAACGGTGAAAAGGTTAGCGTTTGTTCAACAGGTATCGGTGGACCCTCAACTGCTATTGCAGTTGAAGAACTCACAGCCGTTGGTGTTGAAACGTTCATTCGCGTTGGCACTTGTGGTGGCATCGACCTCGACGTCAAGGCAGGCGACGTAGTTATCGCAAATGGTGCGGTTCGTCAGGACGGTACATCCCTTGAATATGCGCCTGCAATCTTCCCTGCTGTTCCTACAACTGATGTCCTCTTTGCACTTTGCGAAGCAGCAAAGGGTGAAACAGGCAAAGACGTTCACGTTGGCGTAGTTCAGGCAAAAGACTCGTTCTATGGTCAGCACAGACCTGCGAAAATGCCCACATCCGCACAGCTTCTCTCTCAATGGGATGCTTGGAAAAAGCTCGGTGTAAAGGCAAGTGAAATGGAAAGTGGCACACTTTTCGTTGTTGGCTCACTCCTTCGAGTTCGCACCGGTGGTGTTTTCTCAGTAGTTTGGAATCAAGAACGCTATGACGCAGGACTTGACACAGACGACACACACAACGTTGATACAGAAGCAGCCATTCGCGTGGCAGTTGAAGCAATAAAGTTGCTTATTGAACAGGATAAAAACAAATGATAAACACAAAAAACAGTCCAAAAAAGAACAGTCTTATTGAATTAATGAGATTTTTCTTTGCGATTTGGGTACTGTATTATCACGGATATTTTCCCGTTAGAACAAATGGCTTTAACGAGGGCAAGCTTGCCGTTGAATTCTTCTTTGTGTTGTCGGGTTTTTATCTCGTTCGTTCGATAGATAAATACACATCACTCCCCTTAAAAAATGGGTTGCCAATGTTTTTGAAACACCGTTTTTTGGGGATAGCCATTCCATTCATTATAAATGAATTTTTCTCAATTTATTATGTTGTATATAACAAGGCGTACTTAACTAGCGATATTTTTGGATACTTGTGGTATATACGAGAACTTTTCTTGGTAATGGCAATAATTTTCATCTTGCGAAAACGCATCACAAACGAGAAAAAGTTTTACACAATTATTGGGTGCTTTTCTTTATCCACGGTGATAATTTTTGGAATTTTTCCGTCAATAAATCATCTTGGAACATTGCGCGCACTCTTGGCAATGCCACTCGGTATGCTCGCAGCTCTTCTTCCTAAAATTACGCACAAAAAAGACGGTAATTTTTTGGAAAAAGTCTCCCATTGGTTAGTCGGAGCAGGATTTTTAATGTCCTTGCTGGTTTGCTTGCAAATTGCATATATGCCCAAAACCACAATTTCAGAATACACTCTAAAGATTATTGTTTATCCGGCTATGATTTATTTTGTTAGTTGCATAAACTTTAATTGCTCGTTTTTAAATTGGCTTGGCTCGTTGAGTTTTCCAATTTACGCGTTCCAATGTGTTCTTAGAGTACTAGAATCCTATGGATTAAAAGACCCAAAAATTCTTTTTGCGCTAATCGTTATAATCGTGCTTGCTTATTCTCTTGTGGGTAATCTCGTTAAAACAAAAAGAAAAAATGCATAAAATAGAAGGACGAAGAAAAATCTTCGTCCTTTTTTGTATTGTGCTTCAAATTTTGATTTATAGGGGAGTTAGTTTTGTTGAATAACGGACGCACACAGTGCGCCCCTACGGTGTTTGTGCGTCAAATATTACAAATTAGTATCCATTTCGTTTACAATTTGGCTATTATATGGCTTTAAAAATTAGTAATGTCTTTGTAGGGGCGCACTGTGTGCGTCCGTTTCATAGGCAAACTAACCTTTTCAACTCACCGACAAATCCCAATTTACCAATTACAAAGTTCTTTTTTAATTTTTATAACGATTACTGAAATATCGTCGGTTGGGGCATCAATTTCAGATTTTGCCCGACGAACGATTTTTTCCGCGATTTTCTTTGTTGCTTCGCGCACAAGCTCCCTGTCGCGAAGCATTTCGATAAGATATGTGCACTCATCTCCCTCTCTCATCGCACCATCACTTACCATAACAATAACATCTCCGTCCTCACAACTTATGTCCATCTGCTTTGCGTCAATGGCGCGCAAAATTCCTATTGGAAAACTCGGTGATGCGAGTTTGAAAACATTGCCACGTCTTATAACAAAGGTGGGTGCTGCGCCACTTTTTATTAGCGTCAAAGCACCTGAATAAAGGTCAAATTGCAACAAATCAACCGTGGCAGAGCATTCCGTTTCGCTTTTAGATCCCTTTGCGCGAAGCACACTATTGAGCATTCTGAGTGAAGTTTCCATTCGATTGCCCGCATTCAGCATGTTGCGAAGAAACGCGTTGCACATTTCACTTGTTAAGGCGGCAGCATTTCCCGTACCCATTCCGTCACTAATAAGAGCATATAGATAGTCATTTTTGTTTTCAAAAACACTTACTGTGTCCCCACAAATACTCTCTCCCTCGCACGCAGCGGTTGCGAAAGCTGCATCTGCAGAAAAAGCGCGCCGTGCCTCTATCTGCATATTCACACTTCCAAAAGCTAACTCAAATGTCGGTTCTGAAAGACACACGCGAGTTACGTCCTCAAGTTTTCTTCTCAAGCTCGATATATCCGAATTGTTTTCGGAAAGGTCGAGCCCACGCGCCAAAATTCTCAACTTTCGTTTGCCAAAAACCGTGATATTGTGCTCTCCATAGCCCTCCTCAGCTATCACATGAGCAACTTTTTTGCTCATTGAATTGTCAATTTTGAACTCCTCCTCGTTTTCACTTATAGCATCATTGAGAATTTTCGATATCGCATCATAATCAAAGGCAAAAATCTCGGTCTTTTCGTTTAAAAAAGCCTTTTTTGTTGCCACGGCACAAGAGTAATTGATATCCTGTGTCATTTTTTTGACATTGGGGCATTTTCGTTTGAATGATTCGGGTAATTTTTTCTCGTCAACAACCCCCGCAGAATGAAGTTGAACGGTCATTTTTTTCATAGTATCGAGGGTGGAATCATACTCTGCGCCAAAGCAAAGCTCACGGCTTTCACACTCGGCACAATGCTTGCTAAAATTTTCTTCACAAATAGCGCGCAAATCCAGTATTGTCGGGCGTTTGAGCTTTGATGACAAATTATAAAATATCTCTGAAAGCGCCGAAAATGACTCCGAAATTGAGCGTATTTTTTCCTCTTGAAAATTGCTTTTTTGCTCAGTTATCACTCCCTTGAAGGAATAGATGTCGTCCGTTTCTTCTTCGCTTTCTAAAAAGTTTTCAATATCCTCAAAAATGTTTATTCTCTCGGCAGTACAAAACAACATTGACGAGGCCAAAAACGCAGGAAATGTGCTTCCAAGAGCATAAATTCCACCACTATAAACCGTCCAAATAAGTCCCGAAATGCAGGCCGCTATAGCTCCACCAAAAAGGGATAATTTGCTTATTGAAGCGTAGGCAACCGCGCAAAAAGCAAAGGCAGGAGCATACATTGGCATATACGAAACACCGAGCAAAAGTCCTGCCACAATGCCATAAAGAACTCCCTTTTTACACGCATAAAGAGTCAAAGCCACAGCGACAAATATTGGCACATTTACGCCCAAAATACTTGCATTATCAAGCGCATAAATGAGGGCGCAAGCAAGCAAAATGCAAGAAATATTATACATTCTATCTTCAAACACAGTTAGTGAAAACGCTCTTTTTTCGCGTTTTTTCTGCTCGTTCGTATTAAAATACCAACTGAATAGCCAAGTTGCTAAAGGAGTCAAAATCAGATAAAAAATAGCTGCAAAAAGGTCATAAAATCTAAATCCGCCCTCAATTATTCGCCACACTCCAATAATGAAAACACCGAGCGCGCTACTCATCACGCGAAGATATGTATTTTCTGAAAAAAGTGCAGCAAAAACGGAAGTTCCTCCCCTTTCGGCGCGCATAAGTTTCTCGCTTTTGTCAAGATATAAACGAGTAATTATTCGCAAGGCAACAATGGAGCATGCGCCTATAAGTTTCATCAAAGAAATTTCACCCATAGTAAACGCACTTGCTATAATTCCTATCAAAACAAAGGGAGTTTGCCTTGTAGTTGCACCAATGAGCGCAAACGCCAAAGGATGTGTTTCAAATAACATTTTTTTAGTTCCGAGCAGAATTGCAAATGCACAAAATCCAATAGCACTCAAAATCTCAACGACAAATTCCCTCTTGCTTAATTTAAATTCCTTCTCTTTTTTAACGTTCGACTTTAAAATTTCACGATTTTCCATTTTTTTACGTCCTTTTTCTATGATGTTTTGTTCAATTTTACACTCATTTTTATAAAAAAATGGTCGAAGTACGGAAGTTTAAAATATAATTTTGTTAATTTCAAAAAAACTCTTGCATATTTCACTAAATAGTGTTAAAATAGATGATGGTAAATTATATCTATATTTGTATATAAAAGGAGTAAAAAATGCAGGCACTTCAAAACATTTTGAGATTTTTGAATACACAAGCAAATACGCCAAAGTATCTTGGTTTTTACCATATTCTTTGGATCATCCTGACAATAGCTGCGGCAGTTGTTTTGTGCATACTTTGGAAAAAAGAAATTATAAAGAAGGTTAATAAGTTAATTCTTATTGTATCTGTTGCCCTTTTTGTTCTCGGTTTGTACAGACAGGTAGTTTTAAGCTTTGCTTATGAACCCGCAGTTAAATTTTCTTACAATTTTAATAACTTCCCCTGGCATTTCTTGTCAGCTCCCCTTGTTGTAGGTTTGTTCGTTGGTGCAACATCAGGAAAGATAAACAAGCACTTTACTTCATATCTTGCTACCTTCGGTTTGCTTGCAGGTCTTTTCGGTATGTTCCAGCCCAATGTGTTTGTTTCAACTGTTGGACTTAACATTTATTCCATGCTCTGCTATGGCTCAATGATTGCTATTGCAATTTTTATTCTCTTTTCACAACAGGTTAGAATTGAATTTAAAACTTGCTTGAAGGCATTGCCCATATTCGCTATGCTTGTCAGTATTGCAGTTTCACTTAACGAGCTTGCTCATCTTTTCGTTCCCCATCAAAACGTGAGCTTTTTCTCACTCGGACGTTACTGCGCAAGTGATGCCCCTGTATATTCAACACTTCACAACGTGTTCCTTAAAACAGGAGGCAACATAACAACTGTTGAATATGTGATTTGCATTTTGTTCTATTTCATTCTTGTGAGCGTTGTTGCTTTCTTGCCCATGGCTATTATGATAGGCGTTAAGAAACTTTTCTCAACTGATTTTGATGCGGAATATGCAAAACAAGATGCGTTGGCTCAAGGAATTAGAAGCAGCGAAGGTATTGATAAGGGTGACTCCCCTGAAATTTTTCAGTTTACAGGCAAGGTTAATTCTTCAAAGAATACCTACATGAAAACTTACTTTAAAAATCTTTACACTAACTTTGGCAACAATAATAAAGGTTCTTGTGGCTACGTTGCTGCCGCTATGCTCCTTTCTTATTATGATACTGCGCTCAGTGATAAAATCGTTCCAAGACAGTTTGATCAGCCCACTTCTTCTAAAAACGAGCCTGATCTTAAAGAATCTCCTGGTACAAGATACTTCTTCCATCCCGAATTCGATCCCGATCAGATGAATTACAAGGATTATGTGAAGCATGTAAACAAAACCAAAAACGATTACCTTCACGAAAGTTTGCTTAAAATTGCTATAAAGAAAAAACTTGTTACAGATAGCAATGGCAACAGAATCGAAAACAAGGAAACCTATGATTACAACTTTGGTTCAAATCCAGAGCAAATTAAACAGGTTCTTGACTACTATTTCGATAATGTTTCAAAAATTAAGAACTCTCATTACAACATTGAAATCAAACACATAACCGATCCTGCTAACCAAGAAATCAAAAACCCCGTTACAAGTGCAGATATTAGAAACTACGCTATAGAAAAGGTTAAGAAGGGCTACCCTGTTTGGTTGGGTATTTCCAAATCCTATGAAGAAGGTGCGGGACACGCAGTAATCGCTTATGATTATGATGAAAAACTTGACAAGCTCTATTGCCACTTTGGATGGATTCACGATTTCGTAACAGAATACCATACCATTCAAAAGAGAAACAAAGAGATTGTAGAAGAAGTTGTAAGAGCAGAAACATATACTCATCGCACTCCTGAAGACGAACACGAAAAGCTTGGATACGACCTCTACGACTGCGCTCTTGTTCTTCAGTTTAATGAGAAAAAACTTTCTCACACTCATACTAACAACTATGAAGTGGCTATCAATGGTGAAGTGTTCTATTACTGTCCCGATGGCAGATACACAACAAAAGATGACCTTGTTGTTGAATTTAACAAGGGCAAGAGTGAGTTGTCAATCACGGGCGTTTACACAAAATATTCTCAGGATAGATTGGTAATTCCCGAATATATCGGTAGGGTTGAAGTAACCAATATCGGTAAATACGCGTTTGAAAATCAAGAGCATCTTAAAGAGGTTGTTATTGAGTGTCCCATTCATACCATTCCTAAAAAAGCATTTGAGGATTGCGAATCGCTTAGAAGCGTTTCTATTCCCGGTAGTGTTAAGAAGATCGGAAGCGAAGCGTTTGGAGAGTGTCGTTCACTTACATCCATAGTTTACTACGGTACAACGGAAGATTGGTACGACATCAAGAAGAGCAACTCTTGGGACCGTAAAACAGGTAATTACAGAGTGTATTGCTATGACGGTATTCTCTTTAAATATGCCGATAACGAACATGTAAAGCTTATGTGATAAATTAAATACAAAAAGTCCACCGAAAACTCGGTGGACTTTGTTTTTTTAGTTTTAAATTAAGGACGAAGTCCCATACCACCCTCAAGTGTGAGTGTTTCACCGTTGAGGTAGTTGAAGTCGGGATGTGCAAGCTGAACGCAAACACGTCCGATTTCAAGCTCAGAATCACCAAAATGTCCTGCAGGAGGCATCTTAACGTTTGCTTTGAATGCTTCAGGATATGCATTCTGGAAGTTTTCAAGCTGAGCTGTCCATGCAAGAGGACAGATTACATTTGTATTGATGCCGTCCTTTGCCCATTCAGTTGCAGCAACTCTGGAAAGACCACGGATACCCTCTTTTGCAGCTGCGTAAGAACACTGACCGTAGTTGCCGAAAAGACCTGCGCCGGATGCGAAGTTGATGATTGTTCCCTTTGCTTCCTTAAGGTAAGGATAGCACGCCTTCATATAATAGAATGTAGCGTAAAGACCTGAATACATAGCAAGGTCGAACTGCTCTGTTGTATGATTTTCGATTGTTACACCAGAAGCTGATGCCTGTGCATTGTTGATAAGAACGTCAACTCTGCCGAATGCTTCAACTGCCTTTGCAACTACCATGTTTGCTGTTGCTTCGTTGTCTGCGCCTGCGCTGATGTCAGCTGCAATTGCAAGAACTTTGATGCCATAGTTCTTTTCAAGTTCTTCTTTTGCCTTTTCAAGCTTAGATACGTTTCTACCTGTGATTACAAGGTTTGCACCCTCTTTAGCATAAGCTGTTGCGATACCGTAACCGATTGAGCCACATCTTCCGTCAGAAAGAGTAGCAAAACCAGCACCAGTGATAATCGCTGTTTTACCTGTTAAATGTCCCATTTTTATATACTCCTTTATATAATGTTTATTTTTTAACCGAAGATAGTATAGCACAATCATTTACAAAATGCAAGTGTTTTTGTTAAATTATTGTCAAATAAATTGAGACTTATAAAAATACAACTTTAGGACTTTTTATTGATTAAATTGGCTTTATATTTGCTCACAAAATAAACCACCATTCTGGCATCTGCTGAAAATGGTGGTTTTATCATTTATTTATTGTTTTTTGTTCTTGATTTCGTTATATTTTTCCTCATCGATAACGCCATTAGCAAGCATTCTTTCACACCAAAATTGAAGAGTTTCAACGGTTATTGAAATGCGTTCAAGCTCATTTTGAATGTTAATAAAATCTGCTATTTCATCATTATCGATTTTTCCGTTTACTGTGATTTCAATAAGACGCCCGCGCTTTGCATTCATGGTGTTTAAAGACGCCAAAAGTTCAAGTGTTATTTGTGATAAGTCTTTAACCTTAACCTCGGGCACATACTCTTGACCTATGGGGCATTGATTGGAGCAATAATAATTGCAAAGTCTTGGCAATTTGTATTTTTCAGCCATTTGCATAACCTCATCGGGATTTGGATTGCTCTTTTCATTTTCAATTCGTTCAATTCTTTCAGGGGAAATCCACTCTAAAAGTTCACTTGCGTTCTCGCGTGAGAGAGCAAGATTTTCGCGCGTTGTTTGATATATATTTTTGTTCTTTTTTGATGATACTCTTGCCATTATATAAATCCTTTCAAAAGGTCATTGCATAGATATAATACCAAAATTTTTCATATATGTCAAGACGTGAATCACTTGTTTGATTTGATATTGAGATTTGTATGTGATTTGTAATATAAATTGGGATTTATGAGGAAGTTAGTTTATACGGATTTAGGGGGATTTTGAAAAATCCCCCTATAACCCCAAAACTTTTTAAACCTATTTAAAATCAAATTTCGCGCAAATCGTGTTGTTACACAACACATAACGATTTTCTCGCCATTTTAACAGGCGGCTCGAAAATCTTTAATTTGCTACCTTTAATCATAGGCATATTGATATCTAAATCCCTGTGCTTTATCTAAGTAAATTTTAGAAAATTACTCCTAAGGAGTGATTTT
>JAZRRX010000006.1:0-24753 GCA_045651165.1 Eubacteriales bacterium
CTGTTAAAATGCAGAAAAAATCGTTATGTGTTGTGTAACAACACAATTTGCGCGAAATTTGACTTTAAATAGGTCTTAAGGTTTTTCGGGGGTGCAGGGGGCGGCTTTTCAAAAAAGCCCCCTGCTATCCACATAAACTAAATCCCCCATAAATCCCAATTTATCAAACAAAAAATCCACTCGCTACCGAGTGGATTTTAAATCACTTTACAATATAATTTTCAACACCCTTATTATCGAGAGCGGAAATTTTATCATCAATGGTGTTGTCATTCGAGATAATAACAATACAATTATATCTTTCAATGGAATAAATCATCGGATCAAGTGTGGATTCGATATCATCTGCATCTTTGTTGCTAAGGTCAAGCACAAAGAAATCGGCAATACCAAGCAGACTTGATACGCTTCCTGCGTTGTTAGAATCATTCAAAAAATCTTGTGAAAGCGTAATTCCAATGGGAGTCGCGGGACACGTTAACTTCAAATTCAAAAGATATGTTTGATAGTAAATGAGAGTGTTTTTTGTTATTTCACCCTCAAACTCTATAATTAGTTGATTAAACGCTATGTCGGTTGCCTCTTTTAAAAGCAAAATCTCATTTGTTTGGAGTTTTAATGCCTTTTCGTTATCAAGGTTTGCCGAAAACTCGGATTTAAAAAATCCAACTGCGAAATCATCATAGTATTCAAGGTGATTTGCAAAGCGAGAGAGAGTTAAATTTTCTTGACATTCAAATCCAAGCTCTTGTGTCTTGTCAGAAGAATAAAAAATTTTATTACTTTGATTTTTAATTTCAATAAAAAGTGCATTTCCGCTGTTTCTTGCAACATCGGTGAGAGTCGAAAGACTAATTTGTGGGTCTGCTTCAGTTAAATCAATAGCATAGGCGTGCAATTCACTCTTGGGACTAACCTTGTCGGCGCTTGGCGGTGTGATATTAGACACGTTTTGCCCAGATGTTGTTGTGTTTTTTGAATCATCTGCTTTTTTGCCGAGGATATTACCCAAAATTATCGCAAAAATGAAGGTCGCAAGTACACACAAAAGAACGATAATGGGCGTCCATTTGATTTTACGAGGCGAAAATCGTGCATTTTTTGAAAGTTTGCCCTTTTTGTAGGCATTGTTAATAGGTCTTTTCGTTACGTTTGCCACCTTGCACTCCTCCTTTGATGAAAATAAAAATATCGACTACTTATTCTAACTCAATTTTATTAATAATTTGTGAACAAATATCCCTTTGCCGTTGAAAAGTTGATACAAGTATGATATAATGAGTATGTTATAGAGTTTATCGCATAAATTGGGATTTATCGGTTAGTTACTTTTCTTTTGTAACGGGTCGTCGAGGACGCCGACCCCTACAATGATTGCGGATAATTCTTAGCAAACAAATAGAGATATTATAAGACAAATTGCTACAATTTGATAAGTAAAACATATCGAACTCCGTAGGGGTCGGCGTCCCCGACGACCCGATATTCAATAAAACTAACATCTCTATAAATCAAAATTTGAAACATATTAACATTAACCAATTACTTCTGTGTGAGGTGAAAATATGAAAATAATTGAAGCGAACATAATACAGTTCGGCAAATTTCAAAATAGAATATTTACCTTTGAAGATGGATTTAACATTGTCAAGGGGGATAACGAGTCGGGTAAATCGACTTTGCTTGGCTTTATAAAATTTGCGCTTTATGGCGTTGGCAGAAAAAATCCAAATGTCACTGTTGGTGAGCGCGAGCGCGCACTTTCTTGGAATATTGGAATTGCTGCAGGCTCTTTAATCGTTGAAGATATAGATGGCAAGAAATATCGCATTGAGCGTTCGGGACGCGAGGGCGCGCGTGGTGCTTATGTTGACAAGGCGAGAATAATAGACCTTGAAAACGGTGAAGAGGTTTTTTCGGGTGAAGTTCCTGGCGAGCATTTTCTTGGAATTGGAGCGCAGGCATATGACAGCATGTGCAACATCAAGCAACTTGAAACCGTTGCCGTTGGGTCGGATGCGATAAAGGGCGTTATTGACAATCTTCTTTCGAGTGGGGATGAAAACACCAATATTCAAGCGGCACTTAAAACACTTGATGTCGAGCGTCGCCGTCTTATGCACACGAACAACAAGGGTGGTCTTGTTTATGATAGTGAAATGGCTCTTGATAGACTTAAGAGTGAATACCGTTGTGCCGTTGTTCTTGAAAACGAGCGCATAAAAAATGCTGACGAGCTTGTTCACGTTGAGCTTGCTTTGGCAAAAGCGCGCGATGAACACAGTATGGCTCAAAGAATGTGTGATGTTTATGATGATGTTTTGCGCCTTGAAAAGTTCGATAAACTCAACAAATTAAAGCAAGATGAAACAGATTTAAAAAATCAAACAAGCACACTTGAAAGTGGTGCAGATTTTGATATAAAATATGCAAGCTATGAAAAAATCGCGCAGATAAAGAGCGCGTGTGAGGCCCTCTCTCGCAGCGAGATGGCGTGCGAGCTTGCAGCAAGTGAATTAAAGCAAGCAGAGGAAGTATCTGCAGAAAACGAAAATGTAAACGCCAAGGGTTTTGGTGATATAATCGAAGAATTTGGCTCACCGAGAGGTGCTATAACTCATCTTTCGACCAAAAAGAAAAAGAAAACAAATTCTGCGTGTGCTCTCACCATTTTGGGTGTTGGTGCCGCTGTGATGTTTGCACTTGCTTGTGCTTTAGCACTTGTAATGAATAATATTTCGGGCGCTTTGACAGTTGGATTTATTGGTGTGGTGCTTTGCATAGGAGCAGTAATATCCTATAACAAATTCAAGTCCGCTAAGTCAGATATAAGCGTATTTATTCAAAAGATGGGTGGGGATTTTTGCCCCAAGGATGAGGGTGGCATACTTTGTGCGCTTGAGTCATTTTGCGAGAGCAAGTCTTCAAGAGTGAGTCGTGCAAACGCGCTTGAGAGCGCAAAATTCCGTTTTGGCATTTCACAAGACAATCTTGAAAATGATAGAAAAGCACTTTCAAATCTTGCTCAAAATATGGGCATAACAAATGCCGATGGCAACGAAAAAGAAGAACTTTTATCCCTTTGTGATAAAATTAAAAATTATATTGAGGCGCATTCAAAACTCGATGACGCTTTAAGAGAAAAGAAAACATTTATTAGTGCACTCCAGGTTGAGCTTGAACGCTTTAGTGAAAGGGATACAAGCGCGCGCATTACTCCTCAAATAAGAGAAAGAATGGCTAATGTTTCTTTTGAAAAACTCAAAGCAGAGCGTGATGCGGCACTTCATAGAACAAATCAACTCAGTCAGTACAAGGCAGGAATTGAACGAAATCTTGCTGCACACGAAACAAGAAGGGGAGCTGATGACATTTTCCCCGAAATCGAAGCCGAAAAAGAGCGTCTTGGTGCTCTAAAACTTCGTCTTGACGCAGTTCGTCTTGCCATGGAAACGATAAATTCTGCATCAATGAATTTGAAATCCGACATTACTCCAAGAATTCGAGAAAATGCGCAAAAAAATTTGGCTCTTGTAACGGGTGGCAAATATAGTGAACTTTATATTGACGAAAATATGTCTTTGACAGTCTTTGCAGACGGTGCGACAAGGCCCATTGATTCACTCAGTAAGGGTAGCTTGGATGTGGCATATTTCTCGGTACGTTTGGCGCTTCTTCAAACCTTGCTTAACGACAAAGAGCCACCACTTTATATGGATGAATGTCTTTCACAGCTTGATGACGGCAGAGCAGAGAATACTTTGAGAGCAATTGCGAAACATTCAAATGGCGCACAATGTATTTTGTTTACTTGTCAAAATCGCGACGTTGACTTGGCTAAAAAGGTAGCCGACGTCCACGTTATAGAGCTTTAAACGGAGGTGATGTTATGAAAATAATGCATATAGCCGATTTTCATCTTGATAGCGCATTTTCTGGTTTTTCAAAAGAAATGGCAGAAAAAAGACGCGAAGAACTCCGATTGTGCTTTGTTAGAGCCATGAAGTTGGCAAAAGAAAACGATGTTAAGCTCGTGCTTATCGCAGGCGACCTTTTTGACACTCCGTTTTGTAGCGCCATGACACGAAAAGTTGTGTTTGACGCAATATCAGATGTTGGTTGCCCTGTGGTAATAACTCCTGGAAACCACGATTATTATAATAAAAATGGTACTTATGCTGACAAAAATTTGCCCGAAAACGCATTCGTGTTCACGTCGAACGAGCTTGGAAGATTTGATTTTGACGAGCTTGGCATAAGTGTTGTTGGATATGCCTTTATCTCGGATAGATATGAAGAAAATCCACTTTCAAACGAAGTACCCCTCTCAAGAGAAAACATAAATATTTTCTGCGCTCACACAGAGATTGGCGTGCCACTTTCAAAATATGCGCCTATGAGTGTATCATCCGTGTCGAAATATGATTTTGTTTATGTGGCTTTGGGACACGTTCACACACCACAAGAGCCCATAAAAGTGAACAACACACTTGTGGCATATAGCGGATTTGCGCAGGGAAGAAGCTTTGATGAGCTTGGCAACGGTGGAGCATACATAGTTGACATTGACGTAGAAAATAAAAGTGCAACGCTTGAAAGAGTAACACTTTCGTCCATGGATTATGAAATTGAAAGAGTTGATATAACCGGTATCTCTTGCGACTTGGATGTTGCAAAAAAAGTGGAATGTGTTATTCGTGAAAAGGGGTATGGAGAAAACACTGCGCTGCGCGTTGTTTTCGCGGGTTCAATCCCTTCTGATTATTCTATTAATGAAAATGCAATCCGAGATATGCTTGCTTCCTTACATATTGCGCTTTTGCAGATGAGAAACGAAAGTGTTTCAAACTTTGACTTATCCGACCTCGAAAATGATATTACCGTTAGAGGAGAGGTTTATCGCGCTTTGCTTCCACTTTTGAATTCCGATGATGCAAACGAAAGACAAAAAGGTTCACTTGCGCTTAAATTTGCTTTAGCGGCGCTTGATAAACGAGAATTTGGCGTTGATTGATACAAGAAAATATTGAAGAGAGGGTATCGCTTTTACCGATTACCCTCTCTTTTTGGGGTGTCTTGTCGAAAATAAATGCTTGCAAAAATGACAAAAGTATGGTATTATGTTGATGAATCAACAATTCGACTTAATATATGAGGTAAATAGATGGCATTGATAAATTGTCCTTATTGTGGAAACCGAGTGTCGAATCTTGCGCCTGTGTGCGTATATTGTGGAAGCGACGTTTCCGATTCCGATGAGGGATTGATGTATGAAATAAGAAACAAAACATTAATAAAATATCACGGCAACCGTGGAGTTATCAGTATTCCCGGAGATGTTGAAATCATAGGCAGGGGCGCGTTTGAAAATTGCGATTCCATAGTCAAGGTGATTGTCGGCAATCAGGTAAGGGTTATAAATGACTTTGCTTTTTCGGGGTGCACTTCTCTTGAGAGTGTAAGCATTGGTGATGGAGTTACAAACATTGGATTTCGTGCTTTCGCAGGATGTGTATCACTTGTCGATATAGAATTGCCACACACGGTTGACATCGTTGAAGACCGCGCTTTTGAAAACTGTAGTGGAATTACACAAATGAGGATTCCCGAGGGTGTGCTTTCCATTGGTAAAGAGGCGTTCTTCAATTGCAGCAACTTGCGAGAGGTTGAAATTGCGAACTCCGTAACATCCATTGGATTTGAGGCGTTTGCTTTTTGCCGCTCGCTTGAAAGTGTAAAATTTGGTGCAAACACAACAACTATCGGTGGCAGAGCATTTTTTGAATGTATTTCGCTTGAAGAAATGCACTTGTCCGAAAGTGTTGAAACCATTGGTGAGGAAGCATTTTTTGGTTGCAAGGCGCTCAAAGAAATAACTTTGGGTGAAAATATTGTTACTATGGGAATGCTCGCGTTTGGAGAATGCATTTCCCTTGAAAAAGTGTTTCTTCCTCAAAGTCTAACAAGCATTGGCATAAAGGCGTTTTTCAACTGTGTGTCTCTAAAAGAGGTAACACTCTCTGACGGCTTGCGAGAAATTGGTTCTGAGGCATTTAAAGGCTGTGCATCTCTTACATATATATCCATACCTAAAAGTGTAAAAATATATGGTTTTGAGATTTTTTGTGATTGTCCTGCGCTTGAGGAAATTGAAATTGGAAGCGTAAAGCGTTGGTGCACGGTTGAGTTTAGTTTGGCAAAGGGAAATCCTCAGCCATATAAGAAGAGCCTGTCCGTCAACAATGAAATTATACGCGAGCTTATAGTCCCTTCTGAAGTAATAAATATTAACGGTGCGGCGTTTTCTAACTGTGTTGAAATTGAGCGCGTGGAGATAGAAGAGGGAGTTACAAGCATCGGCAACCAAACCTTTTTCAACTGTATCAATCTTAAGGAGATTATTTTGCCCGAATCTTTGACGAGTATTGGAAAACAAGCGTTTTCAAATTGCTATTCTCTTGAAAGCGTTTGCATTCCCGATTCTGTTGCAAATCTTTCGGGTGGAGCGTTTAGTGGATGTACAGCGCTTAAATCCATTAAATTGGGCAAGGAAATAAGATTGTTAGAGTCCTTAACCTTTGAAAATTGTACGGCAATTGAAAGTATAGAGCTTAGCGAGGAACTTACATCTATATCCAAAAACGCATTTTTGGGATGCACCAATCTTAAGGATTTGGTTGTGCACAAAAATCTTTCCAGCATAAATCCAGGCGCGTTTGAGGGATGCCAAGGACTCAAAAACATATATTTTAAGTTTTCAGAAGACGAGATTCAAAGAATGATTATCGGTGAAAATCCTGAAATAGACTATGTTTCTCTTTATTTTTATAGTGAAGAAGAGCCGACAACAAAGGGCGATTTTTGGCACTATAATGAAGATGGTGAAATCGAAGTGTGGAGGACAATAAGAGAGGTTGCGAATGAAAATTCGGACGAAATTGTTGACATGTCCGACACCCAAAATTTAGATGAAAACATAAACGAATAAATAAAAAAGACCGCTTTTGCGGTCTTTTTGTTTTGGATGGAATAAATACTATGTTTAAATAATTTTATCCAGTCTGTCAAGGGCATCTTCGGTGTTTTCACTTGACGCGAATGAAGAAAATCTGAAAAATCCCTCTCCGCGTGCTCCGAATCCAACTCCGGGAGTGCCCACGACCCCTGCTTCGTTCAAAAGGTAGTCAAAAAACTCCCAAGAGGAGTTATTTGTGGGTGTTTTAAACCACAAATAAGGTGCATTTTCACCACCGACAAAGAATATTTGCTTTTCTTTTAAGAATGAAGCAATTTTTTGCGCATTTTTCATGTAATATTCAATATTTTGAGTGTTTTCTTTTTCTCCTTGCCTTGAAAGTGTGGCAAGTGCGCCTCGTTGCGATATGTAGGATGCTCCGTTGAACTTGGTGTTTTGCCGTCTTTTCCAAAGATTGTACAAGGGCAAATCGCGTGGAATTGCCGTCCACCCACATCGTATTCCTGTAAAACCTGCAAATTTCGAAAACGAGCAAACCTCTATAGCGCAATTTTTTGCACCCTCTATCTCAAAAATTGAGTGGGGAAGTGATAAATCCCTTATGTAAGACTCATACGCGGCATCAAAAATGATGAGTGAGCCAGAAAAAAGAGCAAAGTCAACCCATTCCTTGAGTTTTTCTTTTGTGAATGTTGCGCCCGTGGGATTGTTTGGTGAGCAGAGATAGATTACAAATGGCTTATTTTCTAAATTTTTAGGGGAGGGAAGAAAAGAATTTTCTTCATTTGCACTCAAAAATCTTATTTTGCGCCCCGATATAACGTTAGAATCAAGATATACAGGATATACAGGATCGCAGATGATGACCTCGTTGTTGCCAATGACATCACAAAGGTTACCAAGGTCGCTTTTGGCTCCGTCATTTATAAAAATTTCATCTGTCGCGACATCAATTTTTCGTGTTGCGTACCTTATCGATATTGCATTTCTAAGCTCCTTTAAACCTTGCGTGTCGCCATAACCTATAAAACCCTTGTGCGTTGCCAAGGATAACGCCGCGCGCGACATTTCGTTTGCAACTGATGAAGCAATTGGCAAAGTTACATCTCCAATGCCAAGAGAAATTACTTTTGTTGATGGATTGTTTTTCTTAAAAATTTCCACCCTGCGCGCAATTTCACTAAATAGATAATTTGGCTCTAATTTGTTAAAATTTTCGTTTAATAGTATTTTCATGTTTTCTCCATGTGATTTGGTAGATAAATTGGGGTTTAACGGGATGTTAGTAGAAACTATTTTCAAGCCAAAGTAATCTTGTAGGGACCGACGTCCCCGACGGTCCATTTCAAAGATAAAGTAACTTTTTTATAAAAAATATTTGATTTTGTTTTCGCGAAGCCGTGAAAAATGTGTTTATCGTTCGTTGTGGACCGCCGGGGACGTCGGTCCCTACAAAAGTTAGTTTGTGTTTGTAATAAAAAACTCCCCAACAAATCAAAATTTGAAATACGAATTATAAATCCATATCAATGCTTCCGTCAAAAACCCTTGTAGCGTCCCCCATTAATCGAACGTTAAAATTCTCACTACAAACTACCGAAAGTTCACCACCAGGCATTGAAATTTTAATTAATCTTCCAAAATCGCAATATCCACCAACAATTCCCGCAATAGCAGCCGCGCACGCGCCCGTGCCACAAGCAAGAGTTTCACCACTTCCGCGCTCAAAAACACGGACTTTTAGGTGGTTTTTGCCCAAAATTTCACAAAATTCGGTGTTTACACCATCCTCAAATCGCGGGTTTTTCTCAAAATGTCGCCCGATTTTATCAAGGCTTAAAAAATCAACGTCGGGAACAAAGGTTACTTGATGCTCATTTCCGATATTAACCTCTCGCATCTCATATTTTTGAGCACAGATATCAAGAGAAAACATTTCCCCCACACGCGCAAATCCCATATCGACCGAGATTTTATCAACGTGCCCATTTTTAATGGTCAAAAATAGTTCACAAATTCCACTATTCGTTTCAAGACGTATGCGACTTCTTCGAACAAAATTGCCCTCATATAGCAATTTTCCAACACATCTTGCGGCATTTCCACACATTTTTCCCTCACTTCCATCGGCATTAAAAATTCTCATTTTTGCATCTGCAATTTTTGAAGGACATATCAAAACAATGCCGTCAGCACCCACGGAAAAATGCCGTTTACTAAGAATTTTTGCTAATTTTTCGGGTTCTGGGAGCTCTTTTAATAGACAATCAAAGTATATGTAATCGTTGCCTGCGCCGTGCATTTTTATAAAATCTAATCGCATATGTGCTCCTTTGCTAAATTGGGATTTATAGGGGAGTTGGTTTATGTGGATGGCAGGGGGCTTTTTTGAAAAGCCGCCCCCTGCACCCCCGAAAAACCTTAGACCTATTTATAAATAAATTTCGCGCAAATTGTGTTGTTACACAACACATAACGATTTTTTCTGCATTTTAACAGGCGCAGAAAAAATCTTTAATTTGCTATTTAAATTATAGATACAATACTATCTAAACCCTTATGCTTTATCTAAGTAAATTTTAGAAAATTACTCTCAAGGAGTGATTTTCGTAGTTTTGGAGTGAAATTCCAAGCGTCAAGCGTGCTTGTAAGATTGGAATTTTAATTCAAAACCGATAATTCATTTTTTTGAATTATCGAAAATTTATGCAAAACCTTCACAAACCAATGCGATTGTTTTGCTCCGCTTTTTCAAAAGCGGAAGCCTAGCGGCTTGAGCGTCCCTATAAATAAAACTAACTCCCCGATGAATCAAAATTTGAAGGTCAAAACTTGTTTTGCTATCAATATATGAAAAAAACTTGCAAAAGTGAAAAAAGTGTGTTATACTGTGTTCATAAAATCCAAATTTCAAAAGGTTGGAAAAAATTATGAAGATTAAAAACGTTGTTCGCGATTACGATGAAGTAATGGCTATGGAAATTCCCAAACATTTCAAACCCAAAAAACCCAACATTTTTTGGCGTACACTTACAAGAGTTATTTCAATTCCTGCGCTCAAAAAAACACATTATGAATTCCGTGAGGTTGGGATGGAAAAGCTTGGCAAGGATGAGCCCGCGCTTATACTTATGAACCACTCAAGCTTCCTTGATTTTGAAATTGCTTACTATTCACTTTATCCAAGAAAATTCAACACGGTTGCAACTCTTGACTCCTTTGTTGGCCTTAATTGGATAATGAAGCAAATTGGTTGCTTTCCAACAAGAAAATTTATTGCAGATCTTCAACTTATTCGCGATATTAAATATTGTCTTACGGAGAACAAATGCTCGGTGCTTATGTATCCCGAGGCGGCATATTCTTATGACGGAACAAAGACCACGCTTCCTGCAACTGTTGCAAAGCTTGTAAAAATGCTTGGAGTTCCTCTTTGTGTGTTTGAAACATTTGGCTCATATCTTCGCGACCCGATGTATAACAAGCTTCAAAACCGCGATGTTCCTGTTTCTGCAGAGCTTCGCTATGTTCTCTCTCCCGAGCAGATAAAACAGATGAGCGCGGACGAGATTCAGGCGATAATCGAAAAAGAATTTTCATTCGACCAATATCGTTGGCAGAAAGAAAACAATATAGTTATAGACGAGCCCTTCCGTGCAGACGGACTTGAAAGTGTGCTTTATAAATGTCCTCAGTGTCAAAAAGAGGGCAAAATGGAAGGTAAGGGAATTCATTTCACTTGCCACGAATGTGGAAAGGTTTGGGAACTCACCGAGCTTGGCTCACTCAAAGCACTCGAGGGCGAATCCGAAATCGACCACATCCCCGACTGGTACGCTTGGCAGCGCGAGTGTATAAGACAAGAGGTTCTTGACGGAACTTACGGCTTTGATGTACCCTGTGATATCTTTATGATTGTTAACACAAAGGATGTATATCGCGTTGGCGAGGGACGAGTTTCTCACAATATGGAAGAAGGCTTCCACCTCACGGGATGCGATGACAGACTTGATTATCGTCAAAGTTCAAAATCAATGTACACATGCGAGGCGGCATTCCATTGGTACACTCTTGGCGACGTTATCGGCATGGGAAATAATCGCGCACTTTATTTTGCTTTGCCTAAAGAGGACGTTCACGTTGTTGGCAAGGCAAGACTTGCTACGGAAGAAATCTTTAAGATTTTGAACGAAAAAAAGAAAACAAAAAAAGAAGAAGCAAAAGCTGAATAAAAATAAAGAGGAGATTGTAAAATCTCCTCTTTTTGTAACTTTAAATTTCTGGATAGAATTTTCTTGAATAGCAACCTATCCACAACAATCCGGGAACACGCGAAAGTTCTTTCATAAATTGGGGCAGGTTTTCAAGCCGCACATCTTCAATAAACACTTTGCAGAGCAAGCTTTTTGAGGTTTGAATGTAGTGAAATCCTATTTCTTTTATCACATTTGCCCCAAAACGAGAGTTAATATATTCAACCAACAGTTGTTTCTCATCGATTTTGCCTCCAAAAATGATGCGTCTGTCAATGTTTATCATAATTGCATTTGATTTTAAATGTCTATCCCCTAAATTATAGTATCTTAAATCCACCTCACACAAATCAAAATCATGCTTATCGCACGTGTCTGTGTAATTTGTGACTGCTGCATTGAATTTCAAGGCAACATCTTGAACGTCTTCTCTTGAAAGGATGGAACGGGAAATTGCATCTGTAAATGAATAGAAACGACCACGTCTGTAAACGTATAATTTGTTTGAATCGTAATAGTTAATGATAATGTCATCGTCAATAATAACCGAGTTTTCTTTTGGTGCGTGATATTCCGCATCAAGCATTACAATTCTTGCGCCGTTATACGTACCACCGTCGTAGTCGATGATTACGTCCTCGGGCTCTTTATCTTCAATTTTGAATTGACGAAGATATTTCTTCTTCATTTTGTAATCTTCATCCTGATTTGAGCACCCCACAAATAGAGGGCAAAGCATACAAATAACGAGTAATAAGCTTATTAGTTTTTTCATGGGTTTAAATTCCTTTCGTATTAAATTCAGGTGTTTTTTATCCCTTCATATACATATACGAAAAAAATTGTGTTTTTTTCTGTTTTTTGAAAATTTTTATAAAAATTATAAAAATAATCGCAAAGATATGCATTTTTGATCAACTTGGATGTTCATTCCTCACCTCTAAAAAGCAATTCTTCAATGATATCAATTCTAATTCCAATAGCTTGATATTCTTCTGATTCGGGTTCTAATTCTTCCAATCGTTCAAAATATGGCAAAAGAATATCATAACAACCCATCAATTTTTTTTGTATTACCTCATCATGTGCTAATGCTTTACCGTCAACATAGTAACCATAATCTACCCAAAAAAGCATATACGTTATGCCGTTTTCATCCGTATGCAATCTGAAATCGCCAACATACCAACTTTTTTTATCAAGTGCATAAATTGTCAAAAATAAATGTTCGGAATTGTTGGCGACTTCATCAACAACAATAGCTGAACGATAAAGAAGCATTTCTTCAAAAACATAAGCGTTAATTACATCGGTGCCAGTATATTTATCACTATTGATAATTGCGAGGTTCAAATAGAAGGTGGACGGTATGTCATAATTCTTTCCGGTGATTAAATCTCGTTTGATTACCGAATCACAAAGAAAAAATATATCTTTTAATTTTTTACCTTCAAAGCTTATAGGAATATCTTCGTAACTACAATTATCAAATCGATACCAAGTAGAATCGTACAAACACAAAAAATATGCGCTTTCAAAATCGTTTTCTATCCAAAGCAGAGGATATTCCGTTTCGCTGTTTTCAATACACATTTCAGTTACTTGAATTATTGAGCCTAAACCTAAAACCGAATGCCTACCTTCTTCTTCAATTTTAGGGGACGTGGCAAGAAACTCAATATCTCTTTGTGTAAGAGAATCATCCATCGAATACTCTTCATCTGGAACTTTAGTCGTCGTTGTCGTCGAGCTTTTCTCGGTTGTGCTTGGCTCTTTTATGTTCATTATGAGCAATCCGCAAACCAGCGCAATGCAAACCAAAGCAACAACAATAAGTAAAATCAATCGTTTTTTCATAGTCGTTCTTCCTTTCATTTTATTTGAAAGTTATTATCTCTCATAATATTAATACCTATTTTCTTCAAAAAATTCTTCAAATTTTGAAAAATATTTTTTAAAAATTATAAAAAACCGCAGAGAAAGGCAATTTGCCCTACTCTGCGTTCATTTTTCGCTTTCGGGCACAGTTTTTGTCCCTTTTCGTGTTTCTATTTTATCATAAAAACAAATTATTGTCAACGAAAATATATAATTAAGTTTTTTGCTATCCTTGACAAAGAAAATATAGTTTGATATAATAAAAATGATATAATCAACCTCAAAGGAGGACTAAAAATGGCATATTTAACTGATATTGAAATTGCAAAACAATGCAAAATGAAAAATATTTATGAAATCGCGCGCGTGGCTGGGATTGACGATGATTTTGTTGAGCCCTATGGCAAGAATAAGGCTAAAATTTCACTTTCTTATCTCGATTCTAAAAAGGATGTGCCCGATGGCAAATTAGTGCTTGTAACTGCGATTACTCCCACTCCTGCAGGTGAGGGAAAGACCACAACAACCATTGGTCTTGCAGACGGACTTGCAAAAATTGGAAAGAGCGTTGTAACAGCACTCCGTGAGCCATCCTTGGGTCCCGTTTTTGGAATTAAAGGTGGTGCCGCAGGTGGTGGATATGCCCAAGTTGTGCCAATGGAGGACATAAATCTTCATTTTACAGGTGACTTCCACGCGATTGGTGCTGCAAATAACTTGCTTTGTGCAATGCTTGACAACCACATTTATCAAGGAAATGAATTGAGAATAGATCCCGAAAAAATCACCTTGCGCCGTTGTGTTGATATGAATGACCGTCAGCTCCGCTGCGTTCAGGATGGACTTGGTCGCCGTGTGGATGGCGTGCCGAGAATGGATGGCTACGATATTACAGTTGCGAGTGAGGTTATGGCAATTTTCTGCCTTGCATCCTCTCTCGAAAATTTGAAAATGCGCCTATCTCGAATGATAGTGGCATACAACGTTGATGGTGAGCCTGTAACAGCAGGTGATTTGAAGGCGGCAGGGGCTATGACGGCACTTTTGCGCGATGCGCTTTCTCCAAATCTTGTTCAAACACTTGAGGGCACACCCGCGTTCGTTCACGGTGGACCTTTTGCCAATATTGCTCACGGATGTAACTCCGTAATTGCGACAAGAATGGCTCTTAAAACCGCTAAATATACAATTACCGAGGCGGGCTTTGGCGCGGACCTTGGTGCTGAAAAGTTCCTTGACATCAAGTGCAGAATGACGGGACTTAAACCCAACGCCGTTGTGCTTGTTGCCACAATTCGCGCACTTAAAATGCACGGTGGACTTGCAAAGGACGAGCTTGGAAATGAAAATCTCGAGGCGCTTGAAAAGGGAATACCCAATCTTTTGCGTCATCTTTCAAATATTAAGGACGTTTATCATCTTCCTTGTGCGGTTGCGCTTAACAAATTCCCGACTGATACCGATAAAGAGGTTGAATTTATTATTGAAAAATGCCGTGCGCTTGGCGTAAACGTTGTTCTTTCTGATGTTTGGGCAAAGGGTGGAGAAGGCGGAATAGAGCTTGCTCGTGAAGTTGTTCGCCTTTGCGAAGAAGACAATTCTGATTTCGCGTTCTCGTACTCACTTGATGGCACAATTGAAGATAAAATTGAAGCGATAGTTAAAAATGTTTATCGTGGCATAGGAATAAATATTAGTGATGAAGCAAAGGCGCAGATTGAATGTCTTAATGCGCTCGGATTTGACCGCGTGCCCGTTTGTATGGCAAAGACGCAGTATAGCTTTTCTGACAACAAAGACCTTTTGGGCGCGCCCGAAGGCTTTGTGGTTACTATAAAATCGGTTAAGGTGAGCGCGGGCGCTGGATTTGTGGTTGCACTTACAGGGGACATTATGACAATGCCAGGTCTTCCCAAAATTCCTGCGGCAGAAAAGATTGACGTTGACGAAAACGGTGAGATTGTGGGGCTTTTCTAATGGAAAAATTATTTAGAAAAGAATATTTGCCTGCAATTTTGCTCTATATCGTCTCAGCTGCACTTTTCATAGTGTCCGTTGTAATGTTTATTACTCATAATATCCATTGGGCAACCGTTTTGTTGCTTGGTATAATCCTTATGCTTGTCGCCTCCTCCCAACTCGTCAAAATCGGCAAGAGATTGAGAAAGGAAGATGATAAAGGAGAATATAATGGGTGATTTACCAAACAGAAAAAGCCCACGAATGCAGGAATATGATTATAATGATACCGCTGTATATTTTACAACGATATGTGTCAAAAACAGGGAATGTCTGCTATCTTCAGTTGTAGGGACAGGCGTCCTCGACTGTCCGCGCGTGGAATTGACCGAGTACGGACGGATAGCGGAAAAATATATAAAACAGTTGAATGATTTTTATAATCATATTACCATCACAGATTATGTAATAATGCCAAATCACATACATTTGGTAATCTATATTCGTGTGGACGGACAGTCGGGGACGCCTGTCCCTACTACTAAAGCAAACAGCGAATATTCGAAATTTATATCGACGTTTAAAAGATTTTGCAATAAAGAATATGGATATAACATTTGGCAATCACGTTCATACGACCATGTTATTAGAGATTATCGTGATTATGAGAAAATAAAAAAATACATCCACGAAAACCCATTAAAATGGGAGCTTGATGAATTATACTGTGAAAATTAAAACAGGAGGTGAGCTTCTATGCTGAAAAAATTAATATGTTCGTTCGTTTCAATTGCTTTGATAGTATCCGGCGCGATTTTGTTTTCCTTCAGAGATGCAAACTCATTGATTTACGCAGGAACAAATCAAAACGAAAAAATCAATAATATGGGCGAGCTTCATGACATTATGAATTTTATTTTGACTGATGTTGATTCGGGAAATGTTGACGATAACTCCGAATACGAAAGTGCTACCGTGCATATAAGCCTGTCCGAAACGATAAAGGTTTCTCAAAAGGCGAATAGTGAGAAAGCTTCGGGAAAAATGACTGTTGAGCAGGATGTCACCTTCTATTTAACGAAGCGCGGTGTATATATCGAAGCTCAAACCGTTGTTTTTCTTAGTTCGATTAACAAAAGTACCGATGTTAGAAACTTGGCAAAAACCGATTTAAATATATATTTAACGCAACAAGAGTCCTATATAAAGGTTCTTGACTATACTGTTTTGGGTGACGAAGGCTCCGTGGTGCTAAAACCGGAATATGCAAACAAATGGATAAAAGCACCGCGCGACGTTGCGTTTGAATTTTCGCCATTCGAAATTGAACTCGAATTTGTACTTGACACACTTTCGAAAATATTTGACGCCTTGTTTGAAAGCGGCCGTATAAACGAAGACGATATGTCGGTGGTATTTGATCAAGAGAATTTGGCGGATGTTGAAATTTGGAATTTGGACGATATGGAAATTGATATTGACCTTGGTTTTAATTTTGATAAACTTAAAGAATCCCTTGAAATCGACCTCACTGACAAAACCCGCCCCCACATTTCAATAAGTTCAATAGCCAAGGGCAAGAACATAAGAAACGTTAATGGCGGTGTGTGGTTGGGAAGCAACCAAATTATGCTCGAAACAAATATAAAATTCAAGGGTGTTATGGACGTAGTGATTTCAAACGTTAATAATACCGTAATCGATTGGAATCTTGATGATTCAAAAATTGATAAAAGCGTAAATAATCTTGAAGAATTAGAAAAAATATTTGTTGTAAAAGAATATAAGGAGGATAAGTGATGAATAAAACAATTAATTTGTCTGACAAATCCGCCGTATATTTAAGAAACACTATAGGATTTGCTTCTTTGGGAACTTCGTTTTTGATAATAGCATCAATTATTTTGGGAATTATACCTATTTTTGATATAAGCTCCAATCCCATAACCATAGTTTATAATCTTGCTGAATTTGTTAAAATTGCTTCAGAGCCGTTGTTGTACTGCTTGCTGCATATTGCCTTTTCCATCATTTATATCGTTGTACTCGTTTTGTCTATAATGAAACTGATTGAACAAATCAAAACGGTGAGACTTTGGAAAAGCGATACACACGACACCAAAACAGCAAGATACGCACTTACTAACTGTGTAATGATGCAAAATGAGATATTAATCTATTTTGTCATTTTAATGGTGTCATCATATGTTATTGATTCCTATAAATTGAATTTCATCTCAAATCTTGTTTTGGTGATGCTTGTGGTACTCACCTTTGCGGTTAATTATATGAGAAAGCTTCTCGTTAAAAGACATTTGTTAGAAGGCGTTTTTTCTTCCTTGATTACAACAGTTTTGCTGGTTATTATAATGTTGTTTGTGTTTAATACCTTGAATGTTGACCTCGACATTTTTGTAAGACAGTCGACTAATTTTATTTGTGCCGTTTTTACTATGATAGGCAAGATTTCCTTCAACTATTTTCTTAAAATTTTTGTGGCACAAATACTTGTTCCCACATTTAGCTTTTATATTCTTATTGAATTTATTTTGTTGCTTATAGGATCTGTTTCGTTTGGAATGAGATTCGTCAGCTTCGAGCAAAATTGTAAACGTTTTATGCTTGTGAATTTGATAGCCTTTGGTGTTATCGTAGCTTTGCAGGTTTTGGCGGAGGGGGTGTATAAACCCGACGTAATGCTGAATTGCGCGTTAAATAATTTGGAATTTGTTATTTTTGGTGTGTCTATATTTTTGATTTCTAAAAATCAAGGGTCGGATATTCCGGATGCTAAGGCTTATGAGGACTTTGTTCAAGAAACGATTGAGTGTCAAGAAAATACAGAAGAAAATCAAAATATTGAATAAAACAAAAACCACCTTCACAATAAGAAGGTGGTTTTTAAATTTCAAATTAATAATTTGCTTTTCTCACTTCAAAGTAAGCTTGAGGATGGTTGCAAACGGGGCATACCTCGGGAGCTTTTTTGCCAACAACGAGGTGACCGCAGTTGCGGCATTCCCACATGATTTGTTCGCCCTTTTCAAATACTGTCTGCATTTGAACGTTATTGAGAAGTGCGAGATATCTTTCTTCGTGTGAACGTTCAATTTCAGCTACCATACGGAATTTTGCTGCTATTTCGAGGAAGCCCTCTGCTTCTGCTTCTTCTGCGAATGTTCTGTACATATCTGTCCATTCGTAGTTTTCGCCTTCTGCAGCGCTCTTAAGGTTAGCTTCTGTGTTACCAATTCCGTTAAGGAGCTTGAACCACATTTTTGCGTGTTCCTTTTCGTTATCAGCTGTCTTTTGGAAAATCTCGGCAAGCTGTTCATAGCCTTCTTTCTTTGCTACTGAAGCAAAGTATGTGTATTTGTTTCTTGCTTCGCTTTCACCGGAAAAAGCGGCTTTAAGATTTTGTTCTGTTTTTGATCCTTTGAGTTCCATAATTTTTACCTCCAAATAAAATATTTGTAATATCATTATATATGAACGAATTGAAAATTTCAATATATTTTTTCCATTTTTATTGACAAAAATTCAAATTTGTTATAAAATTACCTAGGTTTTTATAAATTGAAATTGAAATTGAAATTATATTGATTGAGGTTAAATAAATGAAAAGAATTGCTACAATACAAGATATATCTTGCTTTGGTAAGTGTTCAATTACAGTTAGCTTGCCCGTAATTTCTGCTATGAGTGTTGAGTGTGCCATTGTTCCAACAACGGTTTTATCAACTCACACATGTGGTTTTAGTGGCTACACTGTTTGCGATATTTCTGATCAACTTTTGCCAATAGCTGAGCATTGGAAGAAAGAGGGAATTGCCCTTGATACTCTTTATACAGGTTATCTTGCAAATGAAACACAGATAAACGATACTATTAAGTTTATTGAATTAACTAAAAACGATAACACTTTGGTTTTTGTTGACCCTGCTATGGCAGACTACGGCAAGCTTTATCCCGGTTTTCCTGCCGACTTCCCCTCAAAAATGCTTGAGCTTGTAAAGATTGCGGACGTTGTTTGTCCCAATATTACTGAAGCATGTTTGCTTCTTGGCAAGGAATTTAAGAACGAGGGTGAATATGACGAAAGCTATATCAAAGAACTTATTGATGGTTTTTTGGCGTTCGGAATTAAAAAGGTTGTTATCACGGGCGTAAAATATGGTGATGGACGTCATGGCGCACTTGCTTACGATTTTGAAAGCGGAGAATACAAATATCTTTACGGCAAGAATTTTGATTGCGCGTTCCACGGAACAGGAGATATTTTCTCAAGCGTTCTTTGTGGTGCTTTGACAAAGGGCGAAAACGTGTATAATGCCACACAACAGGCAGTTGACTTTACTATTGCTTGTATTGAACAGACATATCCCGATAGAGAAAATCACCCATACGGTGTTAAATTTGAAGAATGCTTGCATTTGTTGACTAAATAAATAAAAACGCCACCCAAGTCGGGTGGCGTTTAATTTTTATTTATTATTTTTTCTTTGCTTCTATAAGCTCGATTCTCTCGTGGAGAGGTGGATGGTTATATGTGAGCTTAACAACTACGGGATGAGGATTCATATTTGACAAGGAATCCTTAACAAGTTTACGAAGTGCTGAGATGAGGTCATCACCGTATCCAAGTTCACTTGCAAATGTATCTGCGCGACGTTCAAAGTGGCAGGACATTGCATTAAAAGGAATCATAATGAGTTGTGTTACTATTGAAAGCACGGCGCCGAAAGAAACGTAGAATGCAAAGAAGATGTTTGCGCCTTCAAATCCAAAGCTTTGCGCAATTTCGGGCACGAGCATCATAACAGTTGCCATTATCATCATAGGAAGGAAATTGAGCATATTGAAGAACGTCATCTTTGTTGTATCTTTGTTCTTGAAATGAGCCAATTCGTGCGCAAAAACTGCTGTAATCTCACCTGCGCTATAATTGTTTACGAGGTTGTCATAAAGAACGATTTGCTTCATTTTGCCAATGCCGCCACAATATGCGTTTGCCTTTGTTGTTCTCTTTGACGCGTCCATAACGTAGATATCTTTGAGCTTATAACCTGCATTTTCAAACATTTCCTTAAGATTTGTGCGAAGTTCACCCTCGGGAAGAGAAGTGAATTTGTTGAAAATCTTTGAAAATACTGAAGAAAATGTACTGATAAGTATCATAATAAGGGCAAGTCCTATAAATGCGATGATGCCAAAATATGGGCCAAGCACTTTGTATGCAATCAAGATAAGACCGAAAATTATTATATTAAGAATGTTGCCAATAAGGTAGTTTTTAATAGCATCTGCAATAAAAGTTTTGGAAGTTATCTTGTTAAAACCGAATTCCGCCTCGATTTTGAAGTTGAATATGTATTCGAGAGGGAGGGAAATAAGGGTTTCTATAAGTCCTACGAAAAGGAAAAACAAAATTGCCTTTACAAATATACCACCTGGCATAAAATTATAAATAACTGAGATGATATTTGTGCAGAAAAGCACAAGGTTGATAGCAAGAGCAATTACGCTGCTTGCAAGACCGAGTTTGTCCTGCTTACTCTTATATCTTCTCCATTTGTTGTATTCCTCGTCATTGTAGATACCTTGAACACTTTTGGGAAGGGGTTTTCCAACTTGCTTGTTAGAGAGGAGTGTGAGGGTTAAATCCCAAACAAATCTGAGTAATAAGGATACCAAAAATATAATTTTCCACATAAGTTTTTCTCCTTTTTAGATAATAAATTTAATCGGGAATGGGTACAATCTTCTTTTTGTAAATGTGTACAAAGAAAACCAAGCTAAGAATTACACAAACAACCTCTGCTATGGGGAATGCCCACCACACGTTGTTAACGTTACCCGTGAGTGAAAGCACATAAGCTACAGGAAGAAGTGTAACAAGCTGACGTCCGATGGACACGAACATTGCGAAAAGGCTAAAGCCAAATGCTTGGAATACCGCCGCGCAGATGATTGAAAATCCCGCGAAAATAAAGCTTATTGAAATTGTTCGAAGAGCGGGTACACCAACTGTGCTTATTGCTTCTTTGCTCATATTGAACATTGCAAGGAGCGCCTCGGGGAAAATTTGGAACAGAGCAAAGCCAAAGAGCATCATTGATACGGCATATACAAGTCCAAGCTTTATAGTTCGAAGCACCCTCTTCTTCTTTCGTGCACCATAGTTGTAAGAAACTATTGAAATCATACCATTATTAAATCCAAAAACGGGCATGAATACGAAACTTTGGAGTTTGAAATATATACCGAAAACGTTTACGGCATATTGTGAAAGGGGCATAATTATTTTGTTGAATGTTGCGGTCATAAACGAACCGATGGAGTTCATCAATATTGAGGGGAGACCGATATTAAATATTTCGCCGATGATTTTTTTGTCGGGCTTAACATCTTCGAAAGTGAAAGAAATCTCTTTGTTCTTCTTTTGTTGAAGAATAATGCCAACTATTCCAGAAACTATTTGTCCGATAACTGTGGCATAAGCTGCGCCAGCTATTCCTAAGGCGGGTATACCGAGCCAACCATAGATGAGAATGGGGTCGAGAATCATATTAACAACAGCACCGACAATCTGTGTTGCCATTGAAAGTGTTGTTTTGCCCGTGGACTGCATGAATTTTTCATGAACAACCTGGCAGAAAAGACCGAATGAAGCTAAAAAGCATATTTCCATATATTGAACTCCGTATTGAATCACCTCGGATTTTCCTGCGCCCTCGGCAATATCGGCGGTCATTAGTTCAAAATAGGGGCGAACGAGTGCTGTGCCCACAGTCGCAAAAACGAGATAGCTTAAAATTGCCAAAAACAAGCCTTGTCCTGCAATTTTATTTGCCTTTTTGTGATTTCCGATTCCAAGATTTCTTGAAATTAATGCATTTATACCTACGCCTATACCAACAGATACCGCGATCATAAGGTTTTGTGCAGGGAAGGCAAGGTTTACCGCGGTCAATTCATACTGCTCGGCACTGATGCCCGCCACAAAAAGACCGTCAACTATATTATAAAGAGCCTGAATCAGCATAGAAAGCATCATCGGGATTGACATAGACAAAAGCAATTTGTTTTCGGGCATATAGCCCATCTTGTTTTCTTTAATTACTGTGCTCAAAATTGCACCTCCTTCAAATATTTGTCAACTAAATATATATTATATCACATTATTAGACATATTTCAATAGAAAAACCAAAAACGAATACATAGACAAATAGACACATATCAAAAAATGTTGAAAAAAATAAAAATTACTTGACACACCTCAAAATAACAAGTATAATATAGAAGAATAAGTATTTTTAGAAGTGTTTAAACATATATTTTTGGGAGGTTTTTATGAAAGAACTGTTTCGCAAAATGTTCAACAAAATAAGAGATGAGTTTTTCACCATTCCCAATATGCTTTCGCTTCTTCGTTTGGCTTTAATTCCATTGATCATTTATCTTTATTGCTTTGCGCATAACGATTTGTGGACTTTAATAGTGGTTGTTTTCTCCACACTTACAGATATAGTTGACGGTTTTATTGCAAGAAGATTCAATATGATAACCGATTTTGGCAAATTCCTTGATCCTTTTGCAGATAAGCTCACACAGCTTACTGTTTTTGCATGTCTTATAACAAGATTCAATCTTATGATTGTGCCTTTTGTGGTGCTTCTTGTTAAAGAAATTGGTTCATTTTTGCTTAGATTGGTTGTTTATAAGAAAACCGAGATTGTTGAGGGCGCTCATTGGCACGGAAAAATGTCAACGGGTATTGTTATTTTGGTTGTTGTTTTGCATCTCGCGTTTGGCGAAATGCCCGTACCCATTTCTAATGGTATCATACTTTTTAGCACGATATTTATGATTTATTCGGGATTTCTCTATACGCTTGAGGGCATAGATTTATTGAAACATGGAAAAAGGTATTAATTTAACAAAAACGCTTATTTATGCTATCCAGGGTGCTATTATCGGTGTTGGAGCAATATTGCCCGGTGTTAGCGGTGGCGTGCTTTGTGTTGCGTTTGGATTGTATGAGCCCTTGATGGAATTTTTGACACATCCTAAAAAGACGCTAAAGGATCATTACAGAATGTTTATCCCGTTCTTTGTGGGATGGGCGCTTGGATTTGTTTTGCTTGCTAAGGTGTGTGAGATGTTCTTCTTGTTTGCACCTGACGTTGCCATATTCCTTTTCTTTGGGCTTGTTCTAGGAACTCTTCCCGAAATGTTCAAAAAGAGTGAATGTGCAGATAAAAATATGAGCTGGACTCCGTTTGTTATTTCACTTGCGGTGTCGTATATACTTTTCCACATTATTGAGGCTGGTGAGGCAGTAGTGCTTCCTCCGAATTTCCTTACGTTTGCGTTTTGTGGATTTATGTGGGGAGTTAGCTTGATTGTTCCTGGGCTTTCCTCGTCAACAGTGCTCATTTATCTTGGACTTTACGTTCCTCTTACAGAGGGAATTAGTGGGTTTGATTTTTCAGTGCTTATACCTTTCGGTATAGGGATAGCGGTAACAGTATTGGCGTTTGCTCGACTTGTTAATATGCTTTTTAAAAAGCATTATGCCGTTATTTCGCGTATAATTTTGGGATTTGTTATCTCGTCATCTCTTAAAACATTACCTTATGAGTTTAAAAGCTCTTGGACAATGATAATTTCTATTATTTGCTGTGCTGTTGGCTTTGTTGTCGCTTTGGCGATGGAGAAAGCCGAGAGCAAACAAAAACAATGAAACGGAGGAAATATTTTGCATTTCATAGGATTTTATGACTACACAGTATGGCTTACATACATGAGCTTGGCGTCCGCTATCGTGGGAATTATTCAAGCCACCAGAGGACGACTTGATGTTGCTGTTTTCTGTATAATGCTTTCGGGCTTTTTGGATATGTTTGACGGAATCGTCGCAAGAACAAAGAAAAACAGAACACAGGATCAGAAGAATTTTGGTATTCAGATAGATTCACTTACTGACGTTATCGCGTTTGGTGTTACACCTGCAGTGGTGTTCTATTTCCACGGTGTGCAATCGACTTTGGGAATTGTAATTCTTGTTGCATACGTTTTATGTGGACTTATTCGTCTTGCATTCTTTAATGTGCTTGAAACAAAACGTCAAGCTAATCCCAATGAGAGTGCGTGCTTAAAGGCGTTTCGTGGAATGCCCATTACATTTTCTGCGATTATAACTCCCGTTGTTTGTTTCGTTTGCTTGTTCTTGCCACATGGTATTAGATATTGGATTTATCATATCGCGCCTGCACTTATGGCATTTATGTTCGTTTTTGACGTTAAAATTCCCAAACTTGACGTGGGTAAACTACTTTTCGGACACAAAAAATAATTTTAATACATAAAAAAGACCGAGAGGATTCTCGGTCTTTTGTTTTGTGGTGTTTCAAATTTTGATTTGTGGGGGAGATAGTTTTGATTAAAAGACGCTCAAGCCGCTGGGCTTCCGCTTTTGAAAAAAGCGGAGCAAAACAATCGCATTAGCTTATGGAGTATCTTCGTAAATTTTCGATAATTCACGAATGAATTATCGGTTTTGAAACTCCAATTCCGTTCTTACGTACAAGTACGACGTACGAAATTGAACTTTCAAAACAACGAAAACCAAATCAAAGATTTGTTTTTCTAAAATTTACTTAACCGTAGGGTTAAAACTATGC
>JAZRRX010000007.1:0-1698 GCA_045651165.1 Eubacteriales bacterium
TAAATTGTATATCTTCTATAATCAATGTATATACAATTGTTGGCGACAATGAAAAGGCAGCACACTATATATCATTGGGACTAAGTTGTTTGGAAAAATGTAGTATGCGTATTAAAGCGTATTTCTATTCAAACCACATAACTTATTTAGCAAGCCAAAATCAGAGAAAAGTTGAAGAGATTAAATCAATCATTAATCAATATAGTACTCACGTTCCATATCACCTTGTTGATTGGCTTTCGATATCAAATGCATATTTGAATGTTGACGAAATTGATTTAGCTCTGGGTGCAATCAAAAAACATCAGTTCAATGCCAATAAGGAACAGCAAGCCAGATATTATGCTTTATTGGCCGACATTCATAAACACAAGAAAAATCATAAAGAAGCGATGAATGTATATCTTAAATATGTTCATCTAACAGATTCACTGGACCAAATAAAAAACCAACAAGGATTAAGATTCATTCAAGATAGACATACATTAGAAATGCAGGTTGCTAATGAGAAAGTTGCAAAGAATCAAAGGACAGCAATTATTCTTGGTTGCATTGTTGCATTATTGGCAGTCTTACTTTTATTAAATTCAATCCGTAAAAGATTGAAAAAGGCTCATTTTGATAACACCCAACTTGAAATAGAGAAAAAACGCTATGAAAAAATGTATTTAGAAGTTCTTTCTGAACGAGACACTTTGAATGACATGGTTAAAAACTCGTCAATACAAGCAGAAACCATAACAGTTATTCGTCAGAGATTAGAAATCTTAAACTCCATAGTTATTTCTCATCTTTCAGATAGGGAATCAGATATTAAACGTGCAAATGAGCAGTTGGAGAACCTGGTATCTGACAGAGAATCATTCATAAAGTCTACTCGTTTGACATTGGAAGACAACTATCCGAACTTTTTTACCTACCTTCTTAACAAAGGACTTGAAGAGTATGAAATAGACTTTTGTTGCCTTTATGCAATTGGCATGAAAGGAAAAGAAGTGAAAGCATATACTAGCAACCGTCACTATAAAGACAGCAGTGAAGTGCGCAAAAAATTAGGGCTAGCAGAAAGCGACACTAACCTTTCTATTTTTCTTCAAAAACTACTTAAAAATCAACAAGGGTAAACTTTTGCTTTTCAAAAAACTCAATTGGCAAACTTTATTTATTAGTACTATTTGATTATCAGATGGTTATCATACAAACAAAAGTAGTCTATTTTTTCATGGAAAACTTTTATCGAAGTAACTTTGCTGCAAAAATTAACAAGTAAAGTGAAATGAAAAAAGTTTTTTTAGCATTCTTTTTGAGTGCATGTTCGTGGAGTCATTTGGCTGCACAGAGCATATCGGGTAAGGTTGTTGATAAAGATGCTAGTCCAATTGTTGGGGTGAATTGCATTCTATATAATTTGCCCGATTCAACACAAATTACAGGAACTACTACAAACTTGGAGGGACTGTTTGAATTGAGAGTAATAGAGGATAAGGAATACCTTATTCAGGTCTCCTTTATTGGCTACGAAAAAGTCAGTAGAATTTGTCGTTCTGGGAATCTCGGTGAAATTGTGTTAAATGAAGATTCTATGTTACTAGATGAGGTAGTTGTTACTCCTCAGATTCTAAACACATTTGGCAATAAAGATGAAATAATGTTGAGCCAAAGTGCAAAGAAAGTAGGAAACAATGCTCTCGATGCAAT
>JAZRRX010000008.1:0-4166 GCA_045651165.1 Eubacteriales bacterium
CTTGAAGGACAAGAAGATCTTTATACATTTGCAGGCGCAGGTATAACACCATTTGTTTATGATATGGCTGGCAATAACCTTTGCGGTTTTACTGGTAAGGCACAACTTACAGCAGGCACTTATATTATTTTCTTTGCTCCTAGTGCTAATGTACACGGTTACTATACAATGACAGTAACTAAGGGTGCTCCTGCACACAAGAACGAGCTTGTAATTGGTCAGACAAATACAATTATCATTACAGATAGTGAATTTACAAACCAAGAAACAGGCGTTTACTGTGCAATTATTACTTTCGTTGCTCCTGAAAAGGCACACTATTCATTTGCTTGTGAAGGTCTTGAATGGGCTGTTTACGATAGTGCTTTCAATCGTATTGGTGGTAAAACAGGTGAATTTAATCTTGAAGCAGGCACTTATACTATTTTTGTTGGTGCAAATACACCTGCAACAACTGGCACTTACCAGGTAACTGTAACAAAGAGTGAATATTCTGATACTCCTGTAGAATGTGAGCATGAATATCAGTTTGAAACATGTGTAAAATGTGGTGCTCTTAATCCTAACTATGCACATAACTTCTTGAAACCTGGTCTTAATAATGTTATTTGTAACGAATACCATCGTGTTGACACAGCAGGTCACGGCAATCCTTACCAGTTCACAACATATACAGTAACTGAAGCAGGTCACTATAAGTTCTCATCCAACAAGCTTGTTGGTCTTACACTCTTCACAACAGAAGTTACTGCTCCTGACGCTGACTGGACAGCTGGTACAGGTGTTTCTTGGACACAGTACATTACAGGTACAGAAATTGATCTTCAGCCCGGTACATACTACATTGGTATTATCTTCGTTGATGGTGTTGGTGAATATGAAATCACACTTGAAAAGGTAGAACCCACAGAAGAACCCGAAGAACTTGGCTTCTTTGCAAGCATTTGGGCAAAGATTGTTGCTTTCTTTGTAAAAATCGTTGAATTCTTCAAAGGTATCTTTGTTAAAGGTTAATATTTATTAAATAATTAGCTTTTGAGCAGGCGCGCAAGCGCCTGCTCTTTTGACAAAAATAGAGGGCAGTCCTAAAAGAGCCCTGTTATTTTGCGATGGCGGGGGCTTTGCCTACGGCAAAATAATTTCGTGCTTCTCTTACAAGCGAGCTTGACGCCTTAGCTACGAAATTAGCGCACTCGCATTTTGCTTCGCCAAACTCGCTCAATTCAATCCACCACAAGCAAAAATAGAGGGCAGTTCTTATGAACTGCCCTCTATTTTTGGTCGAAGTGGCGGGACTCGAACTCGCGGCCTCCAGTACCCGAAACTGGCGCGCTACCACCTGCGCTACACCTCGTTATACGACTTAATAAATATACCATAAATACATAAAATTGTCAAGTAAAAAACAAAAATTATCACTAATAATTTTATAAAAAACTATTGACAAACTTGTTGTGCTATGCTACAATAATAGCGTAAATTAAATATTCGGACTAAAGAATAGTTAGAGGCGCGATAGAGATTAGCTTTTGTGTGGATGCTCAAACATCAATGACTCAATGGTGAGGCAATATCGCCGAAGTGTCTTGCTTTTGAGAGTGAGATTGCTGGGCAAGTGGGGAATACCTGCTTGACTGTCACATTTTTGTGGAGTGCTTGCTTTCGAATTGGTGTATATCTATGGTATAATCACGGTCGGAGCACTTTGCTCCGACCTATTTATTTTGCAGAAATATATTATTTAAAGGAGTTCAAATTATGAACAGAAGAAAGAGAAGAAATTTAATTATTTTGGTGGTAGCAGTACTTGTTTGTGTACTTGCGACTGTTTTGGTGCTTCGCTCTTGCGATGTGGAAAAAACTGATTCAAAAACAGACCTTGAAGTTATTAAGCAAAAGGGAAAAATCGTTGTTGGTATGGAATGTGCTTATGCTCCTTACAACTGGACAACCACAACACAGGGTGAAAATACAGTTCCGATTTCTAACAACCCCGGCGCATATGCTGATGGTTATGACGTAGTTATTGCAAAGAAAATTGCTGATGCACTTGGTGTTGACCTTGAAATTAAGGCAATCGAATGGGGCGGACTTATTGCAGCTCTTGAAGCAGGTGAAATCGATATGATTATCGCAGGTATGTCTCCCACAGAAGAAAGAAAGCTTTCTATTGATTTTACAGATACATACTTTGATTCTGAACTTGTTATGGTGGTTCGCAAGGATGGTGCATATACAACTGCTACAAGCATTCAGGATTTCTCAGGCGCAAAGATTACAGGTCAGCTTTCAACATTCCACTATGATGTTATTGATCAGATTAATGGTGTAGATAAGAGACCTGCTCTTGAAGACTTTACAGCACTTCTTATGGCACTTGATGGTGCTTCAATTGACGGTTACGTTTGTGAAAAGCCAGGTGCAGAATCTGCAGTTGCTGCTAACCCCAACTTTATGTATATTGCATTCGCACAGGGTAATGGCTTTGTTTGTGACCCTGCAGAATCTTCAATCTCCATTGGTATCCGTAAGGGTTCTAACCTTGCAAGTGAAATTAACAACATTCTTGCAAATCTTGATTCTCAGAAAGAAGCAATTATGAATGCGGCTATTGCTCGTCAGCCCGTTACTGAAGAATAATTTGAGGTTAAAGACAAATAATGAATTTATTTGAATGGATTATTAAATTAGTAGAAGAAAACTGGGAGCTGTTTTTAAACGGTACTAAAAACACTCTTATAATGGCTCTTACTGGTACGATTATAGGTTTTTTGATTGGTCTTATCATCGCAATTATAAGAACTATACCAATTTCCAAAAAGACAAATATTGTTGTTAAAATATTGCTTAAAGTAGTGAATTTTGTACTCAATGCATATGTTGAGATAATTAGAGGCACACCTATGATGGTGCAGGCGCTTATTATTCACTATAGTTTGTTTGTACCTATGCAAATGGACCCAATGATTTCCGCAATCATTATTATTTCGTTCAACACGGGCGCATATATGGCAGAAATCGTTCGTGGTGGTATTATTTCCATTGATAAGGGACAGTTTGAGGGTGCTCATGCTATCGGTATGGACCACTTTCAAACTATGTTGCATGTAGTTCTTCCTCAAGCAATTAAAAACATTATGCCATCTATCGGCAACGAGTTTGTGGTAAATATTAAGGATAGCTCAGTTCTCAATATTATTGCTATTACGGAACTTATGTTTGTTGCAAAGCAAGCAGGTGGTACATATGCGAAACCCGTTCCTGCATATATTATTACAGCAATGATTTACTTTGTACTTACATTTACAGTAACAAGAATTCTTCGTCTTGTGGAAAAGAAACTTGCAGGTAGTGATTCCTACACAATATGCGGTTCACAGTCAGACCCCAATGCAGAAATTCATGTTAAAAAGGCAAAGGAGGAGTTTAGATAATGGAAAATGTTATTACTCTTAAAAATCTAAAAAAGAGCTTCTCCGAGCGTGAAATTTTGAAGGGAATTGACCTTGAAATAAAGAAAAATGAGGTTGTATCGGTTATCGGTTCTTCAGGAAGTGGTAAAAGTACCATGCTTCGTTGCATCAACTTGCTTGAGGATGTTACAAGCGGAGATGTTTTATTCTATGACCAGAGTGTTATTGAAGGAGATATTGACGTTAACGAATATCGTTCAAAAATTGTAATGGTATTCCAACAGTTCAATCTTTTCAATAATATGACTGTTCTTGATAACTGTGTTCGTCCTCAAACTGTTGTTCTTGGCAGAAGTAAAGAAGAAGCAAAGGAAAATGCTATGAAATATCTTCAAAAGGTTGGAATGGCAGAATACATAAATGCCCGTCCCGCACAGCTTTCGGGCGGTATGAAGCAAAGAGTTGCTATCGCGCGTGCGCTTTCAATGAATCCGGAGGTTATTCTCTTTGACGAACCGACAAGCGCTCTCGACCCTGAAATGGTTGGTGAAGTATTAGACCTTATGAAGTCTCTTGCAAACGAAGGACTTACCATGATTATCGTAACCCACGAAATGGGCTTCGCCCGCGAAGTTGCAAACCGCATTCTCTTCATTGACGAAGGTAAAATCATGGAAGAAGCTGCTCCTGATGAATTCTTTAGCAATCCAAAAACGGATCGTGCAAAAGAATTTTTATCTAAAGTTTTATAAT
>JAZRRX010000009.1:0-2391 GCA_045651165.1 Eubacteriales bacterium
GAAGGGATTCCATGCGGTTTATCATATGTAATATATTTGTTTGGGAGGGGAAAATCATGGATCAATTGTTGATTGGCGCTGCATGTTTTTTGTTAGAAAACCTATGCTCCATGGGATTTGATAAAGGAACAGAGTATTTGGTTGAAAAGTTATCAAACAAAACACTTTTAAAAGCGGATGATAGAGTTCGAGAATACTTGATGGATCACTTGCAGGAGTATGAGTACGAAAAAATAGATAGCTTCCTTGCCCAATCTGGTGTTTATGCACATGACCAAGCGTTAACCAATTGGTCTATTTTGTCCGCTCAAACAGATGAATTAGTTAATGATTTTTATAAAGCACATCCCACAATGCAATATAATCGGCAAACACTTACCCCATTACTTGAACAAGCAATCATTACAGCTTATCAATCTGTGTTATCACAGTTAAGTGTAGACGGACAAGTTTTATATAATCAAGCTATACGCAATCGAGAACAAGACCGAACCGAGCATAAAAAAATTGAAGATAGGCTCAACAGCATAGAACAACTCTTATCGCAAAACACCGAGGAATACAAAAGCATTGCAGAACTTTTACGCGATATTATAGAAGAACGCAAGGCTTCTGCAAATATTCAGATTGTTCACAAAAAAATCTTATGGATTAATGATTTCTCAAAAAACTTTGGATTAACAAAACATGTTTTTACTGATGACAGTGTTTCATTCGATGTAAGATACAGTTTTAAAGAAGCCCTTAGTCTTTACAAAAGCAATAACTATATTGCCGTTGTTGTTGACGTTGGTACCGGCGAAGAAATCAAAAGTATTTTATCCTTTGTTAATGAAATAAAACTATTAGGTCAGAGATCTCATTTTATTTTCCTTGGAGATTTACCAACTATAAGAAAGTATGGAAACAAATTCATGCAGGTTGGAGCGCCTACAATTACAAATGTTGCTACTAATGTTTTTGCCCTGCTCAAAGATGCTATTAATGACAATGTAAACTAGAATCGCTATCACATTCATTTTCTGAGCTATTTGATAGCAACACCCTATAAGTATTCTGTGGCAACAAAAAATCAGATAGCCCATACTATCTGAATAATGAAAGTAATCAAAATACTCTGAACTAAACCCCACAAGCAAATCTGTTTAAGATTTACTTTTCAGGAGCGAGTGGGAATAATTGCAAATTGATTCTAAGTGGTCTGAAATCGCTTGATTTCAGACCACAATTCGTTTTGGTATATAGTCTTCTTATCAGCGGTGATAAGAATCTGATAAGCGTTTTTCGACAACTAAAATTCCGATAGGCAAAAAACATCGAGAGATTCTTTCTAAAAAACAGTAAAATGAATCTGCAAGCGTAAAGAGGTGAACAGCGTGAAGGAACAGATTTTAGCGGTACAGAGAATGCAGGACTACATCGAAACGCATTTGGATGAGAAAATCGGATTGTCGGAGCTTTCGCAGGTATCTTTATTTTCCCCTTGGTATTCCTATCGAATCTTTCAGGAATACACGGGCATGACTCCGGCACACTATATCCGCCGCTTCCGATTGACAAAGGCAGCTCTGCGGCTCAAAAAGGAGAATGATCGTATTATTGATACAGCGTTTGATTTGGGCTTTGGCAGTGTGGATGGTTTTACTCGTGCGTTTAATCGTGAGTTTGGAATGTGTCCCAGCGACTATTCCGCCAATCCTGCCCCGATCACGTTATTTGTTCCTTATGGTGTAAAATTCAGGGAACTCAGAAAGGATCAGAACGATATGAAGAAGACAAACAACATTTTTATCCAGGTCATTCGCAAACCTGAACGCAAGGTTATTTGTAAGCGTGGCATCAGCGCTGAGGATTACTTTCCTTACTGCGAGGAAGTGGGCTGTGATGTATGGGGGATGCTTATGAGTATGGATTCCCTTTGCGGTGAGCCGGTTTGTCTGTGGCTGCCCGAACAGTATAAGAAGCCGAATACTTCCACCTATGTGCAGGGTGTTGAAGTGGCTGCTGATTATTGCGGATCTGTACCGGAAGGCTTTGACACGTTCCTTCTTCCCGCAGCAGACTACCTCATGTTCCAGGGCGACCCCTTTGCCGAGGAGGATTACTGCGATGCCATTGCTTCTGTACAGCAGGCTATGGACAGTTATGACCCTGCGGTGATTGGATATGCTTGGGATGACAGCAATCCCCGCATTCAGCTGGAACCTCGTGGGAAACGTGGTTATATTGAAATGCGAGCGATCAAACAGAAATAATCACCGTTGTAAAACTGTAAAAAGTGTTTAGTAACGGAAAACGGAACGCACGAATTAATTCGGATGTCCTCTGGTAAATTGCATCGCATTATGCTATAATACAAACAAACCATACGCAACAATTGCTTTGTACTCC
>JAZRRX010000010.1:0-1550 GCA_045651165.1 Eubacteriales bacterium
ACAGCATAGATAATACCCTTTTGCATAAGGCTCTATTATTAGTGCTGTTTTCTTATTTTTCAGATGGCTATTATTTTCGACAGAGAGAAATTGGGCAAACAGGCAGATTTCACTCCCTCCAAAATAATAGATTGATAAGAGTGTGCTTTTGTCGTTCATGGAAATTGTCGTACCTTTGTGCCGAAAACGTGGAATGATGGAAACATCAAACTGCAAAAAGCACTGAAAAGAGAAGAAACACCCTTTATTGATACGCTTTGAGCGTTAAGAAACAATAAAAATGTTAAATCTTCACCTTTTAGAATGCACCGTTAAAGGTTATGACCATATTTCTGACTTATTACTCGCAAAATATTGAGTAATAACTGGTTGTAAATACTCTCATTAAATTATTTTACGGGAATAAAATAAAGCCCTTTTAGAGCATATTTCAATAGCCTCAACCCTACCATAGGTTGAGGCTATTGCGTTGATATATAGCCTCCAGTGCTCTCAGGAAGGTATTTTAGCTATTTTGTTAACGAATCTAAATTGACACCAGTTTTTGACACCAGTACCATTTTCAACCATTTCTCCAGTCCATTTTTTACCAGTAATTTTGAGGATAAGAAAAAATATTTTCATCCAAGGTATTGACTTCTTTTTAGGGGACGATATACTTTAAATAAAAAGGTAAAACAAAATAAGTCCTCACAAGAGTACACTTTAAAATATATAATGTTATGGTTGAAAACGAAGTTTCGATAAACGGTAGATTTAGTATGAAGATTAACTTCAATCTCAAAGGTATTGGAAGCAAAAAATCTCAAATATGGTTGACAACAACTATCAATAAGGAAAGAGTAAGAGCATATACTGGCTTATTGATTGAACCAGAGCACTGGATTAAGACTACAAGAACACAAGTAGGTGAACGAGCATCAGAAGATAGTGCTTTGGGTAGAGTACAACTCAATTATAATAAAGGTGTAAACAAAGGATTGAAAAAGATTCTTGGATATTGCCATGAATACGGAATCCAAGTTAGTCAAAGCCATTTAATGAGCAATGGAATGGAACACAATGCCAAGAACTTTACCAATTTCATCAATGCAAAGATTAGAGGTGTTGAAGCAAACATTCGCAAGAACCCAGTAGATTTCATCAATGCCTACATTGAACGCAAAAGCCAAATGGTCAATAAAGACACCCAGCGTAAAATTGTCAATGGCACAATTTACAATCATCGCAATGCCTTGAAGAGACTTCAAAAGTTCTGTGCAGACAAAAGTATAAGATTGGTATGGGAAATATTCAATACTCAATTTGAAGAACGCTCCACAGCTTGGATGATGAGCAAGAACTATACAGCCAACACCATTGCAGCCCAATATAGCATAATGAAAGTATGGTTAGCAGAAGCGGAAATTCAAGGACTGATAACCGATAAATCATTTCATCGCTATCAAACCAAATGCCACGATGTTGAGAATGTATATCTTACAGAAGAGGACATTAACAAGCTATATGCCATAGACTTTAATGATGAGGTTATCAAAGCACAAATAGAC
>JAZRRX010000011.1:0-2081 GCA_045651165.1 Eubacteriales bacterium
GAATACTCTACTCCCGAACTAGTACGTATGCTAGGTGAACGCTTCAAGGAATATAGAATGCGTTGCGATCTGACTCAAAAAGAAGTATCGGAACTATCCGGTGTTGGTCTTACCACTATACACAAGTTCGAGAATGGTACAGCTGGTAATCTTTCATTGTCAACATTCATTCTTTTACTGAAAGTGATTGGACAAATCAACTATTTAGATGACTTACTACCAGAGTTACCCCCATCACCTTATCTTATGCGAAGAAATGAAAAGAAAGCACAACGTATAAGACATAAAATTTTGAAAAAATAGGATGGATTTATGGTTATAATCAGCCAAATCGCCTAAAAATAGTGAGATTTGGCGAGATATGATAAAAAAACAGATGAAAATCGAAGAGTCTATACTTTATTGCCTCGCAACTTAGAACCGAGGGATGCGAACGGAACAGATAGCGGAAATGATTAACCGTCAACGACTGTACATTCACAAGGATGGACAACCCGTTACAGCCAATCAAGTTTATGCGGTAATTTGTCGCAATCCCGACGCTTTTACAAAGGCAGAAGGACGGATTATGTTGATGATATAATAGATAATTATGCTAGCATATACGTGAAAGTTTCGCTGATTATGTCAACTAACTGCTGGACGACTTCACTCTTAATAGGGGTGTTATTGTTCTTGTAAAAGGAAAAACACTATTCAGTAAGGGAGAAAAAAGTGAGTTGTGGAAGATAGACACTCACTTAATAGCTTCTAAAGAGGCAAAGCCTATCTTTTCTTTTCCCTCCTTTTAAACTTTACTTTAATCAAGGTATATATATGTACGGCTATAAAGTAAAGTGTTTATTAATGGGGGGAGCTCCTAAAAATGCGCTATTGCTTGTGGAAATTTATCAAAAATCACCACATTTCCACAACGGATAAGCTACTTTTTAAATTTGTACTTAATAAAACGATGAAGTGCAACTATGTAAAAATGCTGACTCTTCCTATCATAATTCGTCATGCTAACAATATCGTACAATACTGGTTAATAGGGTTGTAATACGTAGTATTGAAAATAAAACTCTGCGAAATCGCATTTTTTAAAGCGCTTTTCGCTGAGTTTTGAGAAATTTTGTATAGCTTTGCATACGACTAAAAGTAAAATGTATGATTATAGGAAGAGAAAATGAGCTAAAAATGCTTCATGAAGCATATAGCGACGAGTATTCACAATTTGTAGTTGTATATGGAAGGCGTCGTGTGGGTAAAACTTTCCTTGTGCGAGAAGCGTTCAATTATAAATTTACATTTCAACATTCAGGAATTGCAAACGCACCGCGTAGTTCACAATTGGAAGAATGGGGAAAATCTCTTCAAAAACATGGGTTAAAAGGGAAAACGACTCCAAAGGATTGGTTTGAAGCATTTTCTTTCTTGGATGATTTAATTCGCAAATCGCGCGCAAAGAAGAAGGTAGTTTTTATTGATGAATTACCTTGGATGGATACTCAAGCGAGTAATTTTATCCCTGCATTAGAACATTTTTGGAATGCCTATGCATCTGCACGAAAGGACGTGTTATTGATTGTATGTGGTTCAGCCACCTCATGGATAGTAGATAAAATCATTAACAATCATGGTGGGCTTCATAATAGACTCAATAAAAAGATTAACCTCAAACAATTTACGCTTCATGAGTGTGAATTGTATGCAAAAAGCCGAAAGCTTGGTATGCAACACCGTCAATTATTAGAATGTTATATGGTGATGGGAGGAATCCCTTTCTATTGGTCTTTGCTCAGAAAAGATTTAAGTCTTCCACAGAATATTGACAGTATCTTTTTCTCTGAGGATGGTGAGTTAAGGGATGAATTTGATGCCCTCTATCGTTCATTATTCAAAAAACCGGAAGCCTATTTAAGCGTAATTAATGCTTTGGGTAAGAAAAGGATTGGAATGACTAGGGATGAAATATCAACAGAAGCTAATTTGACACAAGGAGGAATGCTAACCACAATTCTGAAAGATTTGGAACATTGTGGCTTTATCCGTAAATACAATCAAATAGGCAAATTGTCAAAAGGAGCAATGTATCAATT
>JAZRRX010000012.1:0-20406 GCA_045651165.1 Eubacteriales bacterium
TTTAACAGGCGGCTCGAAAATCTTTAATTTGCTATTTAAATTATAGACACAATACTATCTAAATCCCTGTGCTTTATCTAAGTAAATTTTAGAAAATTACTCCAAAGCAGTGATTTTCGTAGTTTTGGAGTGAAATTCCAAACGTCAAGCGTGCTTGTAAGATTGGAATTTTAATTCAAAACCGATAATTCATTTGTGAATTATCGAAAATTTACGCAAAACCTTCACAAACCAATGCTATTGTTTTGCTCCGCTTTTTCAAAAGCGGAAGCCTAGCGGCTTGAGCGCTCCACAGGTAAACTAACTAAGCAACAAATCAAAATTTGCTCGACAAAATAAACTCTTTACAAAATAATTATTATATGTTATAATTAAATTGGTAAAATATCTAAATCTATATATTGAAAGGAACATCCACCATGGAAATTAAAGACATTCTCTTAAAAGTTGACCACACTTTGCTCGCTCAGAGTGCTACTTGGTCCGAAATTAAGGCAATTTGTGATGACGGTATGAAATATGAAACCGCATCAGTTTGTATTCCTGCATCCTACGTTAAGCAGGCAAAGGAATATGTTGGTGAAAAACTCGCTATCTGCACAGTAATCGGCTTCCCCAACGGATATAGCACAACAGCAACAAAAGTTTTTGAAACTGCAGATGCAGTTGCCAACGGCGCTGACGAAATCGATATGGTTATCAATATCGGTTGGCTCAAGGATAAAAAATATGACGACCTTCTTGCAGAAATCAACGCGATCAAGGACGCGTGCTCAGGCAAAATTTTGAAGGTTATTATTGAAACTTGCCTCCTTACAGACGACGAAAAGGTTAAGATGACTCAAATCGTTTCTGAAAGTAAAGCAGATTACATCAAGACAAGCACAGGTTTCTCAACTGCAGGTGCAACTCGTCACGACGTTGAAATCTTTGCTGCTCACGTTACAAACGGCACTCTCATTAAGGCAGCAGGTGGTATCTCCTCAATCGCAGACGCAGAGGATTTCATCGCTCTTGGCGCAAGCCGTCTTGGAACATCAAGAATTGTAAAAATCGTAAAGACAGGAGAACAAAATAATGGCGACAGCTCATATTAAAGCAGAAATAGGCGATTTCGGTAAGACCGTGCTTATGCCCGGTGACCCTTTACGCGCAAAATTTATAGCAGAAACTTTCCTTGAAAACCCCGTTCTTGTAAACAACGTTCGTGGCGTTCAGGGTTACACAGGTACATACAAGGGAGTAAAAATCTCCGTTATGGCAAGCGGTATGGGTATGCCCTCTATTGGCATTTACTCATTCGAGCTTTATAACTTCTTTGGCGTTGAAAACATCATGAGAATCGGCTCTGCAGGTGCGCTTACAAACGATATTCAGCTCCGTGACATCGTTATGGGTATGGGCGCTTGCACAAACTCCAATTTCGCATGCAATTTCAATCTCCCCGGCACTTACGCGCCCATTTGCGACTTCACTATGCTTCGCAAGTGCGTTGAAACTGCCGAAGAATTAAATTTTAATTACAAGGTTGGTAATATTTTGTCAAGTGATACATTCTATCGTGATGCTCCTTTGCGCGAAAACGGTGCTCTCCCCGACTGCGAATGGGGTGAAAAGATGGGCGTTATGGCGGTTGAAATGGAAGCAGCAGCTCTCTATATGAATGCAGCTCGCTACGGCAAGCGCGCGCTCGCAATCTGCACAATTTCTGATAACCTTATCGAGCATACCGGCTGCACAGCAGAGGAAAGACAAAATTCCTTTACCGATATGATGACCTTGGCTCTTGAAACTGCGGTTAAGTTGGAAAATATATAATATAATTGCTTATGTACGAACCATCGAAACAGAAAACTATAAGTAAAAAATGGAATTTAAATATCGCAAAACCACTCGCCTTGAAATATTCGATTACAATTCCGTTGGTGCGTATTTTATAACAATTTGCACACAAAACAAAGAGCACTTGCTATCTGAAGTAAAACTAACTTCTGTAGGGACCGGCGTCCTCGACGGTCCACAAACGAGCAAAGAAATCTTTGTTGAACTAACGGAACACGGAAAAATTGCGGATAAATATATAAACCAACTGAACGATTTTTATAAAAATATATCGGTTGACGATTATATAATTATGCCCAATCACATTCATTTGTTAATTAATATTCGCGAAAATGGACCGTCGAGGACGCCGGTCCCTACAAAATTAGTTTGTGTTGAAAATTCAACACAAAACTCCATAATTTCGCAATTTATTTCAACATTCAAGCGTTTTTGCAATAAAGAATTTGGTAAAAATATTTGGCAAATGAGGTCTTTTGACCACATAATCCGCGACACAAAGGATTATGAATTTCACATCGAGTACATTCGTGAAAATCCATTAAAATGGTATTTTAATGGTGAAAACCACGATAATATTACACTTTACGAATAAAAGGAAAAAATAAATGAAAAAAAGAGTATTTTTAATTGTTCTCGACTCGTGTGGAGCAGGCGCTATGCCCGACTGCGCCAACTTTGGCGACCACGATTGCCACACGATAAAGAGAATTTCAACTTCCGATAAATTTTCTTGCGAAAATACATGGAAAATGGGTATCGGAAATATAGATGGCCTTGAATTCCTTGGCACAAACGACAATCCCACAGGTCGCGTTGCGCGTCTTACGGAGCGTTCAATGGGCAAGGATACAACTATTGGTCACTGGGAAATTGCGGGAATTGTAAGTGAAACTCCACTTCCAACCTATCCTGATGGATTCCCCCAGTCGCTTCTTGACGAATTCACTGCAAGAACGGGCAGAAAAGTTATCTGCAACAAACCTTATTCAGGAACTGACGTTATTCGCGACTACGGAAACGAGCACATGCGCACGGGGGACCTCATCGTTTACACAAGTGCCGACTCCGTTTTCCAAATTGCAGCACATGAGGATATTGTCCCCATCGAGCAGCTTTATGAATATTGCCGCATCGCGCGTGAAATTCTCACAGGTGAACATAGCGTTGGCAGAGTTATTGCGCGTCCATTTGAAGGTGAACACCCCTTTAAGAGAACGGCAAATCGTCACGATTTTTCACTTGAACCATACGGACAAACTGTGCTTGATGCTATTACAGAGCAAGGCAAAACAGTTTATGCAATTGGTAAAATTTATGATATTTTTGCAGGCAAGGGCGTTAGCTACAAGACATTTACCCACTCAAATAAAGAGGGTATGGATCTTTCTCTTGACGCGCTCGACCACGATTTTGAAGGACTTTGTTTCATAAATCTCGTTGATTTCGATATGCTCTATGGTCATCGTCAAGATATTGACGGCTATGCTAATGCATTTGCAGAATTTGACAAATGGCTTCCCACTTTCGTTGACGGAATGAGAGATGATGACATTCTCATCATCACTGCCGACCATGGTTGCGACCCAGGGGATAGCCACACCGACCACACAAGAGAGTATGTTCCTTGCATTATGTACGGCAAAAATATCACTCCCGGCAATCTCGGTACTCGTATGACTTACGCAGATATTGCTGCAACTGTTGCCGATTATCTCGAAATTGATTATACCTGCCCCGGCAAATCTATGCTTGGGGATGAATAATTCTCTGGAAGGAGAAACAAAATGACAGAAAATAAAACAAACTATCGCACTCTCGCCCTTGCGGCAATTGAGGCGATGAAAAAATCATATTCGCCCTACTCGAATTTTACAGTGGGTGCGGCTCTTTTGACAAAAGATGGCAAGGTTTACACAGGCGCGAATATTGAAAACTCGTCCTACACTCCCACAGTTTGCGCTGAAAGAAACGCGATTTTCACCGCGGTGCATAATGGTGAACGTGAATTCGAAGCTATTGCCATTGTTGGAGGACACAAGGGGGATGTTAAAGGCGTTACTGCACCTTGTGGCGTATGCCGTCAGGTAATGAGTGAATTCTGCTCACCCGATTTTAAGGTGATTTTGGTTACCTCAAACGAGGGTGATTATGTTGAAGAAACGCTCGGCAACCTTTTGCCCTATATGTTTAAATTATAATTCAATAAGGAGAAAACAGTATGAAAATTGCACTTATTGCTCACGACAAAAAGAAAAATGCTATTATTGAACTTGCTATGGCATACAAGGACGTACTTTCCGAGCACGAGCTTTATGCAACTGGAACAACAGGCACACTTATAATGGGTGAAACAGGTCTTTGCATTCAGAGAATGAAATCAGGCCCCCTTGGTGGCGACCAACAGATTGGCGCAATGCTTGCCAATGGTGAACTTGACCTCATCATTTTCTTGCGCGATCCACTTACAGCCCAACCTCACGAGCCCGATGTTTCTGCACTCCTTCGTCTTTGTGACGTACAAAAGATTCCACTTGCAACAAACGCTTCAAGCGCAATTATTATGCTTGAAGCTCTTAAACAAGGTATTTATTTTAAATAAAACAATAAAAAAGGAGCTTTCGCTCCTTTTTTGTTTGATAAATTGGGATTTAGGGGTATGTTCGCAATCTTTAGATTTATTTGCTTTTTAGTTGTAGGGACAGGCGTCCTCGACTGTCCGCAACAATGGACAACCAAATATCATCACGGTTTCGCACAATCAAAACCTAATATTTTCTTATAAAAGTTACTTTGTTTTTATAACGGACAGTCGAGGACGCCTGTCCCTACAACAATGTACAATTTGTAGCTGGTATCGTGCGAACAACTACCCCACAAATCAAAATTTTAACCACATAAAAAGGACTTAACAGTAAGTTAAGTCCTTTTAATTTTATTTATTATTCTTCTGTGGGAGTTTCTTCGGCAGTTTCAACAACTTCAACTGTTTCTTCTACAATCTCAAGCACTTCGTTTTCTTCGGTGGGCTCAACTGCAGGAGCAACCTCGTCTTCGGGCTCTTCTCTAGCAACCTTTGTAAAGTTAACAACGTGCTGATCCTCAGCAAGTCGCATAACAATTACACCACGCGCGCTTCTTGAGTATGTGGGCACGTCAGAAACACGAATACGAATCATTTGTCCCTGATCAGTAATCATCATAATATCGTTATCATCATCAACAACGGAGATACCTGCCAAAAGACCTGTCTTTTCATTGAGATTGTGGCAAACGATACCCATACCACCACGATTCTTCATTTCACGGAAGTCAGAGAATTCTGTCTTCTTACCAAAGCCATTTTCGGTGATAGTAATGAGTTTCTTTGTTTCATCAACAACGGCAACACCACAAACGTAGTCACCTGCGCGAAGCTTGATACCACGAACACCACGAGCAACACGTCCCATAGCACGAACGTTTCTTTCGTCAAATCTAACTGCAGAGCCGTTCTTTGTGGCAAGTATAAGACCACTATTACCCTGCGTACGCATTACGAATACAAGCTCGTCACCCTCATCAAGATTGAGTGCCTTCTTACCACCCTTTCTCTGATATTCATATTCAGAGAGAAGTGTTTTCTTAACAACACCGTGTTTGGTAACCATGATAAGATAATCAGTTTCATTGAATTCGGGAACGGAAATCATTGCTGTAATCTTTTCGCCGTCTTCAAGCTCTATAATGTTGGTCATATAAGTTCCCTTAGCGGTTCTTGATGCCTCAGGAATCTGATATGCCTTTCTCATATGCACCTTACCGATATTAGTAAAGAACATAAGATATGAGTGAGAATGAACGCCAACAACCTTTTCAATGAAGTCCTCTTCCTTGGTTGTCATGCCAATAATACCCTTACCGCCTCTGTTTTGAGCAGAGTATGTATCGGCAGGCTGACGCTTAATATATCCTGCATGTGTGAGTGTGATTACGCACTCGTGACGCTCGATAAGGTCTTCAAGAAGGATGTCGTCCTCCGCAGGAACGATTTCAGTTCTTCTTTCGTCTGCGAACTTTCTCTTAATTTCAAGCATTTCACCCTTGATAATCTCTCTAACTCTGTGTGGGTTAGCAAGAATATCGCGAAGGTCGGCAATGAGCGCTGCAAGACGAGCAAGCTCGTCCTCAATCTTCTGTCGCTCAAGTCCTGTAAGACGACCAAGTGTCATTTCAACTATCGCCTGTGCCTGAATTTCAGAAAGACCGTATCTTTCCATCAATCTTTCCTTTGAATCGGGAATTGATTTAGATGTCTTCATAAGTTCAACGATTTCGTCAATGTTATCGTTGGCAATTTTATAGCCCTCAAGAATATGCTGACGCGCAAGTGCTTTGTCAAGGTCATACTGTGTTCTTCTAACAATAACACTTTCCTGATGAGCAATATAGTGATCAAGAATTTGAGGCAAGGAAAGAGTTTTGGGCTCATTATTTACAAGCGCCAACATATTTGCCGCAAATGTTTCTTGAAGCTGTGTAAATTTATAAAGCTGATTGAGAATAACTTGTGCATTAGCATCACGACGGTATTCGATAACAATTCTCATACCTGCTCTACCTGATTCGTCACGGATGTCAGTAATGCCCTCAATTCTCTTTTCGTTAACAAGATTACCAATGCTTTCGCAAAGAGTGGACTTATTAACCATATAAGGAATTTCAGTAAAGATAATGCGTCTGTTTTCTTCTTCAATTCTCGCCTTTGCACGAACTACAATTTTACCTCTACCTGTTCTATAAGCCTCAATTATACCGTTTACACCGTAAATTGTAGCGCCCGTTGGGAAGTCAGGACCCTTGATATATTCCATAAGCTCATCAACTGTGCATTCTGGATTATCCATGCGATAAACTGTGCCGTCAATAACCTCACCTAAATTGTGTGTGGGGATACTTGTAGCCATACCTACCGCAATACCAACAGAACCGTTCACAAGCAAGTTAGGGAAGCGTGCAGGCAATACTGTGGGCTCGTCAAGACGATTGTCGAAGTTCTTTGTCATAACAACAACGTTCTTGTCAAGGTCGCGCATAAGCTCATCAGAAATCTTTGAAAGGCGCGCCTCTGTGTAACGGTAAGCAGCAGCGCCGTCACCGTCAACTGAACCGAAGTTACCATGTCCATCTACAAGTGTGTATCTATATGAGAAATCTTGCGCCATACGAACCATTGTTCCGTAAACTGCCGCGTCACCATGGGGATGATAACGTCCAAGAACGTTACCAACAGTTGTCGCGGACTTACGGAATGGCTTATCGCTTGTGAGGTGGTCCTCATACATAGCATAAAGAATTCTTCTCTGACCGGGTTTCATACCATCGCGCACGTCGGGGAGAGCACGCGCAGCAATAACGGACATTGAATATTCAATAAAGGAGCGTTCAACTTCGCGTTTCATTTCAACGTCAACAATTTTCTGCTCGGGAAATTCAATTCTTTCGTTGTCGTGATTTTTAATTTCTGCCATTATTAATTAAACTCTCCTTTCCTTAAATGTCAAGATTTTCAGCAAATTTTGCATTTTGCTCAATAAATTCACGTCTTGGCTCTACCTTATCACCCATAAGGAGTGAGAACATAGCATCACAAGCCGCAGCGTCTTCGGTAGTAACCTTAAGAAGCGTTCTTGTTTCGGGATTCATTGTTGTTTCCCAAAGCTGCTCAGCATCCATTTCACCAAGACCTTTGTATCGGTCTGCTTCAACGTTGTGGCCACCGAGCATTTCAATATATTTATCTCTTTCTGCATCAGAGAATGCATAGTATTCCTGCGCATTCTTAACACCACGCTTATAAACTCTATAAAGGGGTGGCTGTGCAAGATAAATGTGTCCATCGTCAATAAGTTGGCGCATATGACGGAAGAAGAATGTAAGAAGAAGAATTCTGATGTGAGAACCGTCAACGTCGGCATCGGCCATAATTACAATCTTGCCGTAACGGAGCTTCGCAATATCAAATTCCTCACCGATACCACATCCAAGCGCCTGAATAATGGGAATAAGTGATTGGTTGGAATAAACCTTGTCAATTCTTGTCTTTTCAACGTTAAGAACCTTACCACGAAGGGGCAAAATCGCCTGGAACTTTGAGTTTCTACCCTGTGTAGCAGAACCGCCCGCGGAATCTCCTTCTACGAGATAGAGTTCAGTAACTTCAATTCTTCTTTCCTGACAGTCACGGAGCTTACCAGGAAGTGTTGAGCCACCAAGCACGCCCTTACGTCTTGTGAGCTCTCTTGCCTTTCTTGCCGCCTCTCTTGCGCGAGATGCTGCAAGTGCCTTATCAAGTATATTTTTAGCCACAGAGGGATTTTCTTCGAAGTATTCAGAGAGTTTTGCATTCACAATACCCTCTACAAGCGTTCTAACCTCGCTATTACCGAGTTTCGCCTTGGTCTGTGACTCAAACTGCGCATCCTCAAGTTTAACGCTTATAATAGCGCACAAGCCCTCACGAACGTCTTCACCTGAAAGATTCTTGTCGCTATCTTTAAGAATACCCGCCTTACGCGCATAATCGTTAAGAACCTTTGTAATAGCTGCCTTAAAGCCTGTTTCGTGTGTACCACCCTCAATGGTGTGCATATTGTTTGCAAATGAGAGAATAAGCTCGTTGTAGCTGTCATTATACTGCAAAGCAACTTCTGCAACGCTTGTTCCCTTTTCACCGCGCATATAGATAACCTCGGGGTGAATAAGCTCATTATGACGATTTTCATTGAGGTGTGTAACAAAGCTCTTGATACCACCCTCGTAAACAAATTCGTTTTCAACTTTTTCTTCACCACGCGCGTCAATAAGAGCAATACGTACTCCTGCATTGAGGAACGCCTGCTCGCGCATTCTATTTTCAAGTGTCTGATATACAAACACAGTTTCTTCAAAGATTTCAGGGTCGGGCTTAAATGTTACCTTAACGCCACTCTTCTTGTCAGTGGGGTCACCAACGCACTTAAACGCACGTGCTACCTTACCTCTTTCAAAGCGTTCGGTATATACCTTTCCATCGTAAACGTCTTCAAGCTCAAGCCATTCAGAAAGCGCGTTAACAACGGACGCACCAACACCGTGAAGACCACCTGCGATTTTGTATCCACCGCCACCGAATTTACCACCTGCGTGCAAAATTGTATAAACAACCTCGGGCGTGGGGATTCCCTGCTTCGGATGTATTGCCGAAGGAATACCACGTCCGTTATCCTCAACGGTTACGGAGTTGTCAGGATTTATTGTTACGGTAATCTTGTCGCAATGACCTGCAAGCGCTTCGTCAATGGAGTTATCCACTATCTCGTAAACAAGATGATGAAGACCTCCAATTGAGGTAGTACCAATGTACATACCGGGGCGCTTTCTTACCGCCTCAAGTCCTTCAAGTACCTGTATATTTTCTTCGGTGTAGTTATTCTCAACTGTAAGGTCGAGGTTCTTTTCAAGGTTTTCCATTTCTGTTTCCTTTCAAATTGTTGTTATATGTAAAAAAGAATTAATTACAGAGCAATTATCTCACACTTCCCTTACCCATTCTGCCAAAGAGGGAGGCAGATGAGAACTGCGAGAAGCATACTTTTGTTTCACCATTTTCGGCGCGATAAAGAACAAAAGATTTTGGAATTTCGTAGGATGGTGACTCCGTCCTTTTCTCTTTTTCCGCCATGGAGAGAAGTTTGCGTGTTATGGGAGAAACTGTGGACGTATCCATATCGAAGATGCCAATCACATCGCGTTCTTTTATGCTTTTTCCTGAACCAATGTTCAAATATATCACGATAGCATCTCCTTTCGTTTTTATATTGTATCATATTTCTTTTTCGTAGGGCGACAACTTTTCGTCAAACTGAATTTTTTTATATTTTTCTCTATTTGCTCGCGCGTAAAGAAATAACGAAATGAATGAAATAAATATAATAAATAATAGTTATAGTAAATAATAGGGCCTGTTGAAACTGTGGAAAACAGTTTTGAAGCATTGATTTTATTGGATTTGTTGCCAAAATTTTGATGTGGAAAATTTGTTTGAATTTTTAGGACAAAATGTGGACAACTCTTGCTAAAATTTAGCAGAGCGACACTTTTGTGTCGTAAAGTAGAAAAAACTCATTTTTTGTAAAATTTGGGCTTTTCCACAAAATCCTGTGGAAAACCAAACTTTGCCTAAGTTTTCCCGTAGCGCGACAAGGAAATGTCAATTAATTTTACGTTTTAGTAAATTTTCAACAGTGTTATAAAAGGCATAAAAGTCAATAATATCAAGGTTTTTCGAACTTTTATATATAAAAATCCTCATACTTTTCAACAGTTATTAAACATTGTGGAAAATTTGTTGAAAATCAGTAAATCTTTCCACAAATTCATAATTTATTCATCATTGGGCGACTAAAATGTGTCAAAATGAAGTTACAAAGTAAAGGTTTATGTTCTTTTGGCTATCAAGATTTGTTGAGACGCTTTTTTCTTTGGCAAAATAGCCACAAAGAAAAAAGCTTTGCAAAAAAGAAATGGCGTTTTGTCGCTCAAGACGGAAACCCCCAAAGCTCATTTCATTCACTTCGGGGAACCCCTGTGCCGCTGGGCTCCCGCTTTTGAAAAAGCGGGGCAAAACAATCGCATAAGTGAGTGCTATCATTGAACACTATATTTTCCCTTCGCGACCTCAATTCGTCTGTAAGGCACAGCCAAATCCATATCACTCTCGCAAGAGGTGATAATGACCTGTCTATCAGTAATCTCGCGAAGGAGGTTTTTACGTCTGCCCGAGTCGAGTTCGGAGAAAACATCATCAAACAGAAATACGGGATATTCTCCGCAATCTATTTTACATATTTCACCCTCGGCAAGCTTCATGGCAAGTGCCAATGAGCGCTGCTGCCCCTGAGAGCTATATAAACGCGTATTTTTGCCATTTAGATTGATTATGATATCATCCTTATGAGTGCCATACAAAGTCGATCCTGCGGCAATTTCGCGCTCGTGAAAGTCATTCAAAAGTCGAAGAAAGTTCTTTTCTGTGGTTTCAACATCAAAATAAAGCTCGGCGTCCTGTTTTGCAGAGCCACCATAGATAAATTCGGGAGTTTCGTCAATCTCACCACTTGCGCACATGCGCTTGTAAAAGTCCGCAATTATCTCGCCCGAGCGTGCAACATATTCTGCGCGTGCCTTGGCAATAATAGCCGCCTCGTGAGCAAGCTGTGCCGACCAAAAGTCGATAGTCGCGTCAAATGTCGCTCTATCTTCCTCTGCATTTTTCAAAAGCTTGTTTCGGTTGAGCAATATTTTGTTGTATTTCTGTAACGAGTGCAAATACATCGGTTTTATCTGCGAGATAGCAACGTCAAGATAGTTTCTGCGCAACGAAGGACCATCTTTAATCATTTGTAAATGGTCGGGTGAGAAAAGCACGGCACGGAACGAGCCGACAAGTTCAGAGAGTTTTGTTATCTTCACTCCGTTGTGAGTAACGTTCTTTCTCTGTCTTGCGTTGCTAGACATTCTCATGGTGATATTCTGTTCCCTGCCTGCGCTTTCATAGTCGAGTGAAACAGAGGCATACTCCTCACCAAATCGAATTATTTCGGTATCGTGTGTTGTACGAAAACTCTTGCCAAGTGAAACGTAGTATATTGCCTCAAGCAGATTGGTTTTACCCTGCGCATTTTCGCCGTGAAGAACGTTTATGCCGTTGTTGAATTCGACAACTTCGTTCTCCGCGTTACGAAAATTACACAGCTCTACTTTTTTACAAAGCATAGTTTTATATCAAATTAGAATTAGTCCTTAAGTCTAACAGGAAGAAGCATAAATACTTCTTCAACACCCTCTTTGGGCTCTGCGGGAACAATGTTGAGAGAAGAAAGATGTGAAGAAAGTGAAAGCTTAATTCTATCAGCGTTGCAAGCGCGAACGGAGTTGATAAGATAACGGTTATTAAAGCCGATTGTAAGGGGCGCACCGATATCGTTAATTTCAATTTCATCATAAGTGCTACCGGCACTTGAGCTTGCAGTAATTTTAAGAAGATTGCCATCAAACACAAGTTTAACGTGGCTACGGAGTGAACCTGCAATCTTTTCTTCTGTTACAAGAGCAGCGCGTTCAAGAGCAGAGATGAGTTCATCGCGCTCACACTCAACGCTGTATTTGTGATTTTTAACAATGATTCTATCGTAATCGAGATATTCACCCTCAATAAGACGGCTAAAGAATGTTACATCACCAATCTCAAAAACGATATTCTTTCTTGTCATGAACATACGAACAGTTTTTTCCTTATTGTCGGAAAGGAGTTTAACAAGCTCGTTAACTGTCTTAACAGGAAGAATGAATGCGTTTCTGTATGCTCCCTCATAATCCTGCTCTGTTTGAAGATTGATAACTCTGTCACATTTTGCGAGCTTGAAGTTATCACAGGATACCATTGTGATGCGGTCGTTAATCATTTTAACGAAAGTACCGTTAAGAATGTTTCTCTGGTCATTTATACCCATAGCGTACATTGTCTGACTGAACATTTCCTTAAGGTCGCATTGATTCATAACAAGAGCATCGTCAGATTCGAGCTTGGGAATTGCAGGAAAATCACTTCCGGCAAGAGCATTCATCTTGTGGCTAGATTTACCACAAACGATTGATGCAACGTTTTTGTCATCAACGTCGAGCTCGATTTCATCTGCAGGCATAACGCGAAGAGTTTGGTTAAGCTTTACTGCGTTGATGATATATGTTCCCTCTTCAAGTACTTGAGCGTGTGTAGTTACTCTCATACCTTTTTCAAGGTCAAATGTTGTGAGAACGCACACATCGGGGAATTTAGCTTCGATGAGAATACCCTCGGCAGCAGGTACAGTAACCTTTGTTGATACGCAGCTCATAAGAGGTGCTATCGCTGCAGCAAGCTCGTGTCTGTTGAATTTGATTTTCATAATTTATATCTCCATTCTTAATTCTTAAATATTAGGTGAAACCTCTTTAATAATTTCTTTGATTTCAAAGTCGAGCATAGCGTCTGTAATGAGTTTGCGCTCGATAGTTTCGATTGAACTAATAATTGTTGAGTGGTCGCGGTTGAATATCTTTGCGATATTTGGCAAGGACATTTCCGTTACCTCACGAATAATAAATATTGTGATATGACGCGCATATGCGATTTCCTTGTTTCTCTTTGTTGAAATAAGGTCTTCTTTCTTTACGCCATATTTTTGATAAACAGACGAGAAAATCTTCTCAACTGTAACACTTGTGGGTTCAGCACCGCCGAGAAGCTCGGAAATGCAACCACGTGCAAGATCCATATCAATATTTTCACCTGAGAGGAATACTCTGGCACCGAGCTTTTTAATAGCGCCCTCAATTTGACGGATATTTGAACGAAGATTTTCTGCAAGGAATGTAAGAACGTCCTCGGGAAGCTCAACGCCAACCTGCTCTGCTTTTTTCTTGATAATAGCGATACGAAGTTCAAGGTCGGGTGCTTGAATATCTGCGATAAGTCCCCACTCAAAACGAGTTTTAAGACGGTCCTCAAGAGTTTTAATTTCTCTTGGTTGACGGTCACTTGTCAAGATTATCTGCTTTCTGCCCTCATAAAGAGCATTGAATGTGTGGAAGAATTCTTCCTGTGTTGAAACCTTGCCTCCGATGAACTGAATGTCGTCAATAAGAAGAACATCACAGTCGCGGTATTTCTCACGGAATTCAGGCATTGCCTGACGTGAAAGGCAGTCAATCATCTGGTTGGTGAAATCTTCACCCTTTATGTAAATAACCTTAACGTTGGGATTTTTATCACGAAGGAAGTTTGTAATCGCGTAAAGCAAGTGAGTCTTACCAATTCCACTTGGACCATAGATGAAAAGTGGATTGTAATTCTTTGCAGGATGATTTGCAACCGCAACACACGCCGCGTGTGCAAACTTATTTGACGAGCCAACGATAAAGTTGTCAAATGTATATTCAAAGTTGAATGGAGGCATTGTAGAGCCGAGATGATGCTCGCTCTTTACAATTTCCTTTTGCTCTTGTTCTTTGCGTTTTCTTTCTTCTTCAAGACGCCAAGAGGGGTCGCCCATAGAAACGCGTTCCATAATGCTCTTTATTGCTTCTTCTCTGTTTATGGGAGTACCCGTGAAAACAACGTTTACGATAACCTCAAAGCCAAGTTCATCTGAAAAACGGCGAGAAAGCTCACCAGTATATTTTTCAGTGAGAGTTTTGTGCTTAAGCTCACTCTTTATTCCCATTGTGATAACGCCATCTTCGTAATTTTCAATGGTGAGATCCTTGAACCAAAGTTCACGAGTTGCAGTCGCCATAGAGTCGCTAAACGAATCGTAAACAATATTCCAAACAAGTTTTATTTCTTCTAAATAGGCACTGTTTGACACGATAATCTTTCCTTTCGTGAATTAATCTATTTTGTGGATATTTTTTGCATTCTCTCGCGCGTGCGTATGTGCGCACACGTCTAAATAAATATAAATAATATTAATATATATAACAGTGTAATTATACCATATATCCTGCAAATTTATAAATATAACAATTAAAGTTTACAAATTGTTTACATTTTAATGCGGTGTGATTTCAAATTTTGATTTATCGGGGGAGAAGTTACAAAGTAAAGATGCGCTAACGCCGCGCAGGCGCCACCTTTGAAAAGGTGGACGAAACAATCGCATTGGCTTGTGGAGTATCTTCGTAAATTTTCGATAATTCACAAATGAATTATCGGTTTTGAAACTCCAATTCCGTTCTTACGTACAAGTACGACGTACGAAATTGAATTTTCAAAACAACGAAAACCAAATCAAAGATTTGTTTTTCTAAAATTTACTTTGTTGTATTGTTAAAACTATGCTTGAGTGTATTATAATGCTTTAATAAGACATCACCTAAACCAAGAGTAATGTGGTTACTAATGATATAGCAAATTAAAGATTTTCGAGCCGCCTGTTAAAATGGCGAGAAAATCGTTATGTGTTGTGTAACAACACAATTTGCGCGAAATTTGACTTTAAATAGGTTTAAAAAGTTTTGGGGTTATAGGGGGATTTTTCAAAATCCCCCTAAATCCGTATAAACTAACTTTCTCATAAATCCCAATTTATCGAATAATACCTAAATTTATGCCAAGAAAAGTGCCATAACAACCGCAACTGCCAAAATAGAGTCAAATCTATCAAGCACGCCGCCGTGTCCTGGGAATATTTTTCCGTAGTCCTTTATTCCGTACGTTCTTTTTATAACTGACATAGAAAGGTCGCCAATCATAGAAACTATTGCAGAAAGAAGACCTGCAAATGCAAGAACAACAAGACTAATATCATACTGAGTTAAACTGTTCACTATAGCACCGTAAACTACGAACAATACTACACAAAATACAGCTCCACCAATAGCACCTTCAACCGTCTTTTTGGGGCTTACGGCAGGAATGAGCTTGTGCTTTCCGAAAAGCATACCTGTAAAATATGCAAAGGTGTCGGTTACCCAAGCGCCAATGAAGATGAAATACCAATAGTATTCCCCACCGAAGCTATCGCGAACCAAAATTATTGAAGATGTTGCTCCAATTATGTAGAGTGATACAAGCACGCTCGCAAGTGTCTTATTCATATCAACGTTTTGATCCTTTTGGTATGAAAATACCCAAACGCCAAGAAGATAGAGCACGTAGAGTCCCAAAACAACGAGCAAACCGTCATAGGTTCTCACCGCTTTATAGGGCATGACCGATGAAAGTCTCGCAACAAGATGAGCGTCAAGAGTGTATCTGACAACAAAAGGAGCAACCAACGCCATAGCGTAAAGAGGAACGGAGATTAAATGCTTCCCTCTCATTCCCATGCATCCAAGCATTTCATAAACACCCATAAATCCAATAAACGCCATCGCTATCGGAAAAACTACTGTTCCCGAAAAGATACACACCGGAATTGCCACAATTAAAAGCACAATCGCGGTAATAATTCTCTGTTTCATTGTTTATATTTCCTCCTTAAAGTCCACCGTATCTGCGGCGTCTTGAATAAAAATCATTAATAGCTAAAATTAAATCTTCGTCCGTGAAATCGGGCCAGAGCGTATCGGTGAAATAAAGCTCCGAATACGATGACTGCCAAAGCAAAAAGTTGGATAAACGTTTTTCTCCCGCGGTGCGAATAATCATATCGGGCTCGATGCAATCCTCTGTGTAAAGCGCGCTTGAGATGGTTTCTTTTGTAATCTCCTTGCCCTCATTAACAAGCTTTTTGCAGGCGTAAACTATTTCGTCCCTGCCACCGTAATTTATTGCAACGTTGATGCTCTTCTTAAAATGCTTGGTAACTTCTTCAAGCTTTTCAATTCTCTTTCGAAGTGAGCTGTCAAGCCCTGCCTTGTCCCCAAGCATGCGAAAACGCACCTCTTTTTTGATAAGAGTATCTCCGCATTTGTCAAGGTACAAGGATAGCAAGCCCATTATTGTCTTTATCTCTGCAGGTGGACGCTTCCAATTTTCAGTTGAAAAGGCATAGAAAGTTACCGCCTCAAGACCCAGATCAAGACAGGTAAATCCGATATGCTCGAACACCTTAACTCCCTCTTTGTGCCCCTCGGGACGATTCATTCCACGCGCCTTTGCCCAACGTCCGTTGCCGTCCATAATAAAGGCAATGTGCTTTAAATTTTCATCAACTCTAAAATCAATTTTGTTTTCCAATTTTTTACCTCTTAAAATCCCAAAAAGGCGGGAATTTTTGCCCCCGCCTTGATGTATTTAGCAAATTAGATTGCCATAATTTCCTTTTCTTTCTTCGCAGAGCAAGCGTCAACCTCTTTGATATAGCTATCTGTGAGATCCTGTACCTTCTTTTCTGCATTCTTTACGTCGTCCTCTGTAAGATCGCCGTCCTTCTTTCCCTTCTTTATAGCATCGTTTGCATCACGACGGATGTTACGGATGATAACCTTTGTATCCTCACCCATCTTTTGAATCTGCTTTTTGAGTTCCTTACGTCTTTCCTCTGTCACCTGGGGGAATACAAGACGAATCATCTTACCGTCATTTGAGGGGTTGATGCCGATATCACTCATAAGAATTGCCTTTTCGATTGCCTTGAGAGTGGAAGCGTCGTAAGGAGTGATTGTGAGTGTTCTTGAGTCAGCCATTCTAATGTCTGCCATTGTGTTAACGGGAGTGGGTGAGCCATAGTACTCAAATGTTACTCTGTTAAGCACGCCTGCGTTTGCCTGACCTGCGCGGATTGACTGAAGGTTGTAGTCATAGGACGCAATAGTTTTCTTCATCTTTTCTTCAAAATCTTTAATGTTGAATGCCATAATTTTTACCTCGTTTTATATTATTTCCAATTTTTATCTGTGTAATTCAGTTCCCATCTTTTCGCCCATAATTACGCGATAGATGTTATCGGGGTTGCTTAACGCGAAGGCATAGCACTTGATATCGTTTTCCATGCAGAATGCACTTGCAGGAATGTCAAGGGCTTTGAGCTCCTTGTCAAGAATTTCGCGATATGTAATTTCGTCATAGCGCTTTGCGGTTGGGTCAACGTGGGGGTCTGCGGTGTAAATTCCGTCAATGTTCTTTGCCATAAGGATTACGTCTGCACCGATTTCTGCCGCGTGAATTGCCGCCGCCGTGTCGGTTGAGAAGAATGGCATTCCCGTGCCACCACCGATAATTACCACTTCACCCTCATCAAGATGACGTCTTGCATCTCTTATACGATAGGGGTCGGCAAAGGAGTTGACCTCCATTACCATCATCGCGCGAGATTTAAGACCTGTGCTATTGAACGTTTCTTCAAGAGCTAAGGAGTTAATTGCAGTTGCAAGCATACCCATCTGGTCTGCACGCGCTCTGTCCATTGAGCCACTTTGTCTGCCGCGCCAGATGTTACCTGCGCCAACGACAACTGCGATTTGCACACCCTGTGCCACGCATTTTTTAAGCACATGTGCAATCTGCTCAATGTATTCAAAATTGAGAATGCCGTTGCAATCTTTTGCAAGTGCCTCACCTGAAAGTTTGAGGAGCACTCTCTTGTATTTTGGAGTTAAATTTTCCATTGTTTTGCCCTCCGTAAGAGTGAATTTTCGCGTGTTTTTTCAAAATCACACCTAATCACTCTATATAATACTATTTTTTTCGTGTTTTGTAAAGAGTTTTTTATAATTTTTGTTAAAAATAATATAAAAATAATATAATATAGGAATTTAGAAAGAAGAACCCTGTAAATCAAGTAAACATTTGCGCAATAAATTGGGATTTATAGGGGTGTTGAAATTGTCGCGCGAGATTCTATCGGTCGCCTCACCGGACACGAAGTGTCATTCTGGAACGTAGTGATAGAATCTCGGTGAGGCTCTCTCCAGAATGACAACGCGCGGTTTAAACCCACTGATAAATCAAAATTTGAAATCTTCACCCATGGAATGTCGCAGGGCGGCGGCAAAGAACTCATCTACGTCGAACGAGGATCTGCCGTTCATTCCGTCAAGATTTTCTTTTGCTTTTTCACTCTTTTTATGCGCGTAAAATCCATTGACAAGCCCTCCCAAAATGCACGTGGCAAGATAGGGTACAGGTGACCTTACCGGCTCTTTTGAGGCATTCAAAAACTCTACTGAAGACGCGAGAACGTCGGGGGTTATCTTTTCCTTTAACATCACTCTTACGTCGTTCTGCGTGTATTTTTGCCCCTCATACTCTGCTCCGTTTTTAAAGTAAAGATGTTCTACTGCTCGGTCTAAAAGAAGTATGTATTCTTCTTCAAGTCCTCGTTCATTTTTGAGAATTTCAAAGCATTCCCTTTTCAATTCCAAAAAAGAAAATCTCTCTTTTTCCATCTCCACCGCCTCGTCCACCGTTAGTTCGGTGGATTTAGTTATATTGGATTTAGTTATATTGGGTTTAGTTTTATTTATTTCCTCTGCAGGTGGTACAGGGGGTGTATGCACAACGTTCATAGAGGGAGTGTTTTTGGTGCATAGAGTGGGTGTTTTATGTGCACAGGGTGTGCAAAAAATATTTACTAAATAGTGGTTTGAGGTTTGTCGATTAAAATCATTGCGAGTTGGAACGTAATTTGCTTTGATTTCAATAATCCCTTTGGTTTCGAGAGAATGTATAACTTCTCTTACCTTTCTTTCGCTGATTTTACATATTTTTGCCATACTCTTCACACTCGGAAAACAGGTGTGCTTTTCGTTGTCGGCTCGCATCATTAGATAGAAAAGCACCGAGAGTTCGTAGGGGCTCAGCCCCTTATCAAAAACTCGGCTCGGCACGATAAAAAACGGCTCGTGCGCCTTTTTGTTGTCGTCTTCTTTCATTTTTCACCTTCCTTTTTGTATTCAGTTCGATCGTTCTGTTGACCGAATTCTACAACAAAAAAAGGTGCCATAAGGTGCCAAAAGGTGCCACAGGGTGCCAATTTTATAAAAAAATGCCAATGCTTTCGCCTTGGCACTTAAAAATTTAAACTTATTTATGATATTTTCCACCGTGGGTGATGCTAAGGCATCGATAGATTATTTCAACGAGCCACACGCGAAGCATTTGGTGGGTGAGTGTCATTTTTGACACCGACATTCGCATTTCACTTGCGCTCTTTACCTCATCAGAAAGTCCAAATGAACTGCCGATAATGATGGCAACCTCTCCGTGCGAGGTGGAAATTGCATCGAGCTTCTCGGCAAATTCCTCACTCGACAGCTGTTTACCCTCAACGCACATTGCAATTTTGAATGCGCGAGGTGAAATATCGGAGAGTATTCTCTGCCCCTCAATAAGTAATGCCTGTTCAATCTGCTTTTGAGATGGCTCATCGGGGAGCTTGTATTCCTTATATTCAATTATGTCAAGCTTGCAATAGGCGTTAAGGCGCTTTTTGTACTCGGCTATAGCGTCCTTATAATACTGCTCTTTTAAAGTTCCTGTAACGTAAATTTTAACGTTTAACATTGTTTTCTCCTTGAATTTTAGGAATTGTGCTTCAAATTTTGATTTATCGGGGAGATAGTTTTGATTGTGGGACGCTCAAGCCGCTGGGCTTCCGCTTTTGAAAAAGCGGAGCAAAACAATCGCATTGGTTTTTGGGTAATTTTCGTAAATTTTCGATAATTCAAAAAATGAATTATCGGTTTAGAAAGCATAATACCATCCTTACATACAAGTATGACGGATGGCATCATACTTTCAAAACAACGAAAACCAAATCAAAGATTTGTTTTTCTAAAATTTACTTAACCGTAGGGTTAAAACTATGCTTAAGTGTATTATAATGCTTTAATAAGACATTGCCTAAACCAAGAGTAATGTGCTTACTAATGGTATAGCAAATTACAGATTTTTTCTGCGCCTGTTAAAATGCAGAAAAAATCGTTATGTGTTGTGTAACAACACAATTTGCGCGAAATTTGACTTTAAATAGGTTTAAAAAGTTTTGGGGTTATAGGGGGATTTTTCAAAATCCCCCTAAATCCGTATAAACTAACTTCCTCATAAATCCCAATTTA
>JAZRRX010000013.1:0-137546 GCA_045651165.1 Eubacteriales bacterium
ATCATCACGATTTCGCACAAGCAAAAACTAATGTTTTTACATAATAGTTACTTAATTTTTGTAACGGACAGTCGAGGACGCCTGTCCCTACAACAACGTGCAATTTGTAGCCCCATCATTATATCAATCTCCCGACAAATCTAAATTTGAAGTACAAATTTAGATAAAAAAAGGTGACTACTTTTTTATAAAAAGGTAGTCAACCATTCTCGGCGGTTGTAGAAACACTTGCCCATATCGCAAGCTTATACCAATACTAATTATATCCAATATTATACAAAAAGTCAATAAAATAATTCGAAAAATTGTAGAATTTACACATAAAACAAAAAAATGAACGGAGAGAATCATTTTCTCTCCGCTTTTTGTTTATTTTTCACAATTTTTGAAAATTCCGTTTGACAAAACAGGCATAATAGTTTCGTCGATTATGTTGTCGATGTCCTCGTCATTCATGCTCTCAAAAATGGCACGAAGTCCAACGAAATTCGATATGCCCATAAGCATATAAGCAACGGTTGTGGCATCGGGTGTATCCACCTCATCTTCACAGTTTTTGAGCGCGTGAGTATAGCTTTCTGCAAACGAGCTGTAATAGTCAGTGAAGAGGTTTTTATCAATCGAAAGAGAACCCCATATAATATTATATACATTGGGTGTTCTGATGGCAAATTTAATAAAGCATTTTATACCCTCGCGCTCCTGCTCATAACGAGTTTTGCAACCCTTAATACTCTCTGCCAAAAGGGTTTTTATTTGCTTTTGATATTTCCACATAAGATAGCGATAAACATCGGTTTTTGTTTCAAAATATATATAGAAAGTGCCAACCGCGGTGCCAGCTTTTTTGCATATATCAGAAATTGAAGTTCCATGAAATCCATAATTTGTGAATAATTCCTCGGCGGCATCGAGCAATTTGTTCATTTTAGCCAAACCGAGCTTAGTCTTAGGCAAATTTATACCTTTTGCGTTATAATTTTCCATTATTTCTTTCCTTTTTTTGTTTTTGTGAGTACATTATAACATTTATCATCGTTATTTGCAATAGATATTACCATATTTTTTTGTTTATTTTTCACTAAAAATTTTAATAAAGTGAAAATTATTTGTTATTATATTGACAAATTAGTTGAAATTATATATAATATAAGTAAACAAATATGAATAATGTTCATATTTTTACAAACGGAGGAAAATATTATGACATTCAACGAACTTTACGTAGGACAAAAAGCGTCCGTACAGAAGACATTTGCAGATGCAGACCTTAGAGCGTTTGCAGAAGTAAGCCTTGACACAAACCCCATCCATCTTGATGAGGAATATGCTAAAACAACAATTTTCGGTAAGAGAATTGTACACGGAATTTTGACAAGTGGTCTCATTTCCGCAGTTCTTGCTAACAAGCTCCCTGGCCCTGGCACAATTTATCTTGGACAGGAACTCAAATTCACAGCTCCCGTATTCCTTGGTGATACAATCACAGCTGAATGCGAAATCGCAGAAATTCGCGAAGATAAGCATATCGTTAAACTCAACACAACTTGCTACAATCAGGACGGTAAGGTAGTTATCGCTGGTATGGCAACAGTTAAATTCAACGGCTAATAAAAAAATTACATAGAAGGGAAGGCATAAATGCATTCCCAAGGAGGAAATTAAAATGGCAAATTACAAATCAATTCTGTTTGAACAGATGATTAAGGATTTCGCTGAAACCGAAGTTAAGCCTCTTGCTCAAGAGGTTGACGAACAGGAGCGTTTTCCTGCAGAAACTGTTGAAAAGATGGCGAAGATGGGTCTTTTGGGCATCATCGTTCCCAAGGAATATGAAGGTGCAGGCGGCGACTACTACATGTACATCTCCGCAGTTGAAGAACTTTCAAAGCACTGCGCAACAACGGGCGTTATCCTTTCTGCTCACACATCTCTTTGTGTAGCACCCATTCTTGAATACGGAAACGAAGAGCAGAGAAAGAAATATCTTCCCGACCTTGCAACTGGAAGAAAGCTCGGTGCTTTCGGTCTTACAGAGCCCAACGCGGGAACTGACGCTGCTAACCAGCAGACAGTAGCAGTTGAGATGGAAGACCACTATCTTCTCAACGGAAGCAAAATCTTCATCACAAACGCAGGTTATGCTTCAACATATATTATTATTGCTATCACAGGCAAGACACCCAAGGGCCCCGAAATGAGCGCATTCATCGTTGAAAAGGCGTTTGAGGGCTTCTCAGTTGGTAAGAAAGAAAAGAAGATGGGTATTCGTGGTTCTGCAACTTGCGAACTTATCTTTGAAAACGTAAAAGTTCCCAAGGAAAATCTTCTTGGTAAGCGTGGCGACGGCTTTAAGATCGCTATGAAGACACTTGACGGTGGTCGTATCGGTATTGCAGCTCAGGCACTCGGTATTGCAGAGGGCGCACTTGATGCAACAGTTGGCTACGTTAAGTCAAGAAAGCAGTTTGGCAGAAGCATTTCTCAGTTCCAGAATACACAGTTCCAGCTTGCAGATATGGCAACTAAGGTTGCAGCTGCAAAGGGTCTTGTATATGCTGCAGTTGATGCAAAGGCAAACAAGCTTCCCACACTTTCTGTAAATGCTGCACAGGCAAAACTCTTTGCCGCTGAAACAGCTATGGAAGTTACAACAAAGGCAGTTCAGCTCCACGGTGGTTACGGTTATACTCGTGAATATCCCGTTGAGAGAATGATGCGTGATGCAAAGATTACTGAAATCTATGAAGGTACAAGTGAAGTTCAGAGAATGGTAATCTCCGGCGCACTTTTGAGAAAGTGAGGTTGAACGAAAATGAAAATTATTGTATGTATTAAACAGGTTCCTAATACAACCGAAATTAAAATTGACCCCGTAACAAATACACTTAAGCGTGACGGTGTTCCAAGTATCATCAACCCCGATGATAAGACAGCTATTGAGGCAGCTCTTCAACTCAAGGAAAAATGCGGCGCAACAGTAACAGTTATTACAATGGGTCCTATGCAGGCAGAAAAGGCTTTGCGCGAAGCACTTGCTATGGGTGCTGACGAAGCATTCCTTCTTTCCGACCGTGCATTTGCAGGTTCTGATACACTTGCAACATCTACAATTATCGCGGGCGCAATTAAGAAGCTCGGCGCAGACGTAGTATTCTGTGGACGTCAGGCGATTGACGGTGATACAGCTCAGGTTGGTCCTCAGATTGCAGAACATCTTGATATTCCTCAGATTACATACGCAGCAGCAGTTGACTACTGTGAAGAATGTGGTGGTCTTATCGTTAAACGTGAGTTTGAAGATAGATACCAGACACTCAAGGTACAGGGACAATGCCTTATCACAATTCTTTCTTCTCTTGCAAAGCCCAGATACATGAACGTTTGGGACATCGTTGCACAGGACGAAAAGGAAATCGGCATTATCACATTTGCAGACCTTGAGCTTAACAAAGAGGACATCGGTCTTGGTGGTTCACCCACAAAGGTTAAGTCCACAGCAACAAAACAGTTTAACAAAACAATCGAAACTCTTGAGCTTGATCCCGAAAGTGCTGCAAAGGCAATCGTGGACGCACTCAAAGAGCGTCATCTTATATAAGGAGGTACTGAACAATGGCAAAGAATATTTGGGTATTCTGCGAACAGCGTGATGGTGAAATTCAGAACGTTGCTCTTGAGCTTATTGGCGTTGCGCGTGAGCTTGCAGAAAAGACAGGCGAAAAAGTAAATGCAGTCCTTCTTGGACACAACGTAACAGACAAGGCGCAGAGCTTGATTGCTCACGGTGCTGACGGTGTTTACGTTGTTGATGATGCAAATCTTGAAAAATTCGTAACTGAGCCCTATGCTCAGGCAGTAACACATATTGCAAAGAAATATGAGCCGAGCGTAATCCTCTTCGGTGCTACAAGTATCGGACGTGATTTGGCTCCTCGTCTTTCTGCAAGACTTAAGACAGGTCTTACAGCTGACTGTACAAAGCTTGAAATGGATGAAGAGGGCAATCTCTTTATGACAAGACCTGCATTTGGTGGTAACTTGTTTGCTACAATCATTTGTCCTGACCACCGTCCTCAGATGAGTACAGTTCGTCCTGGCGTTATGAAAAAGCTTGACGCTGACGAAACAAGACAGGGCGAAGTTGTTGTTGAAGCAATCGAATGGAATACAAGCAAATTTGCAGTAACAGTTCTTGAAGAAGTTAAGTCCGAAAAGGCTGAAGCTAATATTGAGGACGCAAAGATTCTCGTTTCTTGCGGACGTGGTGTTAAGAATCTTGCATCTGCTCACGAGCTTGCAGGAAAGATTAAGGGAACAGTTTCTTCTTCTCGTACACTTGTTGACGCAGGACTTGTTGAGCACGCTCGTCAGGTAGGTCAGACAGGTAAAACAGTTCGTCCCGAAGCATATTTGGCATTTGGTATTTCCGGTGCAATTCAGCACCTTGCCGGTATGGAAGAATCTGAATTTATCGTTGCAGTTAATACTGACAAGAACGCACCCATCTTTAAGGTTGCAAACCTCGGTATCGTAGCAGACGCTGAAGCAGTATTTAAGAATCTTAACAAAATGCTTTAATATTATGAGCGGTGACTTGCTGTCGCCGCTCCAACGACAATCTGATTAATAACAAATTAAATACACGAAAGGAAGAAGTACAATGAACAAAGTTTATTTAATCAGTGCAAAGAGAAGTGCAATAGGCTCAATGCTTGGCACACTCAAAGACGTTTCCCCCACTAAGCTTGGCGCGGATGTGCTCCGTGCTACTCTTGAAGCAGGAAAAGTTAATCCCGAATGGCTTGACGAAGTTATTGTTGGTAACGTTCTTCCTGCAGGAGTAAAACAGGGACCTGCTCGTCAAGTTGCTATTGGCGCAGGCGTTCCCGTTGAAATTCCCGCATACTCACTCAATATGGTTTGCGGAAGTGGAATGAAATCCGTGATGAATGCATATACAGCAATCAAGGCAGGAATGGCGGACCTCATTGCCGCGGGCGGTACTGAGGTTATGAGTGGTGCTCCTTATCTTGTTCCCGGTAAAGTTAGAGGTGGTAACAAGATGGGTGAGATGAAACTCGTTGATCACATGCTTGTTGACTCTCTTACTGATGCTTTTGGCAATATGCACATGGGTATCACAGCAGAAAATATTGCTGAAAGATATGGAATTACAAGAGAGATGCAGGACGAATTTGCAATCAATTCTCAAGCAAAGGCAATCGCAGCTCAGGACGCAGGCAAATTTGTTGATGAAATTGTTCCTCTCACAGTTAAGGTGGGAAGAAAAGAAATCGTATTTGACTCTGATGAATATATCAATCGTGCAACAACACTTGAAAAGCTCGGCACACTCCGTCCTGCATTTAAGCCCGACGGTACAGTAACAGCAGGAAATGCGTCAGGTATCAATGACGGTGCTTCTTTCTGTGTGCTTGCAAGTGAAGAAGCAGTTGCTAAATACGGACTTGAACCTATGGCTGAAATCGTAGCCGTTGGTCAGGGTGGTGTTGACCCCGAGGTTATGGGACTTGGTCCTGTGCCTGCGGTTACAAATGCACTTAAGAATGCAGGAATGAAGATTGACGAAATCGAACTCTTCGAACTTAATGAAGCATTTGCATCTCAGTCACTTGGAGTAGTTAAACTACTCTCCGAAGGACACGGAGTTGACCCCGAATACATCATTTCTCGTTGCAACGTGAACGGTGGAGCAATCGCTCTTGGACATCCCGTTGGCGCATCAGGAAACAGAATTATCGTAACACTCGCACACGAGCTTAAGAGAAGTGGTAAGACATACGGTGTTGCATCACTTTGTATCGGTGGCGGTATGGGTACAGCAGTTGTACTTAAAAATATTTAATAGAAAGGATTTAACACTATGAGATTAGAAAACAAAGTTGCAATCGTAACAGGCGGAGCTAAAGGTCTTGGTGGCGAAATGGCTCTCACTTTCGCAAGAGAGGGCGCAAAAGTAATTGCTGTTGATATGATGCCCCTTACCTATGAAAACGAAAGCGTTGAATATTATCAGCTCAACGTTACAGATGGTGAAGCGTGCAAGAATTTCTTTGAATACGTAAAAGAAAAATACGGCAGAATTGACATCCTTGTTAATAACGCAGGTATCACACGTGATGCAATGACAAGAAAGATGACTGACGATCAGTGGGATCTCGTAATCGATATCAACTTGAAGGGTGTATTCAACCTTACAAGATACGTTGGTCCTTTCATGGAAGAGATCGGTGGTGGTTCAATCATCAACATTTCATCCGTTGTTGGTGAATATGGTAACATCGGTCAGGCAAACTACGCAGCATCAAAGGCAGGCGTAATTGGTCTTACAAAGACATGGGCAAAGGAATTTGCTCGCAAGGGTGTTCCCGTAAGATGTAATGCAATCGCTCCCGGTTACATTATGACAGATATGATGAAGACAGTTCCCGAGGAACTTCTTCAGAAGTTTGCAGGACTCACAATGCTAGGACGTCTTGGTCAGCCCGAAGAAATTGCAAAAGCTGCACTCTTCCTTGCAAGTGATGATGCATCATACGTAACAGGACACGTTCTCTCCGTTAACGGCGGTATGAGATTATAATAAAACACAATTTGGAGGAAATTCAAATGGTAAACGTAGGAATTGTGGGCGTAGGTACATACTTGCCCAAAAACATTATGACAGCTAAAGAAATCTCCGATGCTACAGGCGGCGTTTGGAGTGAAGATGCAGTTAGAGATAAACTTGGCATTAATCAAAAATATATGCCTTCAAATGAAGCTTGCGACGGCACACAGGAAATGGGTGCATTGGCAGCTCTTAAATGCCTTGAAAACACAGGCGTAGATCCCCTTGAAATCGACGTTATCCTTTGTATCACAGAGGAGTGGAAGGAATATCCTCTCACAACTTCTGCTTGCTACGTTCAGGATAGAATCGGTGCTAAGAACGCGTGGGGGATCGACGTTCAAAACCGTTGCTGCACAGCAGTTTCTGCTATGAAGCTTGCAAAGGATATGCTCATTGCTGACGACGAAATCAATACAGTTCTCGTTTGTGGTGGTTACCGCAACTGTGATTTCATCGACTATAAGGATAGCGGAGTTTCCTTCATGTTTAACCTCGGTGCAGGTGGTGGCGCAATCCTTCTTAAGAAGAATTACGGCAAGAACTTGCTTCTTGGTACACACCTTATGAGTGACGGTAGCGTTGTTCACACTTGCGGTTCTAAGGTTGGTGGTATCAATGAGCCCGTAACTGCAGAAAATTATAAGGAATATGGTATGCTTCGTCTTATGGATTCTCCTAAGATGAAGGGACTTCTTAATACAGTATCAATGCCCAACTGGTATCATTGTATTGATGAAGCACTTCGCAAGTCTGGTAAGACTCGTGAAGACATTGATTACCTTTCTATTCTTCACATTAAGAGAAGCGGACACAAAGCAATGCTTGCAGACCTTGGTCTTACAGAAGATAAGTCAATCTATCTTGAAGATTATGGTCACATCGGTCAGATCGACCAGATTCTCTCTCTTGAACTTGCACTTAAAGAGGGCAAAGTTAAAGACGGCGACACTGTATGTATGATCGCAGCAGGTATCGGCTATACTTGGGCAGCAAATATCATTCAGTGGGGATAAAATATGGCATATTTTCTTAGCACATTAGCTGGATCAATAGTTCCAATGTGTGTTACCACCCTTGTTACATTAGCAATTACGTTGATATTTAAAACATCATTTACAACAAACTTTGCACAAGGTGTTATTTCTGCATTTGGTGCATATGCAGTTTCAAGTGTAATGACTTCAAATGGAATATCAATTTGGCTTGCGTTACCTGCAGGTATGTTGGTTTCGATGCTTATGGCAATCGTCATCGACGTTGGTATCTTCAGAAGAGGTAGATACGTAAATGCATTGGGTAAACAGATAATTACAATGGGTCTTATATCAATCATAGTTGGTGCAACACCACTTGTGTTTGGTATAGTAACTCCCACTTTTACTCCATTTGTTCAGGGATTAATTTCTTTCGACGTTAGTGATGGAAACGTAACATTCCCAAAAAATTCAATTGTATGTTTGACAATGACAGTTGTGGTAATAGCGCTGATATTCATACTGCTTAGATTTTCAAAGTGGGGACTTTCAGTTCGCGCTACAGCGTCAAACGAATACGTGGCGGGAATGATGGGTATTAACACACATATGGTTACAGCAATTTCTTGGGGACTTGCAGGTGCTTTGGGCGCTCTTGCGGCAACGATTAATGCATCCTCAGGAAACGCAATCAATATTTACTTTATGACAAACTATCAGGTATTTGCATTCCTTGCAGGTATTCTCGGCGGATTTGCGACCTTCCATGGCCCTGTAATTGCCGCACTTATGATACCTCTTTCAAATAACTTGATTCAGTTTGCCTTGAACAAGATGGGAAAACCCGAGCTTACAGGTTGGTCAATGGTAATCGTTTATGGATTAGCTCTTGCAATTATATTCTTTAAGCCACAGGGTATTTTCGGCAAAAAAATAGCAAAGAAGGTGTAATGATATGAATAAGTATTTAAGCAAAAATTACGCCTTGCTTGGCAAAGAAACACAAAAACAAAATACCTTCACAAAGGTATTGAAATCGGTAATTTTCAATCCGATATATCACTATATTTTCTTTGGAGTGCTTTGTTGCGTTATAACATATTTGGCAACAGAGAAAATAATTCCTAATATAATTCCTTATTCACTTCAATCAAGTCTTGCAATTTCATTCTCATTCTCAATAGCGGCAATTGGTTTCTGTTTGTTGATGGGATATTCAGGACTTGCATCTCTTGGCACAGGTGGTTTTATTGGAATTGGTTCATATGCAGTACACTATATACTGTATTTGGAGGGACTTCCTTTACCACTTGCAATTTTGGTTGCAATTTTGGTTGCTGCAGTGATTGGTTTGATAGTTGGATTTATTTCACTTCGAATTGAGGGAATTTATCTCGTTATTTTGACCTTGGGTCTTTCTGAAATTCTTCGTAGCGTATATATGGTAGTTGAAGATAAGATTAAGGTTCAAAATTTCGAACTTTTTGGAATTTTAATAAAGAAACAACATTCTCTTTATATCGTTGCATTTGTGCTTGTTATCATTATGATAGTAACACACAACATAATCAATAGCCCAACAGGACGCGCAATGCTTGCTATGAAAAATAGTACAGCGGCGGCACAGGCGATGGGTATAAGTCTTATCAAATACAGACTTTTAGCTTTCGTTATTTGTACAATTTACGCAGCGCTTTCCGGTGTAATGATTATGATAACCATTCGTTCAATTCAGGCATCTACAGCAAACGGATATTATGCCCTTATAACTTCACTCAACATTCTTGCAGCGGTTATTATTGGTGGATATAAATCAATTTGGGGTGCGGTGTTTGGTTCATTTGTAATGTATGGTATGCAAACTGCAATTCTTCAAGATATTGAATTTTTTGCAGAAAACCCCGAATTTATTACCTTTATTTCGGGCGCACTTGTTATTATAGTAGTAATGTTTTTCCCAGGTGGCCTTGCACAGCTTCTTCTTGAAGCAAAGGGCAAGATAAAAGTATTGGCAAAAAAGATTAAGGAGGGTGTTTATGGCAAAGATCTTGGCTAAAAAAATCAACTCCTTTAATCAGCAGAAGTTAATAAAGCTTCGTCACAATCTTGACTTTTATCGCGATGAACTTTCTGGTCTTGAAGAAAAGTATAACGAGATTGTTGAAAGAAAGCTCAATGCTTTTTTGGTAAAGGGAAATAAACAAATTTCAAAACTTGCTTTTGAAGCGTGTGATAAAGAGGCATATGCGCAGAATATCCTCGAAGAAAAGCTCCAGAAATATGATATTAAATCATATATGAAGCAAAGAAAAATAAATCACGGTGCTGCAAAAGAGATATTCAAAAAATCCAAGAAAGGCGAACCCATTGGATATATCCTTGTTAAAAGAGATAAGAAAATGGCAGCTTTAAATGAAAATCGTAAAAAATATATTGCCTCTCTTGAAAAGCAAAAAGAAAAATTCATTGTAAAAAATAAAACAACTTATGTTGTGCCTTATAGAATGCACAAAGAACAACTTGAAAAGAAATATTATCTTTTGAAAGAAGCTCTTGAGCAGAAATATACAGCAAAATTCTATAAGGAAAAGTCCAAACTTCAGGATAAAATTATAGGAGCAGAGAAGAAAGCGTTTAAGATTAAACACAGTCTTAAAAACGAACATTCCTTGCCAGAAGATGTTCTTCTTGAGGTTAAGGGACTTAAAATGTATTTTGGAGGTCTTAAAGCAGTTGATGACCTTACCTTCAATGTAAAGAAGGGTGAAATATTTGGTCTTATTGGACCCAATGGTGCAGGTAAGACAACAGTATTTAACTGTATTACCCGTTTCTATGATGCAACGGGAGGGGAGATGTACTTTGAAAATAAATATGGTGAGGTTGTTGACCTTCGCAATTTTAAAGTACACGATATCATTCTTCAAGGTATAGGCAGAACATTCCAGAATATTGAGCTTGTAAGAGAAATTTCCGTAATTGAAAACCTTCTTGTTGCAAGTACAAGAAGCTACAAAACAGGATTTTGGGGTCATATGTTAGGACTTCCTTCGCTTAGAAAAGAAGAGAAGATGCTTCGTGCAAAGGCAATGAGAATTCTCAAATTTATGGGACTTGAAAATTATGCAGCTTGGTATGCTATGGGACTTCCTTATGGAATTCTCAAAAAGGTAGAAATAGCACGTGCACTTATGGCAGATGCAAAACTTATTATCATGGATGAGCCGGCGGCTGGTCTTAACGATAGTGAAACCGCGGAACTTACAAATACAATTCGCAGAATAAGGGACGAATTTGGCGTAACTATTTTGCTTGTTGAACATGATATGAGTCTTGTAATGAACGTTTGCGACACAGTTTGCGCTATTAGTTTCGGTCAGATGCTTGGAATGGGTACAACTGAAGAAATTCAAAAGAATAAAGCAGTTCAAGAGGCATATCTTGGCGCCGAAGAGGAGGAGTAATATGAGTGAAATTCTTAAACTTTCAAATCTCAAATTAAATTACGGTCCTATCGCGGCGATTAAGGGAATTGACCTTTCTGTGGAAGAAGGACAGATAGTTGCAATTTTGGGTGCTAATGGTGCCGGTAAAACATCAACACTTAAAGTAATTTCTGGACTTTTCAAGCCCACTGCAGGTGAGATATACTTCGAGGGTAAAAAGATTAGCGGAAAGCCCGCACACAAAGTTGCGCAGACAGGAATTATGCAATCTCCTGAAGGCCGCCACGTTCTTATCGGTCTTACTGTTGAAGAAAATCTTCGCGTTGGCGCTTATAATATCAAGAGCAAAGAAGAACTTCAGAAAAACTTTGAGCGTGTTTACACTCTTTTCCCAAGACTTAAAGAAAGAGCAAAACAGCAATCCTCAACACTTTCCGGTGGTGAACAGCAGATGCTTGCTATTGGACGTGCTCTTATGGGTTCACCAAAGCTTCTTATTCTTGACGAGCCGTCTTTAGGACTTGCTCCGTTGCTTATCAAGGATATTTTCAATACTCTTGTTAAGATTAAAAAAGAGGGAACAACAATACTTATTGTTGAGCAGAACGCTCTTGCAACTCTTAAAATTGCCGATTATGCTTATGTACTTGAACTTGGTAAAATAAGTATGCACGGCACAGCCGAGGAACTCATTAAAGATGAGCGCCTTGTTGCCGCATACCTTGGCGGAAAATAATCAAGGTAACGACTAAAACATTACACCAAAAAGGTGATGTTATAAATAAATAATAAGGAGAAAACTTATGAAAAACACATTTACAAAACTTCTTTCATTAGTTCTTGTTGCAGTATTTTGCCTTGGAACATTGGCTTCTTGTGGCGGTGGCAAAAAGGATGAGGGAGATAATACTATTTGGGTAGGTAACACAGCTCCTACAACAGGCGCTATGGCAAAGTATGCTACATTTAACTATGGTCTTCAAGCAGCGTTTGAAGCTTACAATAAGGCAGGTGGTTTTAATGGTAGACCTGTAAAGCTTAAACACTATGACGATGCCAGTGAAGCTGCTAATACAACTACACTTATTGATAAACTTATCCACGAAGACGAAGTATTCGCTATCGTAGGTCACGTTGGTTCTTATGCAGTTGATGCAACACTCGAAACTCTTATTGATGAACAAATCCCGATGGTTTATGCAGCAGCTGGTAACAACGAGCTCTTTAATGAAAATGCTGATACTCTTGGTGAAAAGGGTATTTTCCCCGTACAGCCACTTAATGAGCCCGAAGGCAGAATGTTATTGCTCCGTGCGTTTGCTCCTACAGATAAGGGTGGTTTTGCAGCACAAAAGGTAGGTGTTATTTATAACTCCAATGAAGCTTCAAGAGCACTTTATGCCGGAATTCAAAAAGAGTTGGCTAATCTTCCTGAAGGATATAAAAGTAGAGTTATTGCACAAGAAGTTACAACATCCGACTTCTCTGCAGCTGCTAATGCACTTAAGGCAGAGGGATGCGATCTTGTAATTGTTACAGTTATTGCTGATGATTTCTTTACATGTCTTTCTGCAATGGCAAACATTGATTTTGGATGCAGCGTGCTTACAACTTACAACAACTCATCTGTAGCTGATTTTAATGATGCTCAGACAAAATTACAGCCACAATACTATGATATTTTTACAACTATGCAAGTATTTGCACAGGCATGGTTAGATATTACTTCTACAGAATATGTTTATAAGGCAGATACACCTCTTTATCAATCATACAAGGCATTGGCACGTGTTTACGCGAAAGATGAAAACGGTAAAAACGTTGAAGTTGGTGTAACTGGATTTACAGAAGAATACTGGAAAGTAGCAGAAAATATTTTCAACTACGTTAATACAGTTGATCCTACAAAAGCATTTGCAATGAGCTACAATGCTTATGCCCTTGCTGGATATATCGCGGGTGATATTTTCTGTCAGGCGCTTGAGGAACTTGAACAATCCGGAAAAGAACTTACAAGAGAAAATCTTGTTAATATTCTTGAATCCAAAGAATATAAGGTTGCTATGGCAGATACCTTAAGCTTTGCAAATGGTATGAGAACAGGCGTTCAAAAATTCGCACTTACTTGGATGTTTGACGCACACAATATTCCTAATGATAAAGGTGAATTTGTAAACGACCACGTTGCAACAAGCGTAACAATGCACGGACTTATGTCCATCGAAGAATACAGAGCACTTCTTCAGGAATAATTTATTACAAATAAAAAACAATTTAAACAATACAATATCCTCCCGCCCGAAAGGGCGGGAGTTACCCCCTGAAAACAAATTATTAAACACAGAAAAACATTTTAACTTTGAAAACAATACGCTTCGGCGTTTAAAATAGATAATAAAAAAATTAACTATACAAAAGGAGAAAAAACTATGGCAAAATACGTATCAATCAATGAAGCTCTTGCGTGTGTTAAAACAGGTGACTATATCGTAACAGGTCTTGGCGCTGCTGAGGGTAGAGAATTTATGACAAATCTTCATACTATAGCAGGTAATGTTAAGAATGTTATGGTAAGTAACTGTCTTCCCATGGGCGCTTATGAATTTATGGTAAATCCTGAATATAAAGAATCCTTTAGAACTGAGGGATGGTTCTATACTCCCGTGCTTAGAAAGGCACATGCAAACGGAAACATTAGCTTTATTTATAATCACTTGCACTTGGCGTCCTTTAAGCGTTTGTGCTATCGCAAGCCCGACATCTACGTTGGTATTGCTTCAATGCCCGACAAGCATGGCTACGTATCCCTCTCCACTTCAAATACATATGAAATGGCAATGATTAAAGAGGCAAAGACAGTTATTCTTGAAATCAACCCCAATGCTCCAAGAACATTCGGTGACGTTCAGCTTCACCTTGACGACATTGATTACGTTGTTGAATGCGATTATCCTATGCCTGAAATCGCAGATGCAGAGCCTAACGAAAAAGACCTCATTATAGGTAAGACAATCGCAGGTATGATTAATGACGGTGACTGCATCCAGCTCGGTATCGGTGGTATTCCTAACGCCGTTGCAGCTTCTCTTATGGATAAAAAGGACCTTGGCGTTCACACGGAAATGCTTACAAGTGGTATGGTTAAGCTTGCAAAGGCAGGCGTTATAACAGGTAAGTGCAAGCAGACACACAAGGGTAAGATGGTTGCAGCATTTGCAATGGGAACAAAAGAACTCTATGATTTCATTGATGATAACCCCTCTGTTTGCATTATGGACGGCGCTTATGTAAACGATCCCCATACAATTTCACAGAACGATAATCAAGTTTCAATTAACTCTACAATCGAAATCGACCTCTTTGGTCAGTGCTGTTCCGAGTCCATCGGACACGTTCAGTTCTCAGGAACAGGTGGACAGGCAGATACAGCTATCGGTGCGCAGAAATCCAAGAATGGTAAATCCATTATTGCTCTTTACTCAACTGCAATGGTTAAGGACAAGGCAACAGGTGAAAGAAAAGAAACATCTAAGATTGTTCCTCTTCTTAAGCAGGGCGCAGCAGTTTCTCTTTCAAGAAACGATATCGACTGGCTTGTAACTGAATTTGGTGCAGTAAATCTTCGTGGTACAGCTATGGAAGAAAGAGCAAAGCTCATTATCTCCGTTGCACATCCCGACTTTAGAGAGCAGCTTACAAAGGAAGCTATCGCTCTTGGCATTATTGCAGGCTAATTGAGGAAATATTATGGCATTCTTTGATTTTGAAGGCAAAAAGGTTTATTATGAGATTCACGGTGAGCAGGGTGAACCATTACTTATTCTCAACGGAATAATGATGTCCACTAACTCTTGGAAACCGATGTTAAAGAACCTTTCAAAAAATAATATAGCAATTTTCGTTGACTTTCTCGACCAAGGTCAATCCTCACGAATGACAGAAGGATATACACATGCAATTCAAGTGCGACTTCTGGATGCGCTTTTAGATATTCTTCCTTATGAAAAGGTTAGTATTATGGGAATTTCCTATGGTGGTGAGGTTGCAATTCAGTATGCTGTTGAGCATCCCGAAAGAGTGCGCCGACTTGTTCTTGCAAACACTTGTGGCAGAACGAGTGATTGGCTCAGAAAAATCGGAGATGGTTGGAATGCAGTTGCAAAAACAGGTGACGGACTTGCATATTACTTAACAACTATTCCCGTTATCTATTCCACAGGCTTCTATGAAAATATGGCAGAATGGATGGATAGAAGAGAGGGAACACTCATTCCGTATTTTTCAAATCCAGCCGTGCTTGAAGCACTTATACGCTTGACAGATAGTTCAAGAGATTATAACTATATGGATAGACTTTGCGAAATAAATTGTCCAACACTTATTATTTCAAGTTCAGAAGATGGACTTGTTCCTCCTACCGAGCAGATTTTGCTCCACGAAAGAATTAAGGGTAGCAATTATGTAACAATAAACGGCTCAGGACACGCGAGTATGTATGAGGATGCAAATTCCTTCTTAGCCCTTACACTCGGCTTCGTAAATCTTGACGATGAGCCCGTACAAATTTAATTTAAAGGAGTTTCACTATGGAAAAGAAATTTATATCCATTGGCAGAGAAGAAATCGCATATCTTGATGAAGGACAGGGCGAAGTTGTACTTATGGTACATGGAAATATGTCATCTAGTGTTCACTATGAGCCCCTTATTACACGCATTAAGGACAAATATAGATGTATAGCAATCGACCTTCGCGGATTTGGTGATAGTAGTTATAATAATCGTTTTGATACACTTGAAGAACTTGCTGATGACGTTGCACTCTTTATTGACGCACTTGAGCTTGGTCCCGTTTACCTTGTTGGTTGGTCAAACGGTGGTGGTGTATCATTGAAGCTTTGCGCAAAATATCCCGAGAAGATTAGAAAGTTCTTTGATATTGAGGGCGCAGGACTCAAAGGTTATCCCGTATATCAAAAAGAAAATTATAAATCAACAGGCAAACCCTATGCTTCAAAAGAAGATATGGCAAAGGATCCTTTGCAGGTAGCTCCTGCACTTGCTTGCTTTGAAAAGGGCGACTTTGCTACTATGACATCTATTTGGGATGCTACAATTTACACAGTAAATAAACCCACAAGAGAGCAGAATGAACTTTGGATGGCAGAAACCTTGAAGCAGAGAAACCTTGTTGATCTTGACTGGGCGCTTGCAAACCTTAATATGTCCGATGAATATACACCCTATGGTAAGGGTGACGGCACAATTCATAACATTAAATGTCCCGTTGCACTTACTATGGCAGAGAAGGATGTAGTTGTTCCTGATTATATGGTTATGGATAACTATAATGCACTTGGTTCTCTTGCAACACTTCTTCCTTACGAGAATTGCGGACACTCACCCATGGTTGACTGCCCCGATAGACTTGCAAAGGACGTTGAAGAATTCTTTTCAAGATAGTTAAAATATTGAATAAAATCAAACCGTGATTGATATTGCTCAATCACGGTTTTTTATTGAATTTTGATTTATCGAACTACGCTCGAGAATAAACTTTCTCGATCCCCAAGTTTAAATATTAGCTTTGAAAAATTAATATTTTATTCTTGAAATATTTATAAATATATTGTATAATAGTGATAATCAAACAAAAAGGAGGGCGCAATGTCTAAAATAAGAAAAATATATTTTAATAAACTTATACTTAGGTCAGCTATACTTATAGCAAGTTTAATTTTGTTTTTTGTTGATCCTTCGCAATTTGATATAGTAAATGGTTGGAATTTCTTTGAAAAAATTTCAATTTTTCATGTTTTGTGGATAGTTTGGATATTCGACATGATGAAACAGCTTGTGCCGGCTAAAAACATAGCCCTTGGCTCTCAAAAGATATTTAGAAAGAATTTCCGCCCAACCTTGCATAAACTTCTCGATTGGGAGAAATTAAAGGACTATATTATCAAAACTAATAAAGCCGCAGGTAAGGTTATGATTCTTTGGGTTTCATTCATCTTAACGCTTGGCGCTTTAAAAGTACTTAAAATTCTTAAAAATGAGCATCTTTTTCTTATAAGCATAACATTCTATGTGTGTGACCTTATTTGCGTACTTATTTGGTGTCCATTCCGACTTATGCTTGGCAATAAATGTTGCACTACATGTAGAATTTTTAACTGGGATTATTTTATGATGTTCACTCCAATGGCCTTTGTAGGTAGCTTCTTCTCAATTTCACTTGGAGTAATGTCAGTAATTAATTTGTTGGTTTGGGAGATTGCCGTATATCTTCACCCCGAAAGATTTTGGGAACATTCAAATATGGCGCTTAAATGCTCTGAATGTACTGATAAATTATGTACCCAATACTGTCAAAAGTTAAGAAAAAAAGCCGACTGAGTCGGCTTTTTTGTTTGAGTGTGTTTGTTCAAATTTTGATTTGTCGGGGAGATGGAAGCGCGTCCATCGTTTCACTCCGAGATCCTTCGGTTGTTGCGCCGGACACCTTTAGGTGTCATTCTCGAGTGTAATAATCTTTTGCGTCCGTCACTTCGTTCCGAGATCCTTCGCTCCGCTCAAGGATGACGCAAAAGATTATAGCGAAGAATCTCGGCGCAACTTCCCTCGAGGATGACGCGCAATATAACTCCCCGCTAAATCCCAATTTAGGACTAAATTATTAAATATCTTTTTTTGATTTGATCTTCGTTTTCCGGAATGGAATTTTTTGTTCTTATATTCTTTTGTGGCTCACCATATTGCTTAGCAACTGTCCAAACAGTTGCCTCTTTATCTGGGTAGCACAAAAGAATATCACCTGATGGCTTTTTCAAATATTCACCGAAAATCATCTCACTTAAAAGCTCAATTTTGTTTTCGCAATTAAGCATCACACTCATGTTCAATTCACAGTCAACGAACAATCTTTCACCATCAAGGCGTGCGCGAACTGAGGATACATTAGCCTCTGCTCTCCACTTGTATTTCTCACTTGCATCCAATGCGATTCGTGTATCAACCTCATATTTAATAGGAGTGCTTATTGTTATGGATGAATATTCATCCTCAAGGGAATAGAGGAGTTGATAATCGTTCATACCTTTGAAGATAAACTTTCCATTTTCAAGGGCAAATTCGTTGATATTTGATTTTGCCGTAACGTCAACAATTTTGATGTCGCGAGAGAGTTTTGTGTCTTCAAGAGAAAAAACATCATTTTGAGTGAGATTGCCAGAGCAACATCTTATGGCATTAAGGCAGGAAAGTTCACCTTTTGAATTTTCGCAAACCTTTTCTGTTGAATAGGCGTCGGCAATATACTTAACAGACTCGTTGCGCTGTGCGATGGCAGATAAGGATAGAGTTAACTCGACACCAACTCCATTTTCCGAAAAATCGAATCTTTCGTCATAGCAAACACCATGTGCTGTGCATTCGAAAAGGGAATTTACACCGGGGCAAATAAGCTCGCAAGAGAAAGGGATCTTTTTAATTGCGCTTAGCGGATGTGAGCTTTCTGACTCGTTGCAGTATAGGATTTTCAAAACCGCATCACCCTTGACTTGAATTTTATCCGATGAAGCCGTGCATTCGTTGAAAATGGCGTTAGAATTGCAATCAATAATGCGAATATTGTCGTTTGTAGTGTCAAAAGAGAGAAAATCGTTCAAAATCAGGGACTCTTTTGCGCTACGTTTGATATTGATGCAGTTGGTTTCAAAAATGCGATTTTCAATGGTCGATTTGTTGTGTGCTCCCACGAGATTGGGGGAGTATAATGACGGAGAAAACCCGAGCACTCTGCAATCGAGTTTTGTTCTAATGTTCAATTTTCGCGGGCCTAATACTCTTGTGCCGATATTTTCGACCTTACAAGAGGGAATAAGAGTTATATCGTCATTGTTGACACTGTGTGAGTTGAAATCAAGGGATGCATTAAAACCGTATTTGTCAGAAAGCGTGGAGCAGTAAAGTCCGCCATCCGCCCCAAGATAAGTGATTTTATAGTTAACTTCACCTTGAATTTCTGCATTTCCATTGCCCAAAAACTCACTTTGAGGCAAAATAATTGCTCTTGTAGAAAGCATCTTGCGAATTTCGGGCTGGTAATCGGGCAGGGTGAAGTCGGAATTTAGTTCCACAGACGAATGCTTATCGCAAATAAGCATCTGCGGAAAATAACCAATATTGTTTTGTGAAATATCCATATATTTTACTCCTTTGTTTTTTGGTAAAATATATGCACATTTTCTGTGAAATATGAAAAAGATTGGTTTTAAAGCATTGAAGTTATATTCTTTATTAATACTTTAAGTTTAATTACTGAAAAAGTAATTAAAAATAGAATAATTTTCTTTAAAAGCTATTGACAAACATATAAAAATATTATATAATAATTGGGCGTGAACGGAATGGAAGCGGCAGTTCACGATGGTATTTGGAGAAGTACTCAAGAGGCCGAAGAGGCGCCCCTGCTAAGGGTGTAGGCCGGATATACCCGGCGCGAGAGTTCAAATCTCTCCTTCTCCGCCAAATAAGCACGATAGTTTTGATACGAAACTGTCGTGCTTTTTTATACAATTATGTTTACTTTTGTGCAGTGATATGATACAATATAATTACAAGACAGATAAATCATGTTGCTGAAGGGAAAAATACCAATGATTATGACTTGGCGAAAGTTAATTAAACACAAAAATATTAAAGAAAATCAAAAAATAACATTGAAAAATTTCAAAAAAAAATTTGTTGAAGAATATGCTAAGGAAGTATCTAAACACAAACTTAATAAATATGTTTTGAGCACAGGAAATTATATTTGGCATTTGTTTTCATGGGAATTAATAGATTCTAATTTGTACTTATCCGGTGAAAATGCAAAAAAAGCATACGATAAATGTGATAAATCTAATGCAATTGTATTCACAGAACTGCCCGAACATGTTTTTTTGAAAATCACAAATGAATACGCTACTTCAAAAGATATTGAAGGTTGTGGAGAAATATATGTATTTGCCGAAGATATGTCATGGGTGTATATAAACACTCATGAAGAGTCTATTGGATTAGGACCATATTTCATTAAAAAATAACTATAGCTCAAATTCAGCGATAGTTTTCAAATTTTATATTGACTTTAATATAGTTTCACCTCATTTTTGATGGTTTCATTCTTAAAACGATGGCTTCACTTGAAATTCCCATGGTTTCATTTCCCCACTCAACCAAGTGAAACCTTTTTGAAACCGTATCAATATTATAATTTCTCTTCAAAAAATAAAACCACCCAATAGGGTGGTTTTATTTTTTGTTTGTGAATGAAATGTTGGAATTTGTGAGAGTGTCGGGACGGTGCGAGAGGGACGTGCGCGACCGCTCGCGGTGCGAGAGATAGGGAGCGCTAAGGAGTGGCAGGCGTCGCAGAACACGAGCAAAATCCTTTTTGCGATGTGTGATGCGGTAACGCCAACAGTGCAACGCCGTGCCGAGCACGGCTAGACAAAATCTCTCCTTCTCCGCCAACGAAAAGGACACCAATTGGTGTCCTTTTTTTATGTTGAGTATTGCTTTTTTACAAAAAATGTGTTATCATTAACAAGGATTATATTATTGGGAGATAAATTATGAGAATTGCGAAAATTTCTTTACTACTTGTTATTCTTATGCTTGCTTTAGTGGTGATGACGGGTTGCCGTCTTGCTCCATTTAAAGAAGAGTGGTATTTCTTTAGTTATAAAGAGGATATGACCTTTATGAATGGTGTTAAGTTCAATATGGGATTTTCTGATGCTTCGCACGCATATCCTTTTGCGGGCATTGAAAATCAAAATATTGGAATTTCTTTCACCAAAGACGGCAAAGTTGAGTTTACACCCAAGGACGGCAAAACTCTTTACGGCACATACACCTATGAAAATCAGGGTTTGAGCTACACTTCTTTCACGATTACTCTTGACAATGGGGACATTATTGAGGGAAGTAGCATGAAGACCGCGAAAGAAAAGAAACTTGCGTTAACCTATGAAGGCACTATCTATAATTTCACCACGGAGAGCCAAAGAAGTGGTATCACAATGGATAATATTATAAAAAGAATACTTAATGGTGAACTTGACAGTTTGCACGAAGCCGAGGTTATCATAAGTGGAGAGGAATGTGGCGTTCAATTCAGTGAAATGTTACATTATCCCATAAAAGAGGGAACAGCTGTTTTTGCTGTGCGCATAAACTCGGATGGCACTTATGAAATTTTGGACAAGGTATATGAGGGCAAGGTGCTTTCAACTTACAACAATAAGGTAGATTACGTAGTTCTTTATTACGTTGACTAAATTTATAAGGCTGGGATAAATATATGGCTAAAAACACAAAAGAATTGTGGCGCGCTCTTAAATTTACTTTGATATCTATTAGCGCTGGAATTATTCAAATTGGTTCATTCACGCTTTTAAATGAGGTTTTTAAACTTGCCAATCCTGAAATTTCGCATCTTATTGCGCTCGTTTTGTCGGTGATATGGAACTTCACTATCAATAGAAAAGTTACCTTTAAATCATCAAACAATATTGTTAAATCAATGATTTTGGTTGCGATTTTCTACGTGGTGTTCACTCCTGCATCAACGTTCTTTATGAAATGGGCAACGAATATCGGTTGGAACGAATATCTCGTTGAGGGAATTAATATGTTTGCCAATTTCGTTCTTGAATTTTTGTTTACGCGTTTTGTTGTTTATAGAAATTCTTGCGACACGGCAGAGAAGAAATAAAAAAATCGGGCATTGCCCGATTTTTTTATTGACATGAGATATAATGTATGGTATAATTCTCCTTGTTTGATTAAAATTTTATGGGAGATAGATAATGAATTTTGAGTTTTTTATAGTTAGCATAATGTTCGGTTTGGGACTTGCTATGGATGCTTTTTCCGTGTCCTTGGCAAACGGCATGAACGAAAAGAGAATGAGTGTTGGACGTATGTGCAAGATTGCAGGAATTTTTGCATTCTTTCAGGCACTTATGCCTCTGCTTGGTTGGGTAGCAGTACATACAATTCTTGAATATTTTAACGGCTTTGCAAAATTTATTCCTTATATCGCTCTTGCACTTCTTTCATACATTGGTGGCAAGATGATTTATGAGGGAATTAAGAAGGATTGCGACTGTGAAGACTGTGCAGTTGGTCTTTGGGGACTTATCGTGCAGGGAATTGCAACCTCAATAGATGCCCTTACCGTTGGACTTGACATTGGTGAATATAAGTTTATTGAAGCACTTATTTGCGTTTTAGTTATCGCAATTGTAACATTTATTGTCTGTATGTTCGGTGTGTGGGCAGGCAAAAAGTTTGGCAATATGCTTTCAAACAAGGCAACCGTTTTCGGCGGTGTAATTCTCGTTTGCATCGGTATTTACATATTCATTAAAGGAATACTTGGTATATAAAAAACAAGGACACTCTTTCGAGTGTCCTTAATTTTTTGTTAAATTATCTCACCTTATCAGCAATTTCCTTTGCAATCTTCAAGATGAATTCATCGGCTGTCATAGTACCGATGTCACCCTCTTTACGAGAACGAACTGCAACTGTACCTGCCTCAAGCTCCTTACCACCCACAACGAGCATATAGGGAACCTTTTCCTGCTGAGCATTTCTAATCTTATAGCCGATAGTTTCGTTTCTTCTATCAACTTCACATCTTATGCCAAGAGCAGTGAGCTTACGGGAGAGGTCGTCACAATATTCAACCTGAGCGTCACCCATGGGGAGCATCTTAACCTGAACGGGAGCCATCCAAGTGGGAAGAGCACCTGCATACTTTTCAAGAAGGAGTGCGAGTGTTCTTTCATAGCAACCCATTGAAGTTCTGTGAATGATATAAGGTGTTTTAAGTGTATTGTCGGAGTCAACGTATTCCATACCGAACTTTTTAGCAAGAAGCATATCAACCTGAATTGTAACGATTGTATCTTCCTTACCGAAAACGTTTTTGCACTGAATGTCGAGCTTAGGACCGTAGAATGCCGCCTCATCGATACCTACAACGTAGTTTTCACGACCGATGTTTGCATCAAGAAGCTTTTCCATAATGGACTGAGCTTCATCCCATTGTTCAGGAGTACCTTCGTACTTATCTGTACGTTTGGGATCCCACTGTGAGAAACGGAATGTGCAGTCTTCAAGAAGACCGAGAGTTTCAAGGCAGTAGAGAGCAAGGTCAAGACAACCCTTGAATTCTTCTTCGAGCTGTTCGGGACGAAGAACAAGGTGTCCTTCGGAAATTGTGAACTGACGAACACGAATAAGACCATGCATTTCACCACTATCTTCGTTTCTAAAGAGTGTGGATGTTTCACCAAGACGCATAGGAAGGTCACGATAGGATCTCTTCTTGTTAAGGAATACTTGGTACTGGAAAGGACAAGTCATAGGACGAAGTGCGAAGCATTCCTTTGTTTCGTCATCAGGGTCGCCAAGAATGAACATACCGTCACGGTAGTGATCCCAGTGACCAGAAATTCTATAGAGGTCGCGCTTTGCCATAAGAGGTGTCTTTGTGAGAAGGTAGCCACGTCTTTGTTCTTCATCTTCAATCCATCTCTGAAGAGTTTGAATTACCTTTGAACCCTTGGGGAGTATGATGGGCAAGCCCTGACCGATTGAATCAACAGTTGTGAAATATTCAAGCTCACGTCCAATCTTGTTGTGGTCGCGCTTTCTTGCTTCTTCAAGCATTGTGATGTATGCGTTAAGCTCGTCTTTAGAGGGGAATGCTACACCATAAACTCTTTGAAGCATCTTGTTCTTTTGGTCACCCTTCCAATAAGCACCTGTGCACTGTGTGAGCTTAACTGCCTTTACAGCGCCTGTGGAGAAGAGGTGAGGGCCAGCACAAAGGTCTGTGAATTCACCCTGTGTATAGAAGCTGATTACAGCATCCTCGGGGAGCTCTTCGATAAGCTGAACCTTATAGGGCTCGTTCTTTTCGTTCATAAGAGCAATTGCTTCAGCACGAGGAAGCTCTTGTCTTGTAATAAGAAGATTTTCTTTAACGATTTTCTTCATTTCCGCTTCAAGCTTTGAAAGAATTTCGGGAGTGAAGGAAACCTCGGAATCAAAATCATAATAGAAGCCATTTTCGATCGCAGGACCGATTGTAAGCTTTGTTTCAGGATAAAGGCGCTTAACTGCTTGCGCAAGAATGTGAGAAGCGGTATGATTGAAAACGTGCTTGCCGTCTGTATCCTTAAATGTAAGAAGTTCAACCTCTGCATCATTTTCGATAAGGTAATTAAGAGCAACAACGTTGCCGTCAGCCTTTGCAGCAATTACGCTGCGGTCAATTTTCTCCGCCTGACGAGCCGCATCATATACTGTGATGGGTGCATCGAATTCAAGGCAGAGATCTAAAAGTTTGATTTTCATAATTCTATCTCCTAAAAAAGTAATTAAAAACAAAAACACCCCGAACGACGAAAAGCCGTTCGGGGTGCGATAAACAAGATTTTTCGCACGGTTCCACCCGAATTTTTTACTTAAAAAGGGTATTCAACGTGACGCACGGGTGGTATTACAACTGCTATCTTGAAGGATGTCACAGCAAATCATCCTCTCTCTGAACAAGATGGTGCAGAGGAACGTATCCCTTGCATTTTCAATTAAATTAGATAAGCCCGTTTCTCTTTCTATTGTATTCGGAACGGGGGTTATAAACCTCGCGCCAGTTAAGATCACCGCGATCAAGTGCCTGAACAAGAATTTCGGCAGTTGCGATGTTAGTGGCAACGGGAATATTGTGAAGATCGCACATTCTCATCATTTCTGCTTCTTCCTCGTTATAAGAGGATGAAGAACGGGTATCTCTGAAGTTGAGAAGAAGGTCGATTTCATTATATGCAAGACGGGAAGTAATTTGCTGTTCACCGCCGTGTTCACCTGTGAGCAATTTTTCAATCTTGAGGCCTGTTGCATCTGAAATATATTTAGCTGTGATGCTTGTTGCGCAAAGATTGTGCTTACTGAGAATTCCGCAGTAAGCAATACAGAATTGTGTCATAAGTTCTTTTTTCATGTCGTGAGCTATAATTGCAATTTCCATCTTAAATCCTTTCTGTATATAAACGATTAAAACAACAAATAAACGAACGAATAAAAATTTACATAACTTACGTCAGTATTATATCACAATATACAAAAGTTGTCAAGAATTTTTATTTTTTCTAAGCCAAAAAATATCCAATTTTTGCTATATTTTTTATTAAAATGCGATTTCCGATGAATTTTGCCTTTCTATTTATGCTTGAGATGTGAAAAGCAACGTTTTCTTTGGATAAATCCATGCCTGTTTCAATAGAAATTTGTTCAGCAGAGATGGGGAAACTTTCACTTTTTATTAGGATTTTTATTATTTGATATTCTGTTTTTGTGAGTTCCAATTTGTAACCAAGAAGAATAACGTCATTTTCATCTTCAGCTATATAAAGATGATTATATTTTATGTAGTTTGATTTAATCATAGTTTGCATATTAAAGTTAATCCAAGCCCCGAGGGGCTTGGATTTAAGTTTTTATTAATTCAATTTTTCAAGAGCTGCAAGAACGCCATCAAGATTTTCTTGGTATTTAGCCATCTTTGCCTTTTCACCCTCAACAACGGCAGCAGGTGCTTTAGCAACGAAGCCTTCGTTAGAAAGTTTCTTAACGATTCTGTCAATTTCACCTTCAAGACGTTTCTTTTCACCTTCAAGTCTTGCCTTTTCCTTTTCAAAGTCGATGATATCGGACAAGGGAAGATAGATTGTTGCTGCATCTGTGATGATTTGAACGGAGTTGTCTGCACTAACTTCACCATCAAACTTTTCTGCAACACAAAGCTCACTTGCAGATGCAAGACGAACGAAGAATGCTTCACTTGAAGCACCAAAGATATCAGCATACTTTGTTTCAAGGAATACCTTTGCCTTCTTTGAAGGAGGAACGTTCATCTCACTTCTTCTTGTACGAATTGCTGTGATGGCATCAATAATCTTTGTCATCTTTTCGGCGTCAGTAGAGAAGTCAAGACCCTCATTATATTCAGGGTACTTGTCAATCATGATGCTTTCTGCACTGTGAGGAAGTGACTGATAAATTTCTTCTGTAATGAAGGGCATAAATGGATGAAGGAGTTTAAGAGTTCCGTTAAGAACGTATGCAATAACGTTTTGACAAACGAGATTTGCTTCAGTTTCTTTTTCATTAAATCTTGCCTTTGCAAGTTCAATATACCAGTCGCAGAAGATATCCCAAGTGAAAGAGTAAATTTCAGCAAGAGCTACACCAACCTCAAATCTGTCAAGGTTAGTAACAACGCTCTTTGTGAGCTCGTTGAACTTTGTAAGAATCCACTTGTCTTCAATAGCAAGCTTTGATTCTTTTGGAAGATTGATTTCGTCGATTGTAAGATTCATTCTTACGAAACGAGAAGCATTCCAAAGCTTGTTAGCAAAGTTTCTTGCTGCTTCAATCTTTTCGTCAGAGAATCTCATATCGTTTCCTGGTGAGTTACCGGTCGCAAGTGCAAAACGAAGCGCGTCTGCACCGTATTTATCAATAATTTCAAGGGGATCGATACCATTACCCAAGGATTTTGACATCTTTCTACCCTGAGCATCTCTTACAAGACCGTGAATGAATACAGTAGAGAAGGGCTTTTGACCCATGTGCTCAAGACCTGAGAAAATCATACGAGAAACCCAGAATGTAATAATATCGTAACCTGTTACAAGCACGCTTGTGGGATAGTACTTTGCAAGGTCTTCTGTGTTTTCGGGCCAACCGAGTGTTGAGAAGGGCCAAAGAGCAGATGAGAACCATGTATCAAGAACGTCCTCGTCCTGACGAACGGGCTTGCCACACTTGGGACAAGTTGTAATGTCCTCTTTAGAAACTGTCATTTCACCACAATCATCGCAATAGAATGCAGGGATTCTGTGTCCCCACCAAAGTTGACGGGAGATACACCAGTCAAGGATATTGTTCATCCAGTTGAAATAGTTCTTTGAGAATCTTTCGGGAATAAAGTTGATGTCGCCAGATTCAACTGCCTCAATAGCGGGCTTTGCAAGGGGTTTCATCTTAACGAACCACTGGTCGCTTGTAAGGGGTTCAACAGTTGTTCCACAACGATAGCAAACACCAACGTTATGGTCGTGAGCAACAGTTTTAACGAGGAATCCTTGTTCCTCAAGGTCGGCAACAAGCGCCTTACGGCACGCGTAACGATCCATACCCTCGTATTTACCTGCGTATGCATTCATTGTTGCATCGTCGTTCATAACCTTAATCTGCTCAAGGTCGTGGCGCTGACCAACAAGGAAGTCGTTGGGGTCATGCGCGGGAGTAATCTTAACGCAACCTGTACCGAAGCCAATTTCAACGTAATCGTCTGCGATAACAGGAATTTCTCTATTTACGATGGGCAAAATAAGTGTTTTACCTATAAGATGCTTTGTATTTTCATCTTCGGGGTTAACTGCAACTGCAGTATCACCGAACATTGTTTCAGGACGTGTTGTAGCAACTTCAACGAAGCCGTCTTCACCCTTGATGGGATATTTGATGTGCCAGAAAGACCCGGGCATATCTTTGTATTCAACCTCTGCATCGGAAAGGGCAGTAAGGCATCTGGGACACCAGTTGATAATTCTGTAACCACGATAGATAAGACCCTTGTTATAAAGGTTAACAAAAACTTCGCGAACTGCGTGTGAACAGCCATCGTCCATAGTAAAACGCTGACGTGACCAGTCGCAAGAAGCGCCGAGTTTCTTCAACTGACCTGTAATTCTTGCTTCGTAAGTATCCTTCCAACCCCAAACGCGTTCAAGGAATTTTTCACGACCGAGGTCGTAACGAGAAAGTCCCTCATCAACACGAAGACGTTCCTCAACCTTAATTTGAGTTGCAATACCTGCATGGTCAGTGCCAGGAACCCAAAGTGTATTAAAGCCCTGCATTCTCTTGTAACGAACAAGAATATCCTGCAAAGTTTCGTCAAGGGCGTGTCCCATATGGAGCTGACCTGTAACGTTGGGCGGAGGAATTACGATTGAAAATGCGGGATTATTATTATTTTTGTCGGGTGTGAAATAACCCTTATCACACCATTCCTGATATATTCTGTCCTCAAATTCTTGTGGAGAATATGTCTTTGGAAGCTCGTTGTAGCTGTTCATTTTTTGAACCTCGCTTTCTTAAATGTATGTAGTGATTTTTTTACCATAAAAACAAAAAATCCCCCATCCTGATATCAGGACGTGGGAACGCGGTACCACCTGATTTCGCATTCAATATGTGAATGCGCACTCAAAATCTTTAACGGAGAATGCCGTTCCTTGCTACTTTCTTTATATAGATATAAAGCCGTTTCACAAAGACCGCTCGGGGACTACTTCATTTTGCTCTGCCACAGACTCGCACCAAATGTCTGCTCTCTTTAGACTTATACAAAATTACTCCTTCCCGTCAGGGCGTTTCATATCGAGAATTAGTATAGCACACAGACAAAAAAATGTCAATAAATTTGCGAAAAAAACTTCATTTTGACACAAAATTGTCGCCCTGCGAAGAAAAATTATGCTACAATTAATATGGAATAACAAAAAGCGCCGAGAAAGGAGCAAAAATTGACTTGGGAAATAGCAGTTGGAGTATTTGGCATAATCTCCGCCTTTATTGCGGTGATGAATGTGGTCGTTAAGATAAATTCAACACTTGCAAAGCTTGAAAGTGCGGTGATTCAACTGAAAGAAACAATGGAGCATCAATCCGACAAAAACAATCATTTTTATACCGAACTTGCAGAGCACGAAAAACGCCTTTGCGTGCTTGAAAGAGAGTGGGGTGCAAAGATATGAAAAAGATTGATTTGAAAACAAAGCTTTCGAGCCGAAAATTCTGGATGGCACTTGGCGCACTTGTCTGCGCGTTGTGTGTACTGTTTGGCGTTGATGACTTGACTGTTGAAAAACTTGCCACAACTATAAGTGCATTAGGAGTGCTTGCGGCATATATTTTAACCGAAGGGTATATCGACTCCAAGCGAATAGATAATGGCGAAGATAAAACTGAATAGTATAAATGGGCAAGCGCTTTGGTGCTTGCCCTTTATGTATAACAAAATTCGACAAAATTATTGACAATTATGGTGAAATATAGTAAAATAAGGGCGTTGCGTATATAATCATACACAAGACTTTTTAAGGAGAATTTCAAAATGAGAAATAATAAAAAGGGATTTACCCTTGTTGAATTGCTTGTAGTTATTGCAATTCTTGCAATACTTGCAACTGTAACTATTGTTGGATATACAGTTTTTGTAAACAAAGCTAATCAATCTAAAGCAGAATCCGAGCTTCGTCAAATTGTTACCTATGTAAATGCTGAATTTGCAGACGATGGAAAGTGGGATGATTTGGATAAGAGCACTATGACGAAAGAGCAGCTTACATCTAAAATTAATGGCTGCACGGATTTAAATAAATTCCAAAAGGTAACCGTTACAGAGAAAGATGGTGTGTTTACCATCACATATACTGTAGCAGGAGTTACTGTTTCTGGTGATCTTGATTAAACGCAGTACATACAAAAAAGCGCCAAGAAATAACTTGGCGCTTTTTGTATGTAAATTAACGTACTTGTAAATCAAAATTTTAAAAATTCAGCATATATTTTATTACTAAATATTGATTTTTTAATTGATGTGTGATAAAATATTATGGTAAATTTAGGGAAAGGAGATGCTACTTTGAAGGATAACTATATTTCAAAAAGAAAACGTTTTTGGGCAGAGATTGATATGAATGCTGCCGAAAAGAATTTTAACGTAATTAAGTCAAAATTGAATAATAGAACTAAACTTTGTTGTGTTGTTAAGGCAAACGCTTATGGACATGGCGCTGTGTATCTTTCAAAGCTTTACGAAAAGCTCGGTGCGGACTTTTTTGCAGTTTCTAATATAGAAGAAGCAATGCAGCTTCGTAATAATGGTATAAGCACTCCTATCTTGATTTTGGGTTATACACCCACTTCTTGTGCATCAATTCTTGCCGAGAATAACATTTCGCAAAGTGTATTTTCATATTCCTATGCCAAAGAACTTTCAAAGAGCGCCATTTCTGACGGAGTAAAAGTTAAAATACATATTAAACTCGACTCCGGAATGGGCAGAATTGGTTTTGATTGCATTCATAAACGAGAAGAAATGATTGATAGCATAGTTGACGTTTGCAATATGTCAGGACTTGAAAATGAGGGTATTTTCACCCATTTTGCCTTGGCAGATGATGGAATTGATGGTGCGGAATTCACAAGACTTCAATATGAAAGATTCATTTCTGCCGTTGATGAATTAAAGGCTCGTGGAATTGAATTTGAAATAAAGCATTGTGCCAATAGTGCAACAACTTTTGAATACCCCGAATATCATCTTGATATGGTACGCGTGGGAGTTGTTCTTTATGGTGTTGCCCCCTCAGCAAAGGTGTGTGGTTGTGAAGAACTCACTCCCGTGATGAGCTTGAAATCCGTTATATCAATGATAAAGGAAATAGAAAAGGGGGATACCGTTAGCTATGGTTGTACCTTTAAGGCAGAGAAGAAAACTAAAATTGCAACGGCTCCTGTAGGTTATGCGGACGGATTTTGGCGTTCAAATGCAGAAAATGGTACACAAATGCTCATTCGTGGTCAAAGAGTAAATATCGTTGGTAGAGTGTGTATGGACCAACTTATGCTTGACGTTACAAACGTTAAGGGGGTGCGAGAGGGAGATTATATCACCCTAATTGGTGGGGATAAAGATGAATTTATCACTGCGGACGAATTAGCAAAGAACAACGGAACTATCGGCTATGAAATGATTTGTGCAATAGGCGAGCGTGTTCCAAGATTTTATATAAAGGACTACGAAATAGTTTACGTTAAAGATAACATCGTGTCCTATGAGATTTCAGAATAATGAATTTATTCACAAAAGATGAATAAAAATACAATTATTCTATAGAAAGTGAATAAAATCTATGAAAAACAAATTTATGTTAAGGGCAATCGAAAATGCCAAAATCGCATTTAAAAATGGGGATGTGCCCGTTGGAGCAGTTATAGTCAAGGACGGAGAAATAGTTGCCGAGGCATATAACGAGAGAGAAAATTTGGGTAAAGCCACTTCCCATGCTGAAATACTTGCTATCGACCGTGCCTCTGAAAAGCTTGGCAGATGGCGTCTTTCTGATTGTGAGATGTATGTTACTCTTGAGCCGTGTCCGATGTGCGCAGGAGCAATACTTAATGCAAGAATTGGCAAGGTTTATTATGCGCTTAAAGAATCAAATTCAGGTGCACTTGGAAGTGTTCTTAATCTCAATTCATATCCGCTTCTTCACAAAGTGAAAACTGAAGTTGGTCTTTGCGAAGAAGAGAGCAGAGAATTGCTATCAAGTTTTTTTAAACAAAAGAGAGAACAATAAAAATAAAACGGCCTGCACTTGTGCATCGCACTACAGACCGTTTTATTTTTGTTATTTTTGATTAAAGTGTTTCAAGATAATTAACAACGTCACGGATTGTAACGAACTGACCGATATTTTCATCGCTGATTTCGATGTCGAACTTATCTTCACAAATCATAACAAGGTCAGCAAGCTCAATAGAGTTAATACCGAGGTCGTTGGTGAGTTCAGCGTCAAGAGTGATGAGATGTTCTTCAACTTGAAGCTCCTCAATAAGAATCTGTTTTACTTTTTCAAACATAGCAATCTCCTTAAATGTGTTTAAATCTAAATTAATAAGGTGAGCAAGGAATAAATATGCACAAAATATGCACAACTTGACCCATCTTCAAGTATTATACCTACTTTTTTGTGATTTGTCAACAATTTATTCGAAAAAATTTTCAGGATTTTTTAAGGGAGCAACATATGAACGTGTTCAACAAAAGGTTTTATGCCTGTATTGCCTTGATTTTTCTAGTGTTCACGGCAATTTCCTTTGAAAATAAAAATTTAATATTTTTTCCGATTTTTGCGATATTTCTTGCAGTTTTTTATTTGATTATGTCGAAAAGAAGACAAAAATCATCAAATTTAAAGCTCGTTTGTCTTCTTTTGCTGTGTTCTGCAATTTTTGGAATATCCTTATCACGTTTGCATATTTTCAAGAACGATTTGATGGTGGACAAGTATTCAGGAGAGCATACCGTTTCTGGTTATGTGGTCGAAGTTTCATCACATCAAAGTTTTATGGGTGAATATGTTGTGCGAGTTGAAAAGATTGACGACAAAAAGGTCAACTTTGATATGGTTCTTGTTAGCAACTATCAATCATATCTTTCGCGTGGGGATTTCTTTGAATTGAAGGGGGAATTGTCATCTCTTTCTGAGTATAAAGATTACAATTATCTCAAAAACAAAAATGAGCACGACTATCCCATAATCTGTGTCATAGATGACAAGGACGAAATTGCAAATAAAGAGAGTGAATTCCGCATTTCCTTGATGCTTTCGGGTTTGAATGCGAAATTGTCATCAACCTTAAAAGCTCTTTTGGGAAAAGATGCAGGTTCTTTTGCGAGCGCACTTTTGCTTGGTAACAGGGAATTACTTTCCGATAATGTTTTGCGTGATTTCAAACGCGCGGGCATCTATCACATGCTTGCGCTAAGTGGCATGCACGTTGCAATATTGATTGGAATTTTTGATTGGCTTTTGAAGAAGCTATTTATTCCTCGTGGTGTAAGATTGGGTATTTTGGCTTTTCTTTCACTATTTTACGTTGCACTAACGGGATTTGCATTGTCGGTGTGCAGGTCAATGCTAATGCTTGGGCTTTTGTATCTCTCACTCACTTTAGGAAGAAGACGAGATGCTCTGACCTCACTTTTCTTTGCAGTTTCAGTTATTGTGCTAATAACTCCTTCTGCGATTTTGGATATTGGTCTGCAGTTGTCGTTTCTTTCTACCTTTGGAGTAATTAGTGGAGCAATTATATGTGATAAATTAAAATGGTTGAAGAAAGATATCAATGAGGGCGGAACAAAGGCGCGTGCATTTGGTTTGCTTTCTAAACTTTTAACTGTTATCATTGCCTCACTTTGTGTCTTTATAGTAACCTTACCCATACTTATGCTGTATTTTGGTGAAGTTTCACTCGCAACGTTTATAAGCAATATTTTTATGGGCGTTATTTGCGAAATATTTATGATACTTTCACTTTTAACCTTGGTCTTCTCGTGGAGTATATATATTAGATTTCCTTTTGCAGAACTTTCTGTTCGCACGGGCAATTTTATGACAAGAATTGTTTCATTTATAGCCGATATTGATAACGTTATGCTCTCACTTGAATATCCCTTAGTTGAAATATTGGTTTGGGGACTTTTTATTGCCTTTGTTTTAATGCTTTCGATACGTTTGAGTCGAAAGTGGCTCATATTTGTCCCAAGTGTTCTTTTTGCAATTTTGTTGTGTGTTAATATAATAATTTATGATATTCAAAGAGAAAAATTTGTGCGCGCAGAATATTTATCTGGTGACACTTTGGTACTTTCATCTTCGAATGGAGTGTATATTTGTGATGCTTCGGACGGCGCATATGGTAATTTGTATGAAAGCGTTGCTATTGCAAAAGAAAATTGCTTTACCGAAATTGACGGAATAATTCTCACACACTATCATTCAAAGCACGTCGTTTCACTTGAGAGATTGGCAAAGAGTTATAAAATACATAGTGTTTTGCTTCCAACACCTCAAAACAGTGATGAAGACCTCATTATGAGAAGTATAGTTCGTGTTTTGTCAAAAGAAAACGTTGAGGTTTATGTATTTGATAACGAGCGCGACCTTGAAATATTGTCGGGAAAACTTTCAATAAGCTCGCGCTCCTATATTGCTGGATATGCGCATCCAAGCGTTGCTATAAGCTTTGCTTATGGGGATGAACGAATTACACTTATAGAAAAACCGTATTTTGACACTTACATTGAAGAATCGGGAGCGTTTGATGAGCATATTGCAAATAGTGATTATTTGATATTTGGTGCTGATGGACGCAATCCTCAACAAAAATTTGAGATATTTTCAAATCTAAATGGGGAATGTGAAGTTAGCTTTGCAGACTTTGAATTTATGAATAAATCCGATTTTGAAGATTACCTTGGCAGATATAGAATATATTTTGGTGTCGAATATAAAAAATACGACTTAAAATAACATAAAAATTCAAAATTCTATTGAAAAAAACAAATTCTTGTGATACAATATCGTAGAAGTTATTTTGACTATGTAAATGGAGATATAATTATGCAAAAAAATAAATCAATGAGTATATTAATGTGGTCTGCTGCAGGTGTATCACTTGTACTTGCAATAGTAACATTTGTTTTTGCTTTGAGCACAGAAACCATGTATGTGAAAGTAATGCTGTTTTTGTCAGCCTTTTTATTTCTTGTGCTGGCAGGACTTGTGTCATACCTTACATATCTTGATATGTCAAAGGTTGTTCCAAACAAATACGGCTCAAAATCTCGTCCTTTGAATTATTTTCTCAATATCAAGGGGGGAAGAAAGAGAATAGCTCCCCAAGACCTCACTTTTGAGATAATTGATGACCAAATGAACAAATTCATAATTGACGCATTCGGCTCACCCATAGCACTTTGGAAGAACAACGTATTTTCAGGTGACCAGTCAGTTTTCGGTAAGGACGGCGCATTCAAGGTTCTTCTTGCATATAAGATGCTCTCCGACCTTCAGGCGCACCATAGCAAAAAGGCATGGAAGATGTTTTTTGAGCTTCCCGATGTTGATTTTGCAGATCTTCAGGACTGTCTTCTTAGAAATGGTGATGATGAACTTGCAAAGGCACTCAATACATATCGTTTAACGGGTGAAAGTTGTGTTGGTGAAGCGGCAGCGTTCCTTGATGAAAACGCAACCTACCTCCACCGCAGAATGCTCAACTATGTAACAAGAAAAATCGATAGCTTTAATATGTAATTTGATAAATCCCAACGGAATTTTCGTTGGGATTTTTTTGGTTTTCTATCTTGAAAAACCAATCGTTTTATGGTAGAATAAATGCATACATTTATTAAACGGAGAAACCAATGCAAAATTTAGGTGATAGATATTTAAGAGCGAAAAGAATGCTCTTTAACAAGGCGTATTCAGAGCTTAATACAGAGCAGAGAAAAGCGGTATTCACAGTTGATGGTCCGCTTCTTATTCTTGCGGGTGCTGGAAGTGGTAAAACTACCGTGCTTGTAAAGAGAATTGCTTTCATTATTAAATATGGAAATGCATATGCAAGTGAATATGTTCCATTTGACATTTCAGAGCAAGAAGTGGCTCGTCTTGAAGAGGCGGCAAATTTAACAAAAGAAGAAATACTCCCGATGCTTGACCGCTTTGCGACCAATCCTTGCGCTCCTTGGAGAATGCTTGCCATTACCTTTACGAATAAGGCGGCAGGGGAAATTCGTTCAAGAATAAACAATCAACTTGGTGACAGTCAAATTGCAGGTGAAATTTGGAGTGGTACTTTCCACTCTATTTGTCTTCGCATTTTGCGCTCACATGGAGAGAAAATCGGCTATGCAACAGGATTTTCAATCTATGATGCAGATGATACGAAAAAGGCAATTACGAATTGCATGAAAGATCTTAATATAGACACCAAAACTCTCCCCGTAAAGAGCGTTCAAACAACTATATCACGTGCCAAGGATAAGATGATTACACCTGAAATGTTTTATAGTGAGGTTGGCAACGACTATCGCTTAAAGCAGATTGGCAGAATATATGAGGCATATCAAAATAAACTTAAATCATCAAACGCACTTGATTTTGATGATATCATTATGCAAACAGTTATTTTGCTTCGCAAATTTCCCGAGGTATGTGAGTATTATCAAAATCGTTTTCGATACGTTTGTGTTGACGAGTATCAGGATACAAACGAAGCACAGTTTGCCCTCACAGCACTTTTATCGGGGGGCTATAACAATATAATGGTCGTTGGTGATGATGACCAGAGTATCTATAAATTCCGTGGTGCGACTATTGAAAATATCTTGAACTTTGATAAGACATTCCTAAGTGCTAAAGTTATTAGACTTGAGCAGAATTATCGTTCAACACAGAATATCCTTGATGCTGCCAATGCCGTTATTAAGAATAACACGGGTAGAAAGGGTAAAACTCTTTGGACAAATGCAGGAGAGGGTGAGAAAATTCACCTTAAAAAAGTTTTTGACCACAATGAAGAAGCAAGATATATCTGCGATAAAATTCAAAAAATGGTAAGTGACGGTAAGCAGTTCCGCGATTTTGCACTTTTGTACCGCAATAACGCCCAATCAAGCACAATTGAGCGTACCTTTGCAAAAAGTGGCATACCTTATAGAATTATAGGTGGCGTTCGCTTTGCAGATAGAAAAGAAATCAAGGACATCGTTGCATATTTACAGCTTATTCAAAACCATAATGACGATGAGCGTCTTGTTCGTATCATCAATGAGCCGAAGCGCAAGATAGGCGATAAAACTATTGAGGGTGTTCGTGCTATCGCACGCGAACAGGGATGTTCAATGTTCAAAATCCTTGAAAATGCCGATAAGTATGTTGCTCTTTCAAAGAGCGCGGACAAGCTAAAAGAATTTGCTGATCTTATAAATTATCTTACCGCCATTGTTTCAAGTGTATCTCTTGAAACCCTTATTAATCAGGTAATGGATAAAACAGGTTATCGTCAAATGCTTATTGCGGCAGGAGAGGTTGAAAGAGATCGTCTTGAAAACCTTGAAGAATTCTTGACAGGTGCTATCGAATATGAAAATAATTACGTCGATGACGGCTCATACACGTCAGTGCTTGAGGGATTTATGGAAGAAACGTCCCTTGTTGCAGACGTTGACCGCTATGACGAAACTGCAGATGCAGTAGTGCTCATGACGGCGCATAGCGCAAAGGGACTTGAATTCCCATATGTGTTCTTGCCAGGCATGGAGGAGGGACTTTTCCCATCAATGCAATCAATTACGGCAACAAGTGCTGAGGTTGAGGAGGAGCGCAGACTTTGCTACGTTGCCATAACGAGAGCAAAGAAAGAACTATTTATAGTTCATACAAATCAGAGAATGCTCTATGGAAGAACACAGTTCAATCCCGAATCAAGATTTCTAAAAGAGATTCCTGAGGAACTTATCGCGCGCGAAAAATCACCTTACGATAGACCTAAAAATCCTGTGTATTCTTATTCGAATAACGACTATAAGCCGAATTATGATACCTTGACTATAAACTCCAAGCCGAAATCTACTGTAAGTCCTTCAAAAGAAATTCTTGAGGCGGGGGATAGAGTGTACCACGCTACCTTTGGAGAGGGAGAACTCATCTCCGTAAAACGAATGGGCGCAGACTGGCTCTATGAGGTTATTTTTGATAAGGTTGGAACAAAAAAGCTTATGGCTACCTATGCAAAGCTTAAAAAACTTTAAAAAATATAGATTGCAGGGGAAAGAAAAATCCCCTGCGATCAAAACAAAAAACTTTTATAATAAAAATGAAAAAAAACTATTGACAAAATGCATATATTGTGGTAAAATGCTTAAGTAATAAAGCAGAACACCCCGTTCTCACCCTGCCACATAGGTGCGCTTGTGTTGATATTTTTGATATAAAAGCCATAAAAGGGCTATGTGTGTCGTACGGGAATTGTCTGCGTACGACTTTTTATTTTTTGGAGGTGTTTACCCATCGCTAACGCAAAAGAAATGCTTGTCAACGAACAGATTGACGCAAAGGAAATCCGAGTAATCGGTGCTGACGGAGAACAGCTTGGAATTATGAGCACAGAACAGGCGCTCAGAATGGCATATAATGACGGTCTTGACCTCGTTATGATGACAGGAAATGCAACTCCCCCCGTTTGCAAAATTATGAATTTCGGAAAATTCCGTTTCGAACGTGAAAAGAAAGAGAAAGAAGCTAAAAAGAAACAACAAGTTGTTGAACTTAAAGAAATTCAGCTTTCTTGCAGAATTGAAAATCACGATTTTGAAACAAAACTCAAACACGCTCACAAATTCTTGTCGAGTGGAAACAAGGTTCGCGTAGTTCTTAGATTTAAAGGTAGAGAAATGGCGCATCAGGATCTTGGTGTTGAGATTATGGAAAAATTCCGTGTGGCTTGCGAAGAGCTTGGCACAGTTGATAAAAAACCTTCTCTTGACGGCAGAATCATGAGTATGGTAATTTCACCCGTTAAGAAATAAAAACAGTACACAATAGGTCATAGACCTCAATATAAAAAATTATGTTTCGGCTTGCCGAAATAAATATCAAAGGAGATAAAACAATGGGAAAGATCAAAACACATAAGGCTTCATCTAAGAGATTTTCTGTAACAGGTACAGGCAAGGTTAAGCTTAATCACTGCTTCCGCCGTCATAAGACAGGTAAGAAGACAGGTAAGGCACTTAGACAGGGTAGAGAGAATGCATACCTTAGCGATGCTATGGCTGCAAACTACAGAGCACTTATTCAGAAATAATCTATTGGAAATTTTTAGGAGGAAAGAAAAATGGCAAGAGTTAAAGGCGCGATGATGACGCGTAAGAGAAGAAATAAAGTACTTAAGGCAGCTAAAGGTTACTGGGGTGCAAAATCCAAGCACTTCAAGATGGCTAAGCAAGCCGTAATGAAGAGCGGTAACTATGCATTCGCTGGTAGAAAGATGAAGAAGAGAGACTTCCGTTCTCTTTGGATCGCTCGTATCAATGCACAGGCAAAGGTAAACGGCATCAACTATTCACAGTTTATGCACGGCCTTAAAAAAGCTGGTATTGACCTTAACAGAAAGATGCTTGCAGAACTTGCAGTTAACGATAAGGCAGCATTTGCTGCACTCGTTGAGCAGGCAAAGGCAGCTCTCTAATTAGACATAAAAAACCCGGTCTGCCGGGTTTTTTGTCATATTTATCGGTACAGTTTTATTGGGTGAATGCCCAAAAACTGTACCGTTAGATGCATTTATGAACGTTGAAAAGTGAGTTAGTTATAACTGATTTTTCCATTTTCATAAACTTTTATCAATTGAGAAAGGAGCAAAAATAATGGCAGAATGGCAATATATTTCATCAAAAAACAACAATCTTGTTGTTAGAATGGCAAAGCTTAAAGATAAAAAATATCGCAAGGCAGAAGGTCTTTTTCGCTTTGATGGTATAAAGCTTTTTTGTGAGGCGGCTCAAAATGGAGCGCCCATTAGATATGTTTTTGTATCCGAAAGTGCAAGTGTAAAATTTAAACATACAGTTGAAGATAGTGGCATTAATGCTTTGCTTTATATCCTTTCTGACGAGGTTTTTGCAAAAATCACCGATGAACAAGCTCCCGAGGGCATAGTTACTGTTTGCGAAGAGCTTGAAAATATCGTTAAAGTGGAAGACCATAATGCTTTAGCAACTGAAATCAAAGATTGCTCCGTTTTGATGCTCGAAAGTGTTAGAGATACAGGAAATATGGGAACGATACTTCGTTCTGCAAAGGCATTTGGTATTGATGCGCTCGTAATCAGCTCCGATTGTGCAGATTTGTATAATTCTAAAACTGTTCGTGCGGCAATGGGGGCACTTTTCACTCAAAAAGTAGTTGTAGTTGATGATGTTGTGGCAGCTGTATCCTCATTCCGTAAGAATGGAATGAGAGTATTTGCCGCGGCGCTCGAAAGAGAAGCAAAGAAACTTGGCACATTTGAACTTGTCAAGGGGGACATTATAATTGTCGGCAACGAGGGACACGGACTTTCAAAAGAAGTAATAGATGCTTGTGATGAATGTGTGTATATTCCAATGGAAAGTGGAAGTGAATCTTTGAACGCTTCAATTGCTGCATCCGTTTGTATGTGGGAGCTTTATAAAACAAAATAATATTTGGTGAAAATATGGAATTTAACTTGTTTAAAAAATCCGATCAAGTATATTGGATTTGGTTATCGTTGAAACTTAATAATCAGAATACGGTATTTCAGCGTTTGCTTGATCAATTTGATAATTCTCCATATGAGATATATAAAGCAAACGAAGATGAATTGAATCGCGCAACACACCTTACTGAATTTCAAAAGAAGGTGCTTCTTGATAAAAATCTTGATGAGGCGCTTTCAATTTTCAATTACTGTAAATGGAACAAAGTTGGAATTATGACTTATGGAGAGAGTATCTATCCCGAGTCATTAAAATCCATGAAAAATCCTCCCATATTGCTTTACTATATGGGGCATATTCCAAATTTAAATAATAGAGTTTGTGTTTCTGTGGTCGGAACTCGCAAGATGACGGAATACGGAATGCGCTCATGCTATAAAATAGCATATGAGCTTGCTTCTGCAGGCGCAGTTGTAGTCAGTGGAATGGCTCTCGGTATAGATAGCGTTGCACACGCAGGTGCAATAGGTGCTCGTGGTACAACTATTGCCGTGCTTGGTTGCGGAATAGATGTTATCTATCCCAAACAACATAGAAAGCTTAGAAAATATATATGCGAGCACGGTGCGGTGATTACTGCATATCATCCGTCAACACCCGCATATAAAAATAATTTTCCTGAACGAAACGCCATTATTAGCGCATTGAGTGAAGGAACGCTCGTTGTTGAAGCACCTCGCTCCAGTGGAGCACTCATTACAGCAGAGTGTGCAGCAGAGCAGTCAAGAACTGTTTATGCACTCCCTGGCAGTATTGAAGAGCCGATGAGTGAAGGTCCAAATCACCTTATCAAAAACGGTGCTATGGCGATAACTTGCGCAAGAGATATTTTACACTATTACTTTGAAAATCACTCGCGTCTTGTTGACCCAGTAAAACTCCGTCAAGGAGAATTGAGTTCGGATTTTGATAATGGTATTTTAGAGGATGTTGGTATTTCTGTAACCTGCTATGGCAAAGGGCCAAAAGAAACACCATCATCCTTGCTTAAAAAACTTAATGAGCAGCTCAATAATAATGCCGAACAAAATAGCGATTATTATTCCGCTCCCAAAATCAAACGAATTAATGAGAGTAAATTCGTTGAAAAAGAAGAAAATATTAAAGCAGAACCATCTCCCGTTGATGAAAGTGTACTAGTAGGGCTTACTGATGAGCAAAGAAGAATCTTTAACGATATTCCGTGCGACAAGCCCACCTCAGTTGATGCACTTGCAAAGGGCGGATATAATATTGGCTCGCTTATGGCAACCTTAACTATCCTTGAAATCAAAGGACTTGTTACCTCATTGCCAGGCGGCATGTACATAAGAAAATAATCTGTATAAACAGTGAAAGGAATATATATGGCAAATCTTGTTATAGTGGAATCTCCCACAAAGGTAGGACCTATAAAGAAATATCTCGGTTCAAATTATAAGGTAATGGCTTCAAAGGGACATTTGCGCGACCTTCCCAAGAGTTCACTTGGTGTTGATATCGAAAATGGATTTGATGCGCATTATATAAATATCAGAGGTAAGGGCGACCTTATCAAAGAGATAAAAAAAGAAGCAAAGAATGCTAAAAAAATATTCTTGGCAACTGACCCTGACCGCGAGGGTGAGGCAATAGCGTGGCATTTGGCAACTGTACTTGGCATTCCCGTTGAAAAGACACTTCGTGTTGGATTTAATGAGATTACCCCCACAGTTGTAAAGGCAGCAATCAAAGAGCCAAGAAATATCGATATGAATCTTGTTAACTCTCAGCAGACAAGAAGAATTCTTGATAGAATTGTTGGCTATAAAATTAGCCCACTTCTTTGGAAAACTGTTAAGAGTGGTTTGTCAGCAGGACGCGTTCAGTCTGTTGCAACAAGAATTATTGTTGAAAGAGAAAATGAAATTGCTGCATTTGTTCCCGTTGAATATTGGACTATAGAAGCAGAGCTTTCTAACGTAGAAGGCAAGAGCTTTTTGGTTAGATTCTATGGTGATGAAAAAGGAAAAGTTAAACTTTCAAATGAAGCAGATACAAATAAAGTGTTGGATGCTATTAAAAATGGTGAATTTTTGGTTAAGTCAATCAAAAAGGCAGATAAGCAGAAGCTTCCTGCTCCTCCTTTCACAACATCTACACTTCAGCAAGAAGCGGCAAACAAGCTCGGATTCCAATCTGCTCGTACAATGAGAGTTGCGCAGGAACTTTATGAAGGTGTAAATATCGGCTCTGAGTTTGGTGGAGTTCAAGGTCTTATCACTTACATGAGAACTGACTCTTTGAGAATTTCAGACGAAGCACAGGCAGCTGCTAAAGAATTTATCGTTTCAAAATACGGTGAAGAATACGCACCCAAAACACCAAGAAAGTTCAAGGCTGGCAAGAGTGCGCAGGATGCTCACGAAGCGATTAGACCCTCAAAGGTTGAACTTACTCCTGCACTTGTTAGAAAGGCACTCACACCCGACCAATATAAACTTTATAAACTCATTTGGGAAAGATTTGTTGCTTCTCAAATGCAGTCTGCAAAGCTCAACACTATCACCGCTGACTTTGTAAATAATGGATATATCTTCCGTGCAAGTGGCTATAGCGTTGCATTCCAGGGCTATATGGCAGTTTATGAAGCGACTGAAGAGGTTAAGACATCTGGGGATGACGTAACTGAAGTTAAGGATATTCGTATTCCCAACCTCAAGGATGGTGAGAAGCTTGATATGACTTCTATCAATCCAGAGAAGCACTTTACAGAAGCGCCACCAAGATATACAGAAGCATCTCTTATCAAATTCCTTGAAGAAAAGGGAATTGGACGTCCTAGTACCTACACCCCAATTATTACAACTATAATTGCAAGAAACTATGTTCGCAGAGAGGGAAAAGTTCTTGTTCCCACACAGCTCGGAACACTTACAACAAAGATTATGGAAGAAAACTTCTATGACATAATCGACTATAAATTTACTGCAAATATGGAAACTGACCTTGACAAGATTGAAGATGGTACACTTGAATATCTTGATGTGCTCTCTGATTTCTGGGGTGATTTTAAGGTTGACCTTGAAAAGGCAGAGAAAAAGATTGGCTCTGAAGATATGAAGCTTCCCGTTGAAGAAACAGATATTATTTGCGATAAATGTGGCGCAAAAATGGTAGTTAGAAGTGGTAAATTTGGTAAGTTTGCGGCATGTCCCAACTTCCCCAAGTGTAGAAATACTAAAGCTTTAACACCTGCTTCTGAAGAAAAAGCACCCGTAGAAAAGGTTGAACAAAAGAAAGAGGAGATAGCACCTTTCAAATGTGAAAAGTGTGGCTCTGATATGGTTCTTCGTTCAAGTAGATATGGTACATTCTACGCTTGTTCAAAATATCCCGAATGTAAATTTATTAAAACAAAAACTAAAGAGCTTGACGTTCCTTGTCCCGTTTGTGGTGGTAAGGTTATCACAAAATACGGAAAGAAAAAGACCGTATTCTATAGCTGTGAAAATTATCCCAAATGTGATTTCTCAAGTTGGGATATGCCAACGAACGAGCACTGTCCCGATTGTGGAAAGATTTTGTTCCGCAAGAAAGGAAAGAATCTCCTCGTTTGCGCAGAAAAGGGATGCGGATTTAAAAAGGAAGCTCCAGCAATAGAAGAACAGGAATAATAAAATGTCAAATACAAAAGTAGTAAACGTATATGGCGCAGGACTTGCAGGATGTGAGGCGGCGTGGCAGATAGCGGAGAGAGGCGTAAAGGTAAAACTTTACGAAATGAAACCGCACAAATATACACCCGCCCACCACTCCCAAGGGTTTGCAGAGCTTGTTTGCTCGAACTCCTTGCGTTCAGATAGCGTTATAAATGCGGTGGGACTTCTCAAAGAGGAGATGCGCCGTTTGGGTTCACTTATAATGATGGCGGCAGAAAACACCAAAGTTCCTGCGGGCTCAGCACTTGCAGTGGATAGAGAGCTTTTCTCTCAATTCATTACAGAAAAAATCAAAAATCACCCACTTATTGAGGTTATCGAAGCCGAGATGAGTGAGGTTAATCCCGATGAGATTACTGTTATCGCAACAGGCCCTCTTACAAGTGATAAGATGGCAGAATATATTGAAAATGAGCTTGGTTGTTCAGGACTTCATTTCTTTGATGCGGCAGCTCCCATAGTTGATTTTTCAACAATAAATATGGATGTTGCATTCTTTGCTTCTCGTTATGATAAGGGTGATGCGGACTATATAAACTGTCCTATGACTCGTGAACAGTATGATGCTTTTTATACCGAGCTTGTTGGTGCAAAAGAGGCAGAAATTAAGGAGTTTGACCGCGAGGAGCAGAAGAAAAAGCTCCAAGTGTTTGAGGGTTGTATGCCCGTTGAGGTTATGGCAAAGCGTGGATACGATACTCTTTGCTATGGACCACTTAAGCCCGTTGGACTTGTTGATCCAAGAACAAATAAAGAGTCATTTGCAGTTGTTCAGTTGCGCAAAGAAAATAAAGAGGGAACAATGTATAACATTGTTGGCTTCCAAACTCACCTCACTTTCCCCGAGCAGAGAAGAGTGTTTAGGATGATTCCCGGTCTTGAAAATGCAGAATTTTTGAGATATGGAATTATGCATAGAAACACGTATCTTAACTCTCCAGGACTTCTTAAAAATGACTATTCAATGATGAAAAATCCCAATATCTTCTTCGCAGGTCAGATGACTGGCGTAGAGGGATATATAGAGAGTGCAGGTAGTGGTCTTGTTGCAGGTATAAATGCCGCAGCACGTGCTCTTGGTGTTGATGGAACAATCTTCCCTGAAACCACAATGATTGGCTCAATGGCTAATTACGTTCAAAATGGTTCAATGTCAAAATTTGTTCCGATGAACGCAAACTTTGGTATTATAAAACCCCTTGAATATAGAGTAAAGGGTGGCAAGAGTGCAAAAAATGAGGTTATCTCAAATCGCGCACTTGAGGCGATAGATGAAGTTGTCGCAAATATGAAAAAATAGAAAGGAATGTAGATAATGCAGAATACAAATTTGCACGAGCTTGAAGCAAAGCTTGGATATACCTTTAAAAATATTGAATATCTTAGGACTGCGCTTACACATTCCTCATACTCAAATGAGCTTAAACTTAGAGGAAAGGTTGTGGAGTGTAACGAGCGTCTTGAATTTCTTGGCGATAGTGTGCTCTCAATTATTGCGGCAAATTATTTGTTTTCTAAATATCCCGATTATCCCGAGGGAGAGCTTACTCGTCGTCGTGCGGTAATCGTTTGTCGTGATGCGCTTTCTTCTTATGCAAAGCATTTTGAACTTGGCTCCTTCCTTTTCCTTGGAAATGGTGAAGAGAAGAATAATGCAAGGGAGAGAAAATCTTTGCTTGAAAATACTTTTGAAGCGCTTATGGGTGCTATTTATCTTGACGGTGCAGACAATAGAATGGAATTCATCTCAAACCTTGTTTATCCTTTCTTTGAAAGAGAAATTGGTTATTGGGAACAGGGTAAGATAGTTAAGGATTATAAATCCGAGCTTCAGCAGATGATTCAACAATCTGGCGTAGATTCGCTTACATATGTGGTAGTTGCTACAAGCGGACCCGACCATGCAAAAACCTTTGAGGTTGAGGCAAGAATGAATTCAAACATTATCGGCAGAGGCAAGGGAAATACCAAGCGCGAGGCAGAGCAGAATGCCGCAAAAGAGGCGTTGGCTCTATTTGGCGAAATATAATATTAAGAATTGGAATCGCGGAAAAATCCCCGATTCCCTTTCTTGCTTTTTATAGAAAGTTAAAAATTGGTTAGAAAGGAGAAAAAAGTGAGATGAGACATATAAATATACCCATTTTTATACCTCATATGGGGTGTCCAAATATGTGTGTTTTCTGCAATCAAAGGTCTATTTCGGGTAAGATGAGCTTTGATATTTCGAAGGTAAAAAACGAGATTGACGAAGCACTTGCAACCACTAAAAATGATGATGAAATTGAGATTGCATTCTTTGGTGGCTCGTTTACGGGCATTGACCGTGAGCTTATGATATCACTTCTTTCTCTTGCAAAAGAATACATAGATTGTGGCAGGGTTTCGTCAATTCGACTTTCCACCCGTCCCGACTATATTGATGACGAGATACTTGATATTTTGGCGTCTTATTCGGTTAAAACAATCGAGCTTGGACTTCAAAGTATGGACGATAGCGTGCTTGAAAAAACAAAGAGGGGACACACATCTCTTTGTGCCGAAAAAGCATGTAAAATGATAAAAGAAAGAGGATTTTCACTCATTGGTCAGATGATGATTGGTCTGCCAAATTCGACTGTTGAAAAAGAGATTTACACCGCAAAAAAGATATGCGAAATGGGTGCAGATGGCGCAAGAATTTATCCCACAGTTGTGTTTTACGATACCGAACTTTGTTCAATGATGCAAAGTGGAGTTTACTCACCTCTTTCAAATGATGATGCAATTGAACGTACTAAAGAGGCATTGAAAGTGTTCGTGGCAGAGGATGTTCCTTGCATAAGGGTGGGACTTCAGTCGGGTGAAAATTTGTCCGATGCATCACTTGTGGCAGGTGGAGCAAATCATTCTGCTATTGGTGAACTATCAATGAGTGCCTTGTATCTCGATAAAATTTGCGAAAAAATTGATGTGCAAAACTTCACAGTCACACCCGAAAAAATGACAATTTATTGTCCAAAGGGTGATATTTCAAAAATAGTGGGGCAAAAACGCAAAAATATCGAAAAAATTTACCAAAAATATGGAATAAAGAACGTAAAAGTTCTTGAAAAAAATGAACTTTTGAGTTATAATATAATAATAGATTTTAATTAATTATTATTTATCCCAAAAAGGAGGATAAAGCTTTGTATTTAAAGAGTCTTGAAATGCAGGGGTTTAAATCATTTCCCGATAAAACCAAGCTTAATTTTGAACACGGTGCGACAGTTATAGTTGGCCCTAACGGAAGCGGAAAATCAAATATTTCTGATGCTATGCGTTGGGTACTTGGAGAAATTTCATCTAAGAGCTTGCGTTCAAGCAAAATGGAGGACGTAATCTTCGGTGGTGCTGATTCAAGAAAGCCCATGGGTTTTGCTGAGGTTTCTGTAACCTTTGATAACACTGACCCTGAAAATCGTCTTGACGCTCCCTATGATGAGGTTATCGTAACAAGACGTTATTATCGTTCAGGTGAAAGCGAATATTTTATAAACAAAAGAGCAGTACGTCTTCGTGATATCTATGAGTTGTTTATGAATACGGGTATCGGACGCGAGGGCTATTCTATTATCGGTCAGGGTAAGATTGCAGAAATCATCTCTCGTAAGAGTGAGGATAGAAGAAGCATTTTTGAAGACGCTTCAGGCATTGCAAAATTCCGTCATAAGAAGACTGAGAGTGAAAGAAAACTTGCTCAAACTGAAGATAATATGACTCGTATCAACGATATCTTCGTTGAGATTAGTGCGCAGGTTGGACCTCTTGAAAAGGAAGCAGAAAAGGCAAAACGCGCAATTGAACTTCTTGAAACAAAGAAGAAGGTTGACGTTCAGCTTTGGTTCTTTGATACTGAAAAGTATAGAAACGATATTGCAAGAGTTGAAAATCTTTATAAGCAATCCTCATTTGAACTTGCAACTGTAGAAGAGGCAATTTCAAGTTATGAAACACAGAGAGATCATCTTATGGAGGTTTCTCAAGCAAATAGATATGAGTCTGAAAGATTGCTCACTCAAATTAGAGAACAAACAGAGATAAATCATAAGCTTGAAAGCACATATCGTGTAAACGAAAATGATGCTTTACATATTCAGTCTTTGATTGATGCTACAGGTGATACAAAGGCTCAAATTCACGCAAGTATCGAGGCAGAGAACAAGGAAATTGAGAATCATCTTGCTAAAATTGAGCAGATTAAACTTGAAGCAAAACTTAAGTTTAAAGAGCACGATGATGCAGAGGACGAAATAACTCGTCTTGAAAAAGAGATTGCTCGTCTTGAAAAAGAAATTGCTATTGCATTTGATGACATGAGAAATCTCGAATCCGAAGAAATGCAACTCAAGGTTCGTTTGTCAGTAATTGAAAATGCTAAGAATACTGATAGTGATAAAAACGATACACTTCTTGCCGAAATGCAGGAATATGCAAGAATTGATGATGAGCTTACCAAAAATCAAAAACAGGTACAGCGCGTTGTTGACGAATACAATGAAGATATCGCAAAGAGTGATGAAAAGATAGCCGACCTTGACGAAAGCTTGCAAAGAATTCTTCAGCAAAAAGACGGTATTGATTTGGACCTCACAAACAAAAAACTCGCACTTCAGTCAACAAGACAAAGAATTGACACCTACAAAGCTATGGATGATCAGTTTGAGGGTTATAATAATAGTGTGCGCTTCGTTATGAAATCTTATAGCGAGGGCAAGCTTACAAATCCCGATGGCTCAAGTGTAGGAAAAATTCATGGACCTGTGTCAAAACTCATCTCCGTTGATGAAAAATACGTTGTTGCTGTTGAAACATCTCTTGGTGCGTCAATTCAGAATATTGTTGTTGAAAACGAAAGTGTTGCAAAGGCAGCTATGCTCTCACTTAAGAAGAATGAGCAGGGTAGAGCAACATTTATGCCCATCACTGCTATTAAAGCTCCTGCAATTTCACAGGAGATGAAGGATGCATCAGGCTTCCGTGGGTTTATCGCGTTTGCCGATGACCTTGTAACTGCTAAGAGTGAGTATATGAATATCGTTTCATATATGCTTGGCAGAATTGCAGTGTTTGATAATATTGATAACGCAACTGAGATGGCAAAGGCGCTTAAATATCGCGTAAGAGCTATCACTCTTGACGGTCAGCAAATTAATGTTGGCGGTTCATTCACAGGTGGTTCTGTAAAGCACGGACAAAGTATTTTGTCCCGCGCGGGTGAAATTAAAAAGCTTGAAGAAGAATCTCTTAAGCTTGAAGCATCAGTTTCTAAACTTGCAGAAACTCATAAGTCATTGACAAGTGAGATTGAGAATATCGAACGCGAAATCAAAGCGCTTGAAGATAGAAAGAAAATTATCGCTCTTATGGCAGGTGGTGAAAACACCAAGCTTCAGCAGATTAATGCAAAGATAGATGCAAATAAAACTCTTATGGATAAGCTCAGGGAGGATTATGATAATATCGTTAAGATGCGTGAGCGCTATGACGAGGACTTTGCTACTCTTACAGAGCAGATAGCTGCGTTTGATGAAAAGATTGCCGCTATAAGCGAAATAAGAGTTGATAAGGACGTAGAAAAGAATGAATTGCTTGATAAGAAGGACGAGCTTTCTTCTACTTTGACGGCTATATTCATTAAGATTAACGAGCTTCAAAAGGATATTGAAACCGAAAATATTCTTATCGAAAAGAGCCGTGAGCACATTGAAGCGCTCAAGGGTGATATCTTAGGACAGGACGAAAAGGTTCAAGAATATCGCAACCAGCTTGCTACCCTTGAAGAAGAGAGAGCAGAAAATAGAGAAAAACTCGCTCAAGGAGAAAAAGTTCTTAACGAGCTTAATTCGGACCGTGCTCGTCTTGAAGAAAACGGAACTGAATACGAAAAGAAAATTAATGCGGTTAATGCAAAGATTAAAGAGAAGATTTCTCATAAGGACATCCTTGTAAGAGAAAATTCTGCTAATGAAAATAAACTTACAAACCTCAGAAATGAGTATGATAAACTTTCAAGCAAGCTTTGGGATGACCACGAGCTCACAAGAAATCAGGCTATGGAGCTTGGCTATGAGCAAATTACTGCAGAGGAACGTCCCGCACTTGCAAAGGTGCAGACCGAGTGCAAGAATAAGCTCCGTGCTATAGGACATGTTGACCTTGATGCCGTGAATAAATACAAAGAGGTTAAGGAACGCTACGATTATATGGACAAGCAAATTCGCGACCTTATGGCATCAAAAACTGAGCTTGAAAAGATTATTTCTGCACTTGATGATGAGATGAAGACATCATTTATCGAATCCTTTAATAAAATTAACGAAAACTTCAATCGTGTATTCGTTGAACTTTTCGGTGGTGGATATGCAGAACTTCAGCTCACCGACCCTGAAGATGTACTCAACTGCGGCATTGAAATTAAAGCCGCACCTCCCGGAAAGATTATCAAGAATCTTATGCAGCTTTCCGGTGGCGAGCAGGCGTTCATTGCAATTGCTTTGTTCTTTGCAGTACTTCAAGTTAATCCTTCACCATTCTGTATTCTTGACGAAATTGAAGCGGCTCTTGACGAAGCAAACGTTTCAAGATTCTCTGAATATATTAAGAAATACACTGGTGGAACACAGTTTATTCTTATTACACATAGACGAGGTACTATGGAAAGTGCAAACCGTTTGTATGGTGTAACTATGCCAGAACACGGTATATCAAAGATACTTTCTTTGAATGTTGCTGACATTGCAAAGAAAAAGGAAGGAGATTGGGATGGCATTTTTGGATAAATTAAAAGCAGGACTTCAAAAGACCAAGAACGCGCTTTTTTCACCCATTGACCAAATGCTTAAGGCATTTGCAAAGGTTGATGAGGATCTTCTTGAAGAACTTGAAGAAATGCTTATCTGCGCAGATGTTGGTGCAGGCGCAACTGATGAAATAATTGAAAAACTTCGCGATGATATCAAAGAGGAAAAAATAAAAGAAGCAGACGAAGTAAGAGCATTCTTAAAGAATAATCTTAAAGAGATGATTGGAGAGGGTGCACCTCTTGTGCTTGACACAAAGCCCTCTGTAATCCTCGTTATCGGTGTAAACGGAGCAGGAAAGACAACTTCTATTGGTAAGATTTCTAATAAACTTCGTCAGGACGGCAAAAAGGTAGTTGTTGCAGCGGCAGATACATTCCGTGCAGCAGCTATCGACCAACTTGCAGTTTGGTGCGAAAGAAGTGGCGTTGATCTTGTTAAGCAGAGCGAGGGAAGTGACCCTGCGGCAGTAGTTTATGATGCTATTAGTTATGCCAAGAATAAGCAGGCAGATGTGCTTATCGTTGATACTGCGGGACGTCTTCACAACAAGAAGAACCTTATGAACGAGCTTGAAAAAATCAATCGTGTTATTTCAAGAGAGTTACCAGAGGCATCTCGTGAAAACCTTTTGGTGCTTGATGCTACAACAGGTCAGAATGCAATACTTCAGGCTAAAGAATTCAAAAATGCTGCTGAAATCACAGGTCTTGTTCTCAACAAACTTGATGGTACTGCAAAGGGTGGAATTGTGCTTTCAATTAAACGTGAGCTTGGTATTCCTGTTAAGTTCATTGGCGTTGGTGAAAAGATTGATGATATGCAACCCTTTAACGCAGAAGAATTTATTTCTGCATTGTTTGAATGATGAAGAATATTAAGATAGTATTTGCATCGGGCAATAAACACAAAATCGAAGAATTTGGCGCGATTTTAAAAAAGCATATTCCCGAAATTGAGGTTATCTCAATGAAGGAGGCAGGCATTGTTGACGATATTGTTGAAGATGGTGGGAGCTTTGAAGAAAACGCAATGATAAAAGCTCGTGCCGTTGCTAAATACGGATATATCGGAGTTGCTGATGATTCTGGAATTGTTGTTGATGCTCTTGGTGGTGCTCCCGGAATTTACTCGGCAAGATACGCGGGTGAGCACGGCAACGATAAAAAGAATAATCAAAAATTACTTGCTGATATGCAGGGAATAGATAATCGTGCTGGTGCATTCGTTTGCACTATTGCCTGTGCTTTTCCTGAAGGTAGTCCCTATAACGATTTTTGCGTAAGAGGGGAATGTAAAGGCACAGTACTTAACGAAGAAAGAGGAGAGGGTGGCTTTGGCTACGATCCGTTATTCTTTGTTAATGAATATGGAAAAACTTATGCAGAACTTTTGCCTGAAGAAAAAAATAAAATAAGCCATAGAGCCATCGCATGTGAGCTTTTTGTAGAGCAATTTTGCGATGAAATTGATAATTAAGGAGTAGAAATGAAGAGATATTATACAACAGCTCTCTTAGTTTTCAGTGTTTTGGGTGGCGTGGTCACGTATTTGTTTATCTCACCAATGGCAGATGTGCCAACTTCGATATTTTTTGGTGCGATAACTACTCTTATGATATCAATTATTATTCCATTTCTATTTGCTTTGGGAGATAGAAAATTTCTTCCTCTTAGAAAAGAGATAAAAGAGCCGATAGTGATTGATGAAAGAGTGAATTATCTTGTTGGTAACGAAATGAAGCAAGGCTTTATTCTTACCACGAAGGATAGTATGTTTGTTATTTCAAGTGATGATAATAAGCCCGTAAAATTTGAAATAAAAAAGAGTGATGTAAAAAAGATTTCAGTAAATGAGGGGATTTATTTAAATATCTTCCTTGATTACGATAAATGTATCAGAGTTTTTGCTGCGAATTGTGAGGAACTTTCTAACAAACTCAAGGCAGAGGGCTTTGGTAAATAAAATGGAGAAAAATATGTTAAATTCAAAACAGAGAGCCGCGTTGCGTTCAATGGCGGCACAAATACAACCAATAATGCAGATAGGCAAGGGCGGCATCACAGAAAATCTTGTTAAGACCGTTTCTGATGCACTTGAAGCAAGAGAGCTTATAAAGCTCACAGTTCTTGAAAACTGTGATTATGGCACAAGAGATGTCGCTGAGGAGTTGGCACAAGCAACCGAAGCTGAAGTTGTTGCAGTAATTGGCAGAAAAGTCGTGCTTTATCGTGAAAGCGAAAATAAAAAGAGAATTGAGATTTAATAATGAGTGAAATTACAAGAATAGGCATATATGGTGGCACGTTTGCTCCCATTCATAACGGACATATCAATGCTGCAAAAGCATTTATGGATCAGATGCAGTTGCACTATTTGTTTATTATACCCACGGCACTTTCTCCGTGGAAGATAAGGGATGAGGGCGATGACGCTCACCATAGAATGAAAATGTGCGAGCTGGCTTTTGAGGGTGAGATTGGTGTTATTATCAGTGATATGGAAATTGAGCGCGGTGGCATAAACTACACTGTTGATACACTTCGTTCTCTTGCAAGAGAGGATAGAAGACTCTTTATGCTTGTCGGCACTGATATGGCACTTAAACTTGACGAGTGGAGAGAGCCTGCTGAAATTTTCAAGCTTTGCTATCCCACATATGTTAGACGTGAAAGTGATAAATTCCTTGAAAAACAAATTATTGAAAAAAATACTATGTATCTTGAAAAATACGGCAAAATTTGTCGCCGTATTATGACGAATGAAATTGAGCTTTCATCAACTGAAATCCGTCAAAGAGTAAGAGAGGGTAAGGATATTTCCCACCTTGTGCCCCAAAAAGTGGCACAGTATATTAAAGATAACAATCTTTATTTGTAAATTTTATTTTTTCTTGACAAAATTTAGCCAACATCAGTTGGCGCATATAGAGTGAGGCAAATATGAATAATAAATTTAGTGAAGAAATGCTCGCGAAATTACGCGAGAGTGTTAAAAATGAAATGGGAGAAAAGCGCTATTTTCACACTCTTGAGGTTGAAAAAATGGCGGCTCGTTTAGGGGATATTTATGCTCCTGAGCAAATATCAATGCTTCGCGCGGCGGCACTTTTGCACGACGTTACTAAAGAGAGAACGACTGAGGAGCATATCGAAATTTGTGAGCAGGCGGGACTTTTGGTTCTTAAGGCTGAAAGAAAATCACCAAAGATGTTCCACGCAAAAACGGCAGCTCTTGTAATTCCTCAAAAATATCCCGAGTTTGCAACTCCCGAAATCGTTTCTGCAGTACGCTATCACACAACGGGTAGAGCCGATATGACCATCGCAGAAAAGATAATATATCTTGCGGACTATATCGATATGTCAAGAAAGTTTGAAGATTGCGTTACACTTAGAAACTACTTTTTCGATTTTGATTTTGAAAATGCGAGTGAAAATGAAAAAATTGCGCATTTGAATGACACCCTCATTATGTCCTATAACCTCACAATACGTGGACTTCTTGAGGAGGATAAGCACATAGACATAACTACCTTTGAAGCAAGAAATTATTTGATATTGAACAGATAATTTATTTGACCTCTTTCGTTTACATAAAATTGAAAGAGGTTGAATATGAAAAAGAAGATAAATAATTTTTTGTGTGCTTTTATAGTAATTTCCATTATGGTTGCGTTGGTGTTTGCATTGTTTTTTGCCAAACCCAAACCAGCAGAAGCCGTAACGGATACCCTTCAAAAAGCAAAAAATGATAGTGTTTATAATTTTCTTTTGCTCGGCAGAGATAGTGCTGCAGGACTTTGCGATGTAGTGATACTTGGCACAGTGAACACTGACAATGGCAATATCAGTTTTATGCAAATTCCACGCGACACATATTTTAATTGTAGCAACGCTACCTATAAAAAGATAAACGGAGCATATAATTCTTTGGGCTCTGCGTCAAAGATGACGAGCGCACTTTCAGAGGCACTTGGCACAAAGATTGACTATTATCTTTGTTTGGGACTTGATGCTATTGAAAAAATGGTTGATGCCGTGAATGGAATTGAGGTTAATATTCCTATGGATATGGATTATACCGACCCTGAGCAAAATTTGTCTATTAAATTAAAGGCAGGCAATCAAATCCTTAATGGAAAAAATGCCGTGCAATTTCTTAGATATCGTTCGGGATATATTACGGGAGACCTTGGCAGAATAGATGCTCAAAAACTATTTTTAAATGCGTTTGCAAAAAGAGTTGCAAATCTTGGCAATCCATTGTCACTTTTTAATCTTTTTAAAATTATTTGTGAGAATAGTGAGAGTAATTTGAAGGCAAATGATCTCATTTCTATTGCTTTTAAATGTGCGCAAGCTAAAACGGGCAAGGTTTCTTATATGACCGCACCAGGAGAGGCAATTCAAAGCCAAAAAAGTGGCGCATGGTATTATATTTTATCTGCTTCATCAATGACGGAACTTTTACAATCTCGATTCGATATGGCGGATACCTTTGATAAGGACTATAAATTTGTTGACAAGAACGCAAAAGCGTTTTATGATATATATAATAAAAACTGCGAGGTGAAAATTTACACCGCAGATGACATTGAAAACAATATGATTAATATAAACTAAGATTGGAGAAAAACAATGGAAGAAATGACCAATTTAAATGAAGAGATAGTTTCTCTTGTAAATGCAACTCCCCTTGAAGTTGCAAAGGCAATTGAAACATTCCTTGACAACAAAAAGGGAAGAGATATCAAAGTGCTTCACGTTGAGGATGTATCAAATATTGCCGACTATTTCGTAGTTTGTACAGCAACGAGTAACACACATGTTAAGGCGCTTTCGGGTGAGGTTGATTATCAGCTTGAAAGAAGAGGAATTACCCCCTATCACATTGAGGGCAGAGATAATAACTCTTGGGTAGTCCTTGACTATTGCAACGTTATGGTACACATTTTTAATAGAGAAGCAAGAGATTTTTATAATCTTGACAAATTATATGAAAATACTACAGCAGTAGAGGAATAAAAAATGAAATACGAACATTTAGTTATTGAAAAGAAATGGCAAGAATATTGGGAGAAAAACCACACATTCAAAACGGACGTTTGGGATTTTTCAAAACCCAAATACTATGTACTTGATATGTTCCCATATCCGTCAGGAGTTGGACTTCACGCAGGTCACCCCGAAGGATATACGGCAACTGACATCGTATCCCGTATGAAGAGAATGCAGGGATATAATGTACTTCACCCTATGGGATATGACTCCTTTGGTCTTCCTGCAGAGCAATATGCGGTAAGCACTGGTAATCACCCCAATGGATTTACTCAAGCAAATATTAAGACATTCTCAAATCAGCTTCGCGAGCTTGGATTTGACTATGACTGGGATAAGATGATTGCTACAAGTGATCCCGATTTCTATAAGTGGACACAGTGGATATTCAAACAGCTCTATCTTGATGGCTATGCACAGTACATCGATATGCCTGTAAACTGGTGTGAAGAGCTTGGAACAGTTCTTTCCAACGACGAGGTTATTGATGGCAAGAGTGAACGTGGTGGTTTCCCCGTAGTAAGAAAAAATATGAAGCAGTGGGTAATCAATCAGCCCGCATTTGCAGAACAACTTCTTGAGGGACTTGAAGAAATCGATTGGCCCGAATCCACAAAGCTTATGCAGAAGAACTGGATTGGCAAATCCACAGGTGTTGAAGTTAAATTCCAAATTGTTGGTGGTGGAGAATTTTCAATCTTCACAACCTGCATTGAAACAATTTACGGCATCACATTTATGGTACTTGCTCCTGATGGAGATGTAGTTAAATCCCTTATGCCAAGAATTGAAAATAAAGAAGAAGTTGAAGCATATATTGCCGAAACTCTCAAAAAGAATGATATGGACCGCACCGAGCTCAACAAGACAAAGTCCGGTTGCGAACTTAAGGGCGTAACATGTATCAACCCCGTTAATGGCAGAGAAGTAAGAATGTTTATCGGTGATTTCGTTCTTGCAAGCTATGGTACGGGTGCTGTAATGGCAGTTCCTTCACATGACCAGCGTGACTTTGAGTATGCACAGGTACATAACATCGATATGATTCAAGTAATCGATGGTGACGAAACTTTAGGTCATGTTGATGTATCTGAAAAGGCATTCGAAAAGGGCGAATATCTTGGACGTGGCTATCGTCTTGTTAATTCCGAGGAATTTACAGGTCTTACTGTTGAAGAAGCCAAAGAAGCAATTACATCAAAGCTCGAAGAAATGGGAGTTGCCAAGAGAACAGTCAACTATCACTTTAGAGAATGGATTTTCGCTCGTCAGAGATATTGGGGTGAGCCCGTTCCCGTTGTTCACGGTGAGGACGGTACAGTTCACGTTCTTCCTGATGAAGAGCTTCCTCTTGTTCTTCCCGAACTTGAAAACTATAAGGGTGTCGGTGGTAAAGCACCTCTTGAAAATGCAGAAGAGTGGAAATATTACGATAATAACGGCATCAAGGGTAAGAGAGAAACATCAACTATGCCTGGCTCTGCAGGTTCAAGCTGGTATTTCTTGAGATATATTGATCCCAAGAATGATAGCGCTCTTGCTGATCCCGAGCTTTTGAAGCATTGGATGCCTGTTGACCTTTATATTGGTGGTCCTGAGCATGCGGTTGGTCATCTTATGTATTCAAGAATTTGGAATAGATACCTCTATGACAAGGGAATTGCTCCCACAAAAGAGCCCTTTAAGAAGCTTGTTCACCAGGGTATGATTCTTGGCTCTAATGGTATTAAGATGGGCAAACGTTTCCCTGAATTCGTTGTTAACCCCTCTGACGTTGTTAGAGAATACGGCGCAGACACACTTCGTCTTTACGAAATGTTTATGGGCCCGCTTGAAGTTTCTAAACCTTGGAGTGACCAGGGTGTTGAGGGTGCAAGAAGATTCTTAAATCGTGTTTGGGCATTCTTTACTGAGTCCGAAAATATCGTTGACGCAGAAGTTCCTGCACTTGAAAAGATTTATCATAAGAGTGTTAAGAAGATTACTGAGGACTTTGAAAAGCTCGCATTCAATACAGCTATTTCACAGATGATGATTTTCGTTAATGCCGTTTATAAAGAAGGCAAGTGTCCTAGAGAGTATTCAGAAGGTCTTGTTAAGATGCTTTCTTGTATCTGTCCTCATATCGGTGAAGAAATGTGGAATGTTCTTGGTCATAATGAAACTATCGCATATGAACCTTGGCCCACATACGATGAATCCAAGACAGCAGACGATTCAGTTGAGGTTGCAGTTCAGGTTAACGGCAAGCTTCGTGCAACTGTAATGCTTCCTGTAAACTGCGATAAAGACGAGGCAATAGCAATTGCAAAGGCTGACGAAAAGGTATCCGCTGCTATTGAGGGTAAGATAATTATTAAGGAAATTTCTGTTCCCAACAAAATTGTTAATATCGTTGTAAAATAATTAAAAAACCCCTTGACAAAAGGGGAAATATGGTGTAAAATATATCAGTATATTGTTCGAGTAGCTCGAACCTTGAGGGGAGGGAAACAGAAAATGGCAGAAGTAAGAGTTAAAGAAGGCGAATCTTTGGATAGTGCTCTTCGTCGCTTCAAGCGCCAGTGCGCTCGTTCCGGTATCCTCACTGAACTTCGTAAGAGAGAACACTACGAAAAACCCAGTGTTAAGCGTAAGAAGAAGTCAGAGGCTGCAAGAAAGCGCAAATACAAATAATATTTGTTAATAACAAAAATGGAGATGTGATTTCACATCTCCTTTTGTTTTATTGATTTTAATTGTTCTAAAAAGGCATCAAGCGTCCAAAAGAAATCATAGGAATCAAATTTCTTGAATTTCGGCTCGTCAGTTGCCTTTGAGCTTTTAGAAAAGAAATCACTCACAATATCAGATATTTTGCTTGCCTTATTAAAGTAATGTAAGAGTTCTTTTTTATGACTGTTAGCTTTTTCAATGCTTGATTTAAATTGAGCATCTAATTTTTCTATCTCAAAAGCATATTTTTCGCGATTATACAGAGCAGCTTTGTAGGGTAGAAAATTGGAGTATCTTTGGTTGATATCCGCAATTATTTTGTTGGATTCTTCTATTTTAAAAGAGAAATCCCCAGAGTGAGAGCCGATTTTTATTTTGTGCGCATTTATATTTTTAATTGCCTTATAATAAACGGGAATAAACTCTTTTATTTCTTCCACAGTTAAAAAGGCAGAGAACGAAACGCTATTCTTTTTGAATTTTAATAGCTCTATGGCTTCTTTTTCTATGTCAGAAATGATATTATCAAAATCATAATTTGCTTTTTCAATCTGTAGGTCAGTATTGAAATTTAAGTCAATATTTTCTTGTGATATTAATTCTTTATATATTTGCATCTGCTTTTGATTGAATGTTAAAATCAAGGAATCCATATCTCCACCTCCTTTTAATTTATTATAATAAAAAATCCGACCATAGTCAAGGTCGGATTTTTATTTGCAAACGATTATTTAATTTCAACGTTTACTTTTTTGCCACAGTTAACAGATGCTGCCTTTATTACAGATCTGATTGCCTTGGCAATCTTTCCGTTTTTGCCGATAACCATTCCCATATCCTCGGGAGCTACGTTGAGAGAAAGGGTAATGCTACGTTCGTCTTCAGTAAGGATAACGGTAACCTCATCGGGATTGTCAACAATCGCTTTTGCGATGTCAGTCAAGGTCTGCTTCAAATCCGTCATCGTTATCTCCTGCCTTTAATTAGTCAACGATGTTGCTTCTCTTAAGCAAGGATTTAACTGTGTCTGTGGGCTGAGCGCCGTTAGCGATCCACTTTTTAGCCTTTTCTGCATCAATTTTGATTTCAGCGGGCTCTGTGATGGGGTTGTAGTAACCGATTTCTTCGATGAAACGGCCATCTCTAGGATAGCGGCTATCTGCTACAACTACACGATAAAAGGGAGCTTTCTTCTGACCCATTCTTCTAAGTCTGATTTTTACTGCCATGATAATATTCCTCCAAGAATAAAAATAAATTATTTTTTGTTTTGTTTTTTTATAAAAATCCGTTAAAACGGCATTTTCATTCCACGTCTGCCAAATCCCATTCTCTTCATTTTCTTGGGATCTGAGAATTGCTTCATCATCTTTTTCATTTGTTCGAACTGACGAAGAAGCTTGTTTACTTCCTCAACAGAAGTTCCGCTTCCTTTAGCGATACGGATCTTGCGCGAGGAGTTGATGATTTCGGGGTTAACTCTTTCCTCCATAGTCATGGAGCGAATAATCGCTTCCATATGAGCCATTGCTTTTTCATCCACCTTAACGTCTTTAAGCGCGCCTGCATTCATACCTGGCATCATAGAGAGCATCTGCTCTATGCCACCCATATTTCTGAGTTGCTGGAATTGCTCAAGGAAGTCATCAAGTGTAAATTTCTGTTGACGTATCTTCTGCTCAAGCTCTGCGCTCTTTTTCTCGTCATATGCTTCTTGTGCTTTTTCTATAAGTGAGAGCACGTCGCCCATGCCAAGAATTCTTGACGCCATTCTTTCGGGATGGAAGGGTTCAATGGTATCAAGCTTTTCGCCCGTACCAATGAATTTGATTGGTTTGCCCGTAACATGCTTGATTGAAAGGGCAGCACCACCTCTTGTATCACCGTCAAGCTTTGTAAGAACAACGCCTGTGATATCAAGAAGTTCGTTAAAGGTCTCGGCAACATTTACTGCATCCTGACCAATCATCGCGTCAACCGTAAGAAGAATTTCTGTGGGTTTAACATCTGCTTTGATTGATTTAAGCTCGTTCATAAGTTCCTCGTCGATATGCAAACGGCCTGCGGTATCAATAAATACCATATCATAGCCCTTTTGTTTTGCATAAGCAACGCCTTCTTTGGCGATGGTAACGGGACTTACCTTATCACCCATCGTGAAAACGGGAATATCGAGCTTTTCACCAACTATTTGCAACTGCTTTATAGCGGCGGGACGATAAATGTCACAAGCGACTAAAAGGGGACGCTTGCCTTGTTTCTTATAAAGACCTGCGAGCTTACCTGCGTGAGTAGTTTTACCTGCGCCCTGAAGACCTACCATCATAACGACAGTGGGAGGAGCAGAGGAAATAGTCAGTTTTGCCTGAGTACCACCCATAAGGTTTATAAGCTCTTCATTAACGATTTTAACAATCTGCTGTGCGGGGAGAAGAGATTCAAGTACCTCGGAGCCAACTGCTCTCTCAGAAACGGTGTTAACAAAGCTTTTAACAACTTTGAAGTTTACGTCCGCTTCAAGAAGTGCGAGTTTAATCTCTCTCATACCAACTTTAACATCTTCGGGGGTGAGTTTTCCTTTGTTTCTGAATTTTTTGAACGCGTTATTTAGCTTATCGCTAAGGCTTTCAAACATACCCATATACAAACCTCCTGAATGTATTATTTAATTATTTTGGCAATCTCCTCGATTTCAGTTTTGATTTCAAGGGGAAACTCAGTATTTTCTGCAAGACGCACCATATTGTCAGAGTGATGACGAAGAGCGACCATTTTTTTAGCCAAGCCGAGTTTTTCTTCAAGGAAGAGAAGCTCTTCTTCAGCCTTTTTGATAAGGTCGCGCACGCCCTGACGGGAGATGCCGATTTGTTCTGCGATTTCTGCAAGAGAAAGATCCTCGTTATAATACATATCAAGAACTTCCTTTTTGCGCTCTGTTAAAACATCGCCATAAAAATCAAGCAGATATGCTTTTTTTAAGTCCTTTTCAAACATAACCTACTCCCAAATGTGTGTAAAGCAAAATACTTTACACATTATAGCATACAAGATATCATTTGTCAATAGTTTTTTATAAACTTTTTTCTAAAATATTTACAAATAAATAGTCAATATCCATTGAAAAAAAGTTAAAAATAGTGTATTATATAACTAACTATATATATTTGAAAGAGAAATCACTAATGAATGATATTCAATATACGAAAACCGACAATCGTATAGACATTTATACATACGCAACTGACAAGTTCAAAAGCGAGAATATATCGATATATTTTGCAGTTCCCACTGTAAAAGAGGAATCCGTAAAGCGCTCTTTACTATTGTCAGTTCTCAAAAGAGGAACTGAAAAATATCCTACACAAAAAGATATAAATGAGCGTTTAGATGAACTCTATGCAACGCTTGTTAATCTCAAAAATCAAAAGTTTGATAATGTTCAACTTCTTGGTGTATCTGCTGACGTAATTTATTCTTCATACACTGAAAACGGTGAAGACCTTATGAGAGATACTCTTGAGGTTATAGCGCAGATGTTTTATCATCCTCGTCTTGATGAAAAAACGGGAGTTTTTTGCGAGGAGTTTGTAAAAAGTGAAAAAGAGAACTATAAAAGCATTATCCTCTCGCAGATAAATGAGCCAAGAACTTATGCTGCAATAAGATGCCGTGAAGAAATGTTTGCTTCGCTTGGTATTATAGATAATCTTGATACTATGTGCGAGAAAATTGACTCTGTGAGTGTAGAAGAGCTTTACGATTGCTATAGGGATATAGTAAACAATGCAAAAATACTTGTGTTCTATGTTGGCAAACGCTCGTCAGACGAAATAAAAGAGCTTCTCTGTGAAGCATTTGAGAATCCAAATGCAAATTTAATTGTAAATAGCAACGATAAAAAATTGCTTTCAAATCTTGAAACTCCTAACGAAGTAATTGAGATGTCTGATTTATCGCAGGGACGATTAATTATGGGCTTTAACTGTGGAGTTACTTGGTGTGATGATGACTATTATGCAATGCTTCTTTGCAACGAAATATTTGGTGCATCTCCCTTGTCAAAACTATTTATGAACGTAAGAGAAAAGCTCTCTCTTTGCTATGAGTGTTCAAGTATTTATAATAGTGCGCGTGGAGCAATTTTTGCAACCACGGGAATTGATTCTGCAAATTATGACACCGCCAAAGAGGCAATTTTGGCGCAACTTGTGGATATACAACAGGGAAGAATTAGCGAAAAGGAATTTGGTGCGGCAAAAAAATCAATATTTAACGTTTATAGTGCGCTTTGTGATTCTCCCAATGCTATTGAGAGATTTTATCTTGGCAGAATAATGAATGGCGTTGATATTGACGTGTCAGATTTTCTTGACATTCTTGAAAAATTGACCATTGATGATGTTGTAAGAGTAGCACAAAAGCTAAAACTCCATACCGTGTATTTCTTACGCGGGGAAGAAAAGGAGGAATTTTATGAATAGATTTACCACCTTTTCGGATGAAAAAATAAACGAAAAATATTACTATACAAAGCACGAAAGCGGACTTGATATATATGTTTTCCCAAAGAAAATGACTCAAAAGACCGCATATCTTGGCGTTAAATTTGGCTCTGTTTATGAAGAAGGAGCATCAGTTGATGGTAAAACAAAGAATTTTCCATCTGGGATTGCCCATTTTCTTGAACACAAACTATTTTCAAATGAGAATGGCACAGATGCTGCAGAGTTGTTAGGTTCAATGGGTGCAGATGCCAACGCATATACATCGAACAATAAAACCGTGTATATGTTTTCTGGAACTGAAAATTTCTATAATGCCTTAAAAGAACTCATTCTTTTTGTGTATAATCCATATTTCACAAAAGAAAATGTAAAAAGTGAACGTGGGATTATTACTCAAGAGATAAAGATGTGCCTTGATAGTCCATATGACATGGTTTCTCAAAATCTTCTTATGGCACTTTATGGAGATTGTAAGCTCTCAAATGACGTTCTTGGAACTGAAAAGACCATTAAAAAGATAAGTGAAAAAACACTTTATGAATGCTTCGAAACATTTTATAGGTATTCAAATATGGCTCTTGTCATTTGCGGTGATGTTGATGCCACTGCTGTGCTTGATATAGTTGATAGCACCTTGCCTAAAAAAGAAAAGGGAGAATCCCCCATCCTTCCTGTGCTTTCTTATGATAGCGTTGTGCATATGCCATATATCGAAAAGAAGATGTCCGTTAGTCAAACGGTGCTTGAAATTGGCATAAAGGATAAAAAACCGAGTGAAAACGTCAACGACCGACTAAGACGCGATGTCTCTATGACCATTTTGAATGAAATGCTTTTTTCACGAGCAGGTGAGCTTTATAACGAGCTTTTTGAAAGTGGACTTATAAACGAGTCATATTCCTATGGCTATTCCATTACTCGTGATGCGGGATTTTCTTCAATCTACGCCGAGAGTGATGAGCCGGAGCTTGTCCTTGAAAAAATAAAATCCTATATTGAGAAAGCAAAGCAAAACGGACTTAATGAAAAGGATTTTATTAGATGCAAACGAGTAATGATGGCAGAATTTATAAGAGATTTTGACTCGGTTGATGATATTGCAAATTCGCTACTCAACTTTGTGTTTGAGGGTAGTGATATCTTTGAATATCGCAAAATAATAGAAAAGGTGAGTTTTTGTGATGTGTGTGCTTGCCTTGATGATTCATTTGATGATAAGTGCTTTGCACTTTCTGTTATAAAAAATTAATTTTACTGAAACGTCAGTAGAATGGAGGAATTTATGAATAATATTACAGTTTCTTTCCCCGGTCTTGGAATAAAGGGTGGAGAACTTAGTTCAACTGCCTTCTCAATAGGTGAGGGATTTAACGTTATGTGGTATGGTGTTGTTATTGCACTTGGTATGCTCATGGCAATAGCATATGCATCATATCGTTGCAAACAACATGGAATAAAGGTTGACGATCTTATTGACATTGCTATTTTTACAATTTTCTTCGGTGTTATTGGTGCGCGTCTTTATTACGTTGCATTTAATCCAACCAATTTTAAAACTATTGCTGATGTACTTGATATTCGTTCAGGTGGACTTGCAATTTACGGTGGTGTTATTGCTGGCGCATTGACTATTATTGTTATATGTCTTATTAAAAAGCTAAGCTGGAGAAAGCTTTTTGATGCAGTAGGACCCGGTGTTATGCTTGCGCAGGCAATGGGACGTTGGGGCAATTTTTTCAATGGAGAAGCATACGGCGATATCGTTCAAGAAGGTAATCCTCTTTACTTTATGAGAATGGGACTTATCTCTAACAATACTATAAGTGAATTTGGAACTCGAGAAATGGTATACGTTCATCCTTGTTTCCTTTATGAATCACTTTGGAATATTCTCGGTTTTGTTCTTATTAATCTTGTTTATAAAAAGAAGAAATTTGATGGACAAATTGCGCTCTACTATTTCGCATGGTATGGCTTTGGCAGAATGTTTATCGAGGGACTTAGAACTGACGCACTCTATATAGGTAATACAGGAATAAGAGTATCTCAACTTCTTGGATTCTTGCTTTTTGCCATTGGTACAGCGCTTATCGTTTACGGACTTATCTTTGTTAAGAAGAATCCCGATTCCAAATTTGCAAAGGTTGAATTTCCCGTAGCATCTACAGAAAAAGAATAATTAATATGGCTAAAATAATTGACGGAAAAGAAATTTCGGCTCAAATAAGGGCAGAAATTTCTGAAAAAGTTAAAGAATATAACAAAAGAACGGGCAAACTTCCCGGACTTGCAGTTGTAATAGTTGGTGAAAATCCTGCATCACAGGTCTATGTTCGCAACAAGAAACGCGCGTGCGAGCAGGTTGGATTTAACTCTTGGGTATATGAATTGCCCGAGAACACGACACAGGATGAACTCAATTCTTTGATTGATAAATTGAATGAAGATAGTGCCGTTCACGGAATTTTGGTTCAGTTGCCATTACCTAAGCATCTTGACGAGGAGCAGGTAATATTGAGAATCAAACCCGAAAAGGACGTTGATGCCTTCCACCCCTATAACGTGGGAAGAATTACCATTGGCAATCCTAAATTCTTGCCTTGCACACCTGCGGGCATTATGGAGTTGCTCCACCGTTCAAATATCGAAATTTCGGGCAAGGAATGTGTTGTTATTGGACGCTCCAATATAGTTGGTAAGCCAATGGCACTCTTGCTTCTCTCCAAAAATGGCACGGTTACCGTTTGCCATAGCAAGACACGCGACTTAAAAGAGGTATGCCGCAGAGCCGACATTCTTGTTGTTGCGATTGGTAAGGCAGATTTTGTAACTGCCGATATGGTCAAAGAGGGAGCTGTTGTTATTGACGTTGGTATGAATAGAAATGCCGAGGGTAAGCTCACAGGGGATGTTGACTTTGCATCAGTAAGTCAAGTAGCATCTTATATTACTCCAGTCCCAGGTGGCGTAGGTCCTATGACAATTACAATGCTTTTGCAGAACACATTAAGAGCTGCGGAGAACTAATATGAAAATAATAGACATTTCACAGGAAGTGCTTTCGTGTCGTGTGTATGAGGGCGATCCCACTCCAAAAATGGAGAAGATAATGGATATGAAAAATGGAGAGATGTACAATCTCTCCACAATCTCTATGTGTGCGCACAATGGTACTCATATTGACGCACCCTTGCACTTTTTTGAGGACGGACGCGCTGTGCACGAAATTCCTCTTGAACATTTTGTGGGTGAATGCTTTGTTTCCGAGCATAATGGTGAGGTGCTTGAGGCAGACGCGTGCGCAATACTTGAAAAAGCTAAAACTTTAGGCGCAGAAAAGAGAATTTTAATAAAGGGGAATGCTATCGTTACCGAAGAAGCTGCACGCGTTTTTGCCGATGCCGACATTCTTCTCATCGGAGTCGAAAGTCAAAGTGTAGGGCCACTTGATTCACCTATGGCAGTGCATAAAATCTTGCTTTCAAAGGATATTGTGTTGCTTGAAGGAATTGTCCTTGAGGACGCACGAGAGGGAAGATATATCCTCAATTGCGCACCACTTAATATTTGTGGTATAGAAGGCTCACCCTGCAGAGCGATTTTAATTGAAGAATAAACAAAACGGCGGTTCAACCGCCGTTTTGTTTTATATTTGTTTATGTACCGACTTGTATTCATCGTAGAATTTATAATAGGGGCATTGCTTACCCTTGCTTTGTGAAAAACGAACGTATTCATCCTCATCAAGATTGATTGTGCAAACGTTGTCATCATATTCCTCGTCATAATCGAAATAAACACAGCTTTCGCAAAGAGTCATAGCAAAATCCCCCTTCATAAATAATTTACAAATATATTATAGCATAAACAAGTTTATTATGCAACACCTTTATTGACATAGTGATAAATTTATGATATAATTCAATGTTAGTGAACTACATTTTTTATATAGAGAGGTATCACAAATGAACAACAAAAAGCTTGATACTATTTGTGTGCAAGGAGCATACACTCCCAAGAGTGGTGAACCCCGAGTTTGCCCCGTTGTCAAAAGCACAACATTCTATTATGAAAAGGCACAGCCTATGGCAGACCTTTTCGACCTTAAAAGTGAAGGGTTTTTCTATTCAAGAATAGGTAATCCAACCCTTAATGCATTTGAAGAAAAACTCTCAATGCTTGACGGTGGCACGGGTGCTATCGCGTGCGCCTCAGGTATGAGCGCAACACTTCTTGCTGTTCTCAATGTTTGTAACGCAGGGGATAATATAGTTTCTGCATCTGCAGTTTATGGCGGAACTTATAATCTTTTTTCTGTAACACTCAAAAAATATGGAATTGAAACAAGATTTTTTGACCCCGATGATAGCGCAGAGAATATCGAAAAGCTCATTGACGAGCATACAAAAGTTATTTTTGCAGAAACAGTAGCCAACCCCACAATAGTTATTCTTGACTTTGACAAAATTTCAGCTATAGCCAAGAAACATGGCATACTCTTTATGGTGGATAACACACTTGTTACTCCCGTTTTGTGTAAGCCTCGTGATTTTGGCGCAGATGTGGTGCTTTATTCTTCATCAAAGTATCTTGATGGACACGCAGTTGCTCTCGGGGGTGCTATCGTTGACTGCGGAAGCTTTGATTTTGCATCAAGCAATCGTTATCCCGAGTTTAATACTCCTGACGATAGCTATCACGGACTTGTATATTCAACCCTTGGAAATAAGGCATTTGGAACAAAGTGCAGAGTACAGATGATGCGCGACCTTGGTGCGATTATGAGCCCTGAAAATGCATTCCTTACTAATCTCGGTATGGAAACTCTTGCTCTTCGTATGGAAAGACACTCATCAAATGCTGCACGCGTTGCTGAATATCTTTCAAAACACGAAAAGGTTGAATGGGTAAAATATGGTTCACTTGAAAGTGATAAATACCATTCACTCGCTAAAAAATATATGCCAAACGGACAGGGTGGTATGCTCAGCTTTGGTGTTAAGGGAGGGGCTGAAGCCGCAACAGTTGTGATGGAAGGACTTAAGATGATTGCAATCGTTACTCACGTTGCAGACGTCCGTTCTTGCGTGCTTCATCCTGCATCCACAACTCACCGTCAGCTCTCAAAGGCAGACCTTGAGGCAATTGGAATTGCTGATAACCTTATTCGTTTGTCCGTTGGTATAGAAAATATTGACGATATTATTGCTGACCTTGAAGGAGCACTTTCTCAAATTTAATTTTATTAAGGAAGAAATAAAATGCCAATTATTATTCCGCAGGATATGCCTGCATATTCAACACTTGCTTCTGAAAACATATTCGTTATGAATGAGCTTCGTGCGCTTCGCCAGGATATAAGACCAATTGAAATTGCAATTCTCAATCTTATGCCCACAAAGGTGGAAACTGAAACGCAGCTTATAAGAATGCTTTCGAATTCACCACTTCAGATAAGAGTAACGCTGCTTGGAACAAAATCTTATGTTGGAACTCATGCTCCTGAAAACCATCTTGAAAAGTTTTATAAAACTTTTGATGAGATAAAGGATAAACGCTTTGACGGAATGATAATTACGGGTGCACCCGTTGAAACTATTCCGTTTGAAGAGGTAAAATATTGGGAAGAATTAACACAAATTATGGATTTTGCTCGCACTAATGTTCAAAGCACAATCTTTATTTGTTGGGGAGCACAGGCGGCGTTGCATTACTACTACGGATTGCAAAAGACTGAACTGCCTAAAAAGGTATTTGGAATTTTCCCACACGAAAAGGTAATGAGATATGATCCACTTTTGAAGGGAACTGATAAATATATAAATATTCCTCACTCACGCCATACCGAAATAAGTGAGATGGAGATTGCAAAGATTGACGACCTTGTGACACTTGCAAGAAGTGATGAAGTGGGTGCATCCATTTTGCGCTCACGCGATGGACGTCAAATTTATTTTATGGGTCACCTTGAATATAGCAAAGAAACTCTTAAAACCGAGTATTTTAGAGATGTTGAAAAGGGACTCCCAATCGAGCCACCTAAAAACTATTTTGTGGACGAAACCATGACGGAAATAAATCCAAACTGGTATTCAACAACTTCTCTCATTTATTCAAACTGGCTCAATTACTATGTTTATCAGGTAACACCTTATAACATTTCTCTTATATAAGACAAAAAACCGAGAGGGAATGCCTCTCGGTTTTATTTGTATTTATTTAACTTTGCTAAATTCAACGCCTGCAATTATAATAATTTTTTCTCCGTCAATTTCACCTTGTGAGAATGAGTAAGTTACTCTTTCTTCATCTTCAAATTCAAATGCTATGACGAGCTTTTTGGGGTCTTCATTATCTTCCATAATCTCATATTTTCCTTCTTTAACAACAGTTTCTTCGTCTGTGAAAATAGTTTTAGGAATTACAGTGGTTTTTGTAACACTACCAAACACGCCGAATTCAAAAGTTGTTTCTACACCCAAAAATGTTGCACTGTATTTTCCAGTAACCATTTTGCTACAGGAAACAAGAGAAACAGAAAGCATTGAGATAATCATAAATACTGCCAAAATTTTTACTGTTTTTTTCATAAGTTTACTCCTTGATGTAATTTAGGATATCTATCCTTAAATTTATTATACTAAAAAATAATTAATTGTCAATTATCAATAATGATAATTATTACTGATTATTTTTGTTAAATTTGAATAAAAATTTCTTAACAAAGTTTATAGACAAAATAACTATTATATGATATAATATAATGTCAAGGTGCAAATCTTGTCAACAATGTTAATAATTTACTTAATATACAATTAAGATGAAAGGAGAAAAAATGCTTCAACTTAAAAATGTGTCCTATGTTGTTAAAGACGAAAACGGCAAGGACAAAGAAATTTTAAAGAATATTAATTTGACAATTGACGAGCGTTTCGTTGCCATCACAGGCCCTAATGGCGGTGGTAAATCTACGCTTGCAAAAATAATAGCAGGTATTTATCAGCCTACCTCCGGTCAGATTCTTTTTGATGGTGAGGATATTACAAATATGTCCATCACAGATAGAGCGAAAAAGGGAATTAGCTTTGCATTCCAACAGCCTGTTAGATTTAAGGGACTTACAGTTAAGGACCTTATCACACTTGCAGCAGGCAAGCAGATTAGCGTTGCAGAGGCATGCAACTATCTTTCAGAGGTTGGTCTTTGTGCAAGAGATTATATCAATCGTGAGGTGAATGCTTCACTTTCAGGGGGTGAGCTTAAGAGAATTGAAATTGCTCTTATCATTGCTCGTTCAACAAAGCTCTCTGTATTTGACGAACCCGAAGCAGGGATTGACCTTTGGAGCTTTAATAACCTTATTAAAGTATTTGAAAGAATGCACGAAAAAACACATGGCTCAATTCTTATTATCTCTCACCAAGAGAGAATTTTGAATATTGCCGATAGAATTATAGTTATTGCCGATGGTGAAATTCGCGAGAGTGGAACAAAGGATGAAATTATGCCTTCAGTTCTTGGCTCGGGTGCACCTTGCTCGGTTTTAACTGACAACATATAAGGAGGTCGCTGCTATGGATCAGATTAAAAAGAATTTGCTTATGCAAGTTGCCGACCTTCATACAGTTCCCGAGGGGGCATATAATATCCGTGAAAACGGCTCTGCAGCGGGAAGAAAAACTACTGCGAATATCGACATCGTTTCTAAAACAGACAAGCCTGGCATTGATATTATTATCAAGGCAGGAACTAAAAATGAAAGTGTGCATATCCCCGTAATCATTAGCGAAAGCGGACTTAAGGATATGGTTTATAACGATTTCTATATTGGTGAGGGTGCGGACGTAACAATTATCGCAGGCTGTGGCATTCACAACTGTGGTGATCAGGATTCTGCACACGATGGTATCCACTCATTCCATGTTGGCAAGGACGCGCGCGTTAGATACGTTGAGCGTCATTATGGTGAGGAAGAGGGAACTGGTGAAAACATTATGAACCCCACAACAATCATTGAAATTGATGAAGGTGGTTATCTCGAAATGGAAACCACACAAATCAAGGGAATTGATTCTACAATTAGAAATACAGAAGCAGTAGTTGGCAAGGGTGCAACACTCATCGTTAAAGAGAAGATTATGACACACGGCAAGCAACATGCAGAAACTGTGTTCAACGTTGATTTGAATGGTGAGGGCTCAAGCACAAACGTAATTTCCCGTTCAGTTGCAAAGGATAATTCAACACAGACTTTTCTTTCTAAAATCAACGGAAACGCAGAGTGCTATGGTCATACAGAATGTGATGCTATTATTATGGATAATGCATCAGTTCGCGCAATTCCCGAAATTACTGCAAATGATATTAATGCTTCTCTTATTCACGAGGCGGCAATCGGTAAGATTGCAGGTGAGCAGATTATTAAGCTTATGACCTTGGGACTTACTGAACAGGAAGCAGAAGAGCAGATAGTAAACGGATTTTTGAAATAATTAAGGAGAAATATATGTCAAAACTCATAGGTAATGCAATAGTTGGACAAAGTGGTGGCCCTACCGCGGCAATAAATGCAACTTTAGCAGGCGTTGTTCGTGGTGTACTTGAAAATGTTCACGATGGTTCAATTAAGACACTTTACGGAATGAAAAATGGTGTTGAAGGACTTCTCAAAGAGGATATTGTAAATCTTTCTGAATTCTTTGCAGAAACAGAAAAAATCGATATTCTTGAGCAAACTCCTGCAGCAGCCCTTGGTTCTTGCCGTAAAAAGCTCCCAAAAATTGATGAGGGCAAAGAAACCTATGAAAAATTGATTGAAATTTTCAAAAAATATGATATAAGATATTTCTTCTATATCGGTGGCAATGACTCCATGGATACAGTTGCAAAGCTCTCTGAATACACAAAGAGCTGCGATTATGAAATGAGAGTTATCGGCGTGCCAAAAACTATTGATAATGACCTTGTTTGCACTGACCACACACCCGGTTTTGCTTCTGCTGCTAAATATATTGCAACTACAATGGCAGAAATCATTCGTGACTGTGCAGTTTATACTACGAAGGCGGTAACAGTAGTTGAAATTATGGGACGTGATGCAGGTTGGCTTACGGCCTCTGCCGGCATAGGAAAGGCATTTGGTGGTGAAGTTGCAGACCTCATTTATCTTCCCGAAAAACCATTCAATAAAGACAAATTTTTCGAAGATTTGAGAGCAATTCTTGGAGTTAAACCCAATGTTGTTGTTGCAGTTTCTGAAGGTATTCGTTTTGCAGACGGAACCTACGTTTGCGAGGGCTTTGGCATCGCATCAACCGACGTTTTTGGTCACAAACAGCTTTCTGGTACGGGTAAGGCACTTGAAGTGGCTATTAAGAATGAATTTGGTTGTAAGGTGCGTTCAATTGAGCTTAATCTTCCTCAAAGATGCGCTTCTCATATCGCGTCAAAGACTGATATCGAAGAAAGCGTGCTTGTTGGTAAGAGCGCGGTTAAGGCTGCGAGCGAGGGAATTACTCGTCAGATGATGACAATCGAGAGAGTAAGTACCAATCCTTACACAGTTGAAATTTCACACCGTGACGTTAGTGAAATTGCAAACAAAGTTAAACACGTTAATGACGAATTTATAAATGAAAGAGGAAATTCCGTAACAAATGAGTGTGCAAAATATCTCTTGCCACTTATTCAAGGTGAACTTGATGTAAAATACGAAAACGGAATTCCCAAGCATATAATAATATGAAAATTAAACAATCGCAGATAAACCCATTTGAAAATAGCGATAGCAATAAAAGATATTATACCTACGACTATTTTCTAAAGAAAACATATGGTGGCAAATGCGCAAAAATCCCGCTTGACGCGGGATTTTCCTGTCCTAATATGGATGGCAAATGTGGTCATGGTGGGTGTATATATTGTTCATCACGCGGAAGCGGAGATTTTGCAGAAAGTTCTGCTTTGTCGATAAAAGAGCAGTTTGAAATTACTCGACAAAAGCTCACTTCTAAATGGAGTACAGAGCGTACAATTCCATATTTTCAAGCACGTACAAATACCTACGCACCACTTGACAAAATCAAAGAAAAATTTGAAGAAGCACTTGAGTGCGATGGCGTTGTTGCGATGAACGTGGCAACAAGAGCCGACTGCTTACCAGACGATGTTGTTGAGTATTTAGCCGAGCTTGGAAATCGTGTTGATTTAACTGTTGAACTTGGACTTCAAACCATTCACGATGATATCGCAGACCTTATAAATCGAGGTCATACATACGAGCAATTTGTAAAAGGCTTTGAAAAATTACGCAAAGCAAATCCCAAAATTCGCATCTGTGTGCACATCATTTTTGGACTTCCGAATGAAGATAATGAAATGATGATGCAAACTGCCAAGGTGGTGGGCGCACTCCGTCCTGATATGATAAAAATACACCTTTTGCACGTAATAAAGGAAACTGTACTTGCAAAGTGGTATGAAAGTGGGGAATATACTCCACTTGAGAGAGAACGCTATATCGAGCTTGTTGCGTATGCTTTGCAGTATTTTCATAAGGATACCGTTATCGCTCGCCTCACAGGTGATGGTGTTGCCGAGGACTTGCTCGCGCCCGAATGGTCGCGCAAAAAGACAACGGTTATCAACGATATCGATAAATACCTTTTTACCCACAATATGTGGCAAGGGAAATTATTTAATACTTGACAACCTATCAAAGATGTGCTAAAATATATTTACAACCACATAAAGTCAGGGGTGCTTATTGCTGAGATGGCATTTTAAAAATGCTGAACCCTTAAACCTGATACGGATAATGCCGGCGTAGGTAGTACTTGGGAGAAAACTCTCTAAAAATTACAACCACACGGGCTTTCGTGTGGTTGATTTTATTTTAGGAGGTGTTTTCTATGAAAGAAAACAAAAAAAGAACTGAGGCTATTACCCTCAGTGCCATTATGATTGCTTTTGCAATCTCAATTTCCGCAATTTGCGCGGTGATGCCATTTCTTAATCTTCCATTCGGTGGAGGATTTACAATCGCGAGTATGTTACCTATAATTTTGATTGCCTATATGTACGGCACAAAATGGGGAATACTCACATCCTTTGTTTATTCAGTTTTGCAAATGCTTTTGGGATTTAACACAGTAAGTGCATTCTTTTTGCCAGGAGATAGCCAAATGCTTTGGTGGAAAGCTGTTTTAGTGGTTTTTATCGACTACGTTATTGCATACACTGTTCTTGGCTTTGGTGGAGTCTTCAGAAAGAAATATGAAACAAGAAAAGCACTTGTTTTGGGCTCAATTTTTGCCGTTTCATTAAGATATGTAGCACACATCATTTCGGGTGCGATTTTCTTTGGAACTTGGGCAGAATGGTTCTTTACACAGGAAGGCTTTCCTGTATGGGGGACGAAAATTGTTGAAACATTCTCTGGTACATCTCTTGCAGTTATCTATTCTGTAATATACAATGGAATGTATATGATTCCCGAAATCATCATTACCGCTATAGTTGCTTGTTTAGTAGTTCGAATTCCTCAAATCAAGATGAGAGACGAAATATAAAAGCTCTTGACTTTTTTTGATTTTTATATTATAATACAATCCGTAACCGCGCCGAACGGTCGCGCGATATGTTGCCGAAAGGTGTTATCGCGAGGAAAGTCCGGGCTTCACAGGGCAGAGTAGCTGATAACGTCAGCCGCAGGCGACTGCCGGGAAAGTGCAACAGAAATAGACCGCCTCTTTTTGAGGTAAGGATGGAAAGGCGAGGTAAGAGCTCACCCGTTTCTATGGTAACATAGATCCGCTGTAAACCCTACTTGAAGCAACACCGTACGCAGATGTCGGCCCGACACATATCTGCTAGGTGGCACGAGGGAAACCTCGAAGCTTGTTGGTGACAACAAGCGAAGATAGATGACCGTTTAAGACAGAACCCGGCTTATAGACGCGATTACATTTAAAAAAGTCCTCTCAAACGAGAGGACTTTTTTGTTATTCTTTTATCGCATATAAATTCAAGTCCCATGCGGGAATGTAGGGAAATCTGCGAAGATAAAGCGAATATTCAGGGTTTAATTTCTTAACTAATTCTGGCAAAGCAAACAAGTCCTCACTTCTGTGATAGAGAGAAACAAGGAGTTTAGGCGCGTGCATTTGAATTGTGTTTTTTGAACCTAAAAGCGCCTCTTTTTCCGAGCCCTCAACGTCATATTTTATGTAGTCCACTTGCTCACTGCCGAGCACCTCGTCCACTGAAATAACGTTGACTTCTTTGATTTTTGAAACGATGTTGCCCTTTGAAACAATACCAGCATTCCGGTTGCCACTCGCGTCAAAAAGTAGGGTGGTTTGTTCATTCCAAGCACCTGCATTAATGCATTGAATATCAATGTTATCAACGGTTTGAGCGTATTCATTGAGCTTTCTAAAATTTCGTGCATCGGGTTCAAGCGCAATCGCGGTTTTCAAATTTTGGTTGAACTGAAGCATCTCTCTTATTGTATCTCCGTTATACGCACCGAGGTCCATATATCTGCTTATGTTCTTACAATCGAGAAGATTATGATAAACATCTGCTTTGTCACTCTCGCTATCCCAAAGATAACGAATATCTCCACTTAATTTATAAGAAATCACATTTTCAAAAATTCTTTTCGATTCGTCATCTGCAAGAAGCTCATAAACTTTTTCAAATCTTGCACGATTTTCTTCAAAAAATTCAATTGTGAAAAGTGTTTCACCAAAAACAGGTACGTCGGGAGCGTATAACTCAAACTCATCCCCTACTTTTTTAAAAAGTGCCATAACTTCGGGGAGAGAAGAAGCAAACGATAACAATACGATGGGATTTTGCCCGTCGTATTTTTCTTTCATAGCGGAATATGAAATTACAGTTTTGCCGTGGAACGCGTGCCCACGCACAAAGCCGTCACTTGCAAAGAAATCGGAAATTTCAATTCCGTATTTGTTGCAAACGGCAATAATCTTGTCTGCACCATTGCCCATTCCGTACATAACGATTGGACGACCACTGACTGCAAGATAGTGCCATAAATCAGTTTTTATATTAATATTCATATATATCTCCAATAATTTGTTAATAAGATTATACCATAAATGAGAATATATTTCAAGTGTAAATTATATGTTCAAATTTTGATTTGTAGGGGAGATTATATTTTCGTGCGAGATCCTTCGGTCGTTGCGCCTGACACCTTTAGGTGTCATTCTCGAGCGTAATAATCTTTTGCGTCCGTCACTTCGTTCCGAGATCCTTCGCTCCGCTCGAGGATGACGCAAAAGATTATAGCGAAGAATCTCGGCGCAACTTCCCTCAAGGATGACGCGCAATATAACTCCCCGATAAATCCCAATTTATATTTGAATAAAACGGTTATATTTTTCATAAACTAAACAAAAACGGAGTTTTGTTTATGAAAAGTCAAAGAAAGAAATATGCCACATCATTCGCGTTGGGATTTTCAATATTTTGCATAATTTCAGCGCTTATTTCACTTATTTTGATAATTCCAATGATAAACTTCTCATTTCCTTTGCCGAGCAATAGCGTGGTGGCTAATAGTAATATCACAATTGTCCTCGATGCAGGGCACGGAGGTGAAGACGGAGGTGCGCAGGGCAACGGTCTTATCGAAAAGGATTTGAATCTTGACATTACCCTGCGTGTAGCTTCCCTTTTGCGTGAGCAAGGAGTAAATGTTGTTTTAACGCGCGATTCGGACGTTCTCTTGTACGATAAAAACTCCGATTACGAGGGCAAAAAGAAATATCAAGACGTGCGCAAGCGCCTTGAAATTGCCCAAAGCCAAGAAAATCCAGTGCTTGTGAGCATTCATATGAATTCTTTTGCCCAAACAAAATATTCGGGGCTTCAAGTGTGGTATGGAAAAAATGATGCGCGCTCAAAAATTTTGGCAAATTCCATTCAATCGAATACTAAAATTTCTTTGCAACCCAACAACAAAAGAGTAACAAAACAAGCCACGAGCTCAATCTTTCTTTTGCACAACGCTACCTTCCCCTCCGTGCTCATTGAGTGCGGATTTCTCTCCAATCCAGACGAGGCACGCTCTTTAGGTGATGCCGATTACCGACAAAAGCTCGCAAATGTGATTTTCAAGTCGATTATAGACTATATTTCGCAGAATAATACTTGATTTTTTGCGAAGTTTTCTTTATAATATAGGTATATCCATAAAAAGGACGGAAAAGAAAATGAAAGGTTTAAAAACTGTTTATATATGCTCGGAATGTGGTTGCATCTCTCCAAAATGGCTTGGAAAATGCAGTCAATGTGGTGCGTGGAACTCTCTCGTTGAGGACGTTATCTCCACCACTCCTGAAAAGCCAAGTGAAATAAAACACAAAACTCTCACAAGCGGAAAAGACAATCTTGCTTTGCGCTTCGATGAGACAGAGCTTCCCGATTACATAAGAAGCAACACCCGTCTTTCAGAGCTTGACAGAGTACTCGGTGGCGGACTTGTGCACGGCTCGGTGGTGCTCCTTGCAGGCGAGCCGGGTATTGGTAAGTCCACCTTACTTATGCAAATTTCCGATGCTCTTGGTGAACAAAAGAAGGTTTTATACATTTCGGGTGAAGAATCCACAGATCAGCTCAAATTAAGAGCACAACGACTTGGCATCGTGGGTAATAATCTCTATATTCTCACCGAAACAGAACTTGAAAAAACTATAGTTCAAATTGAAAAGGTAAAGCCCGATGTTATCATTGTTGACTCAATTCAAACCATGTACAGCGACAAGATTTCAAGTGCACCAGGTACTATTACACAGATAAAAGAATGTACTCTTGCATTTATTACAAAGGCAAAAAATGACGGCATCTCCGTTATTTTGGTAGGACACGTTAACAAAGAGGGCTCAATCGCAGGTCCTAAAATTCTTGAGCATATGGTTGACGCAGTTCTCTATTTTGAGGGTGACCGTCAACATTCATATAGAATTATTCGTGCGATGAAAAACCGTTATGGCTCAACAAACGAGATTGGCGTTTTTGAAATGGGTGATACAGGGCTTATTGAGGTTTGCAACCCCTCCGAAATGCTCCTTGCCGACCGTCCAAAGAATGCATCTGGCAACTGTGCGCTTTGTACTATCGAAGGCACTCGTCCCCTTATTGCAGAGGTTCAGGCACTCGTTTCTCCAACAGTTTTCCCTGCCCCCAGAAGAACGTCAAACGGAATTGACTACAATCGCTTAAATCTCATTCTTGCCGTTCTTGAAAAGCGCCTCAATATGCGTTTTTCGGCAAATGATGCTTATATTAACGTTATCGGTGGACTTCACATCGACGAGCCCGCAAGCGACTTGGCAGTTGCTATGGCGCTTATATCATCACTTCGAGATAAAGTTGTACCGGATGACCTCATCGCCATCGGAGAGCTTGGACTTTCGGGAGAGGTGAGAGCCGTTTCAAATCTTGAGCAAAGAGTTAAAGAAGCAGCGCGCCTTGGTTTTACAAAGGCGGCAGTTCCCCATCGCAACCTCGAAAAGCGTAAGATTGAATGTGGAATTGAGCTTATCCCCATAAAGTCGATTTATGATACGCTTAAACTACTTACAGAGCCAAAGGAATAATTTTATTGACAATTTATTATTTCTATGCTACAATAATAGTAGAAAAATAATGGACACTCAAAAGTGCCCGATAAAAATAACGCAGAGTCGGGCAGATGTGCCTTGCTCTGCGTTTTTTTGCTTTTAGTAAAGGAGGAAATACAATGAAAAAATTCATTATTATTACATTGGTATTTATACTCATAGTTATTACACCGTTACTAATCTATCATTTTGCCACCTTGCCTCCAAAGGAAACAAGCGGTACTATCGTTGGTGAGGTCTTTTATATAAAATATGCCAAGGCGGATTTATATGACTCCTGCATAATATATATAAAGCCAACGGTGAACACTAATAACGCTCCGCTTATGTGCATAACGGTAAATACCGAAACGGAAACGGAATCTAATTTCGTCGGTGCTATGAATGAAACTCCTGAGATACAAATTGGTGAAGTTGTTGAAATCGAATACATTACTAAAAATAGTAAGCTGTGGCCATATCTTGCAAAATCTATTAAGCCCTCAAATTCACAAACCGATATGAGCTCTTGGACTACTCTTACAATGAATGATAATTATGCACCCCTACATTCGCAAGATCGTCCCGAAGATTTCGGCAAGGTTGTTTACGTTTCTAAAATAACTTCCCCGCGCGAAGGTTATCTCGTATATCTTGATGATGCGAAATATGGCAGTCCGCTTAACTTATCCTGCTATTGGATTGATGATACTATAAAAAGTAGAGATGATGCGCTCTTTGCCTTGTTAGAGCAAGAGGCTACGGGATATTACATTGATATCAGTCCACTTTACACACATCCGTTTAACGAGGTAATATCATTCCACGCGTTATTTGCTTTTCTTAAAGATGAATAGTGTCTTATACTTCCCCTCTTGAGATAAGCCGAGAGGGGAAAGATTGTACTAACATATTATTATAGAAGAAATTTCAAAAAAGCCCTTGACATTGTATTGCTTTTGTGGTAAAATAGCAGTACCTCTGCGAATGGGCTTTTTTGTTATGCCTATTTTTAGCGCCGTCCGTAAGGACAAGGCATGATACCATCTCAGAGGGAGGTACACTGACCGAAAAGGTCAAAAAAATTTAATGGGAGGTGCCGAAAAATGGCTAATGATGCAAGAGTCAAAATTACTCTCGTTTGCACAGAATGCAAGCAGAGAAACTATGAATCTAAGAAAAACAAGAAGAATGACCCCGACAGACTTGAAATGAACAAGTACTGCAAATTCTGCCGCAAGCACACTCTTCACAAAGAATCTAAGTAATTGTAAAGGAGATTATTATGGCAGATTTGGAAAACAAAAAAGCAAATAACCCCGAAACAAAAAATGTGAAGAAAAAAAGCGACAAACCTTCTCTTTGGAGCAGAATCAAATCTTTTGCAAGAAGCATTAAGAGTGAGGTTAAGAAAATTTCTTGGTCCCCTTGGACTGACGTTAAGAAAAACACATTTGTTGTTGTCGTTGTAATTGTGGTTTGCGCAGTTGCTTTGGCAATCGTTGACGTTGTATTTTCTGAAGGAATCAAATTGCTTGGTAAGCTCTAATAAAAGGAGAACCATATGAGCGATATTAACGAAATGAATGTCGGCCCGAGATGGTATGTGGCGCACACCTACTCAGGTTATGAAAACAAGGTAAAAACATCCCTTGAAAAAATTGTTGAGAACCGTGGTCTTGAAGATCTGATTTATGATATTAAAATTCCTGTTCAGATCATCATCGAGAAGAAAGGCGACCAGGAAATCGAGGTTGAGGAAAAGCTCTTCCCCGGTTACGTTTATATCAAAATGACTATGAACGATGAAAGCTGGCACGCAATTCGCGGTATTACAGGCGTTACGGGCTTTGTTGGCCCCGGATCACGTCCTTCCCCTCTTTCAGACGAAGAGGTTGCCGCACTCAATATCGAAGAAAAGAAAGTTAAACTCAGCTACACCGTTGGCGACAGCGTTGTGGTTATTGGCGGTCTTTTCGATGGCTATACGGGAACAGTTCAGTCAATTTCCGACGATTCAAACAAAGTTACTGTCCTTGTTAACAGAGGACGCAGAGATATGCCCGTTGAGCTTGATGCGGGTATGATCAAACTCAAAGAAATCTAATCAAGCACTTTTATGCGACAACCATTGTCGCGTGGGAGGGAGAAAAATTTAGTGAATTCTCCCGCATAAACCACATTGGAGGTATTTTAAAATGGCAAAGAAAGTAATGGGTTACATTAAATTGCAATTGCCCGCAGGTAAAGCTACACCCCAGCCCCCCGTTGGTCCTGCACTTGGTCAGTACGGCGTTGCAATCCCCGTATTCACAAAAGAATTTAACGAAAGAACAAAGAATGACATCGGTCTTATCATCCCCGTTGTTATTACAGTTTACGCTGACCGTTCATTTACATTTATTACAAAGACTCCCCCTGCTCCTGTTCTTATTAAGAAGGCATGCGGCATCGAATCCGGTTCTGCTAAGCCCAATAAGACAAAGGTAGCAAAGCTCACAAAAGAGCAGGTTAGAAAAATCGCTGAAACAAAGATGCCCGACCTTAACGCAGGTTCTATCGAAGCAGCTATGAGCATGGTTGCTGGTACTGCAAGAAGTATGGGTATTACTGTTGAAGAGTAAGGAGGAGTTTGAAAATGGCTAAATACGGTAAGAAATATTCCGATAGCGCAAAGCTTATCGAAAAGAACAGAACTTATGAGCCCGCTGAAGCTCTTGCACTCGTTTGCCAGACTTCTAAGGCAAAATTCGATGAAACAATCGAGCTCCACCTTCGTTTGGGCGTTGACTCTCGTCACGCTGACCAACAGGTTCGTGGTGCAGTAGTACTTCCCAACGGTACAGGTAAGACAGTTAGAACACTTGTATTTGCTAAGGGTGACAAGGCAGAAGCTGCTAAGGCAGCAGGTGCTGACTACGTTGGCGAACTTGATATGGTTGAAAAGATCACAAAAGAAAACTGGTTCGAATTCGACGTTGTTATCGCTTCTCCCGACATGATGGGCGTTGTTGGTCGTCTTGGTAAGATCTTGGGTCCCAAGGGCCTTATGCCCAACCCCAAGGCAGGTACAGTTACTCCTGACGTAGCAAAAGCAGTTGTTGAAGCAAAAGCTGGTAAGATTGAATACCGTCTTGATAAGACAAACATCATCCACTGCCCCATTGGTAAGGCTTCTTTCGGTCCCGAAAAGCTTGCTGAGAACTTTAACACTCTCGTTGGTGCAGTTATCAAAGCAAAGCCCGCTGCTGCTAAGGGTCAGTACATTAAGAGCTGCGTAATCGCATCTACAATGGGCCCCGGCATCAAGATTAACCAGGCTAAGCTCGGTTAATTTGACATTGTGAACTCATAATTAAATTTTTGGAGGAAATTACAATGACAATCGCATTGGGAATTTTGGTTATTCTTGTAACAATCGCTCTTACAATACTCGTTCTTATGCAGTCCGGTAAGGGCAAGGAGCTCTCCGGTGCTATCGCAGGCGGAAACAACTCCTACCTTGGCAATTCCAAGACAAGCGACAAGGATAAACTCATTTTTAAAGTAACAGCAGTACTCGCAGCTGTACTCGTAGTTTTGATACTCGCTCTTTACATTATTGCTTAAACAATAATTAAAATAAAAACACCTCGTGAATTTCACGAGGTGTTTTTTTATTTATTCTGCATATACTTCAACTTATCAAGCGCGTTTTGAAGAATTATTTGTGCAGAGAGTGTGTCAACAACTCCCTTTCTTTTTGCACCGCGAGTGTTCGTTTCGTTAAGAAAGCGCGTTGCTGCCATAGTTGACAAACGTTCATCAAAAAATGCAACGGGGATTTCGGGCATTCTCTCGTTCAAGAGCGATGCGAGTTCCTTTATTCTGTCTGCACGAAATCCTTGTGAGCCGTCCATATTAACAGGCAAACCTAAAACTATGCCCACTATTCTCTGTTCCTTGCAAATTTCGGCTATCGCGTCTGCGACCTTAACTATTCCACCGGGAGAAATATATCCTATGCCCGATGCCAAAATTCTTGATGGGTCGGACACCGCAAGTCCCGTTCTTTTATCTCCAAAATCAATGCCAAGGAGTTTGCCTTGGGTTTCTAAAATTCTATCCATAATTGTTACCTTTCAATTTGTTGATTTGATTATATCAAAAAAACATTACTTTGTCAAATATACTTGCTCATATTTTTATTAATTTATCAAATTTTTGTATAAAGATAAAATTTAGGGCAAAAATACTACTATCAAAGCAAAAATTATGCAGAGAAAGGAATTTAATTATGTTTGATAAAGAAAAATTTATGCAAAATCTTAAGGAAAACAAAGCCGTTTACATCACGGCAATCTCAATTTTACTTGCAATGATTGTAATTGTTGCTGCCGTGGTAGCCACTAACAGAAACAAACAAACCACACCAAACGTTACAACTCAAAGACCAACAACTACCACCACAGTTAAACCATCACTTCCGGATGATGATCCCACAAGTAATGTTGGCTCAAAACTCCCAACTTTTTCACTTCCTGTTTCAGGCAAACTTTTGAATGTTCACGACTCCGAACTTCAAGTGTTCTCTCCCACAATGAACGATTACAGAGTTCATCTTGGCGTTGATATCCTTGCCAATGACGGAGCGCCCGTATGTGCAGTGGCAGATGGCACTGTAATTCAAATTTGGGAAGACGTAAGAATGGGTCAGTGCATCGCAGTTAAGCATAACGGAGATGCAGTTTCCATTTATAAGAATGTTTCAGCTGAGCTTCCTCAAGGAATTATTGAGGGCGCAAAGGTAAGAGCAGGTCAGCAAATTGCAACAGTTGGTTCAACTGCAATGGTTGAAATTGCGGACGAGCCCCACCTCCATTTTGAAATGACAGTTGGTGGTCTTTCAGTTGACCCCCTTGAGTACTTCTCCTCTAATGATGTAGCAACCCTTAGCAAAGATACCGCTTACGAGCAAACAGCAACAGAAAAATAAGCAAGTAAAAAAGCTCCCTCTCGGGAGCTTTTTTGTATTAATCGGGCAATGGCAAATCCTCACCACACACATCGCAGCAGTTGTTTTCGTCTAAATCTTGATGACGACAATAGGGACATTTATCACATTTAACGCCGTTTCCTTCAAACGTATGCTCACCCTGTGCCCAAACGATATCTATAATGGGACCCTTGCTTCCATCGTAAGCCATCCAATGCCCTTTTTCAGTATAATACCATTTAGCCGTCATTTTATCGCTGACATCTTCTGAACATTTATCACAAATATTATCACTGTTTTGGTCAAGATGTTCCAGACAAATTTCGGGGCCTACATACGCACCGCAAATATCACAATGCAAGTCAGCATCATAATTGATATGCTCCTCAACTATTTCGGGCCACGGACAACCACAGGTATATTCGCGCCAATGCACAAGCTCGTTATACTTGTATTCTCCCCAAATATGCTCCGTGCAATCTCTTTTACCAATGGGCTCTGCCTCGGAAAAACCACAGGCAAAAAGCATTAATATAACCATTACTAACAATAATAAAACTAAAATTCTTTTCACGTCATTCCTCTCCTAAATTTGTATCTATCTTTGTGGAAAAGTAAAAATAATATCCATCAAAAAGCTCAACTACTATCCCCTTATCATTCATTGACGAAGTGAAAACACCTGCATACTCATATATCGGGCATTCAAATTGTGTATTATTAGAATTATCAGTTACAATCACCGTTCCAATATATTCACCTTTAACTTCTTCTGAAACATCGTCAAGTTCCTCATCTACGACTCCGTCAGCAAGGTTTTCCGAAAGGATTTTTATATATTTGTGTCCGTTGTATTCAAAAGTAAAGGTGTATAACAATGAGGTGTTGGAATTTTGATCTTCCGGTTTCAAATTACCTGGGAGATTAGTGGTCGGAGGTACTATTTGAGTTTCGGGATTTAAAGTTCCTGTATTCTCATTTTTCAGCTTGTTATCAAAAAAAGTGGGCAATATAAATGTTGAAACACTCAAAATAATCACCAAACATGCAGCGACAGGCGCATATCTCATCATTTGCCTCTGCCTTGTAATTTTTCTTTGAGCTTTTTCTTTTTCACTTACGTATTCTTCAACGAGGTCATAGTCAATATAATTAAGAGCATTATTAAAATCTTCTTTTCTCATACTCTATATCCCTCCCTTTCAAGCACTTCCTTTAGTCCCGACTTGATAAGAGCAATTTCCTTGTTCACGGTGGATTTGCTCGTTCCAAGCTCGCGAGCCACTTTATCAATGGGCTCTGCCATATAATAACGACTCATAAATATATATCTCTGTCTTTTGCTGAGTAAACGCAGATAGTCACTTATAATCTTGCCAAGCTGTTCTGCTTGTATCTCTCGAACTATAGAATTTTCAGCCATAATATCCCCCAATTCCTCAAGAGAGTCGGTCATATTCGATGGAATGCGCTTTTCTCTGTTCTTTGAGTTATATCTATTTATTGCCACACGGCGAATAATAGTGGTTAAAAATGCCTTCAAATAATTAGGGCGCTCGGGTGGAATTGCCTCCCACGTGCCAAGGTATGTATCGTTAAGACATTCCTCGCAATCTTCGTTGCTATAAAGAATATTATACGCTATCGTAAACAGATATTTTCTATATTTGAAATCAGTTTCATCAATTGCGCTCTCATCTCTCTGCCAATACAATTCAATTATATCTTCATCAGAAAGCGGAGTTTTTATCTTCTTGAACAGTACCATAGAATTCACCTTTCATAGTTCTTCATAAATATAAGTCAACAAAATCTCAAAAAAGTGTAATAAATTTTGAATATTTTTTACTATTTGCGCAAAAAGCTCCCTTGTGGGAGCTTTTTCGCATTTTTGAGCTTATTTAAGCTCCTGTTTTTTCTTCTTTTTTCTAAAATATATTGTCATAACCAAAACCATGAGGCAATCGATAACTATTGCACTCCAAAAGATGGGTGAGCGCAAGGATTCCATTAAATTCATATCCTTACCAATTATGACATAGCTTATCGCACTTGGCAAGATGGCAATTCCGTTTGCAATCATATAAGGAATATATTTGAGTCCTGCAGAGCCAAAAAGAAGTCCCAGACACTCATTTGATAAGTTTAGAGCGCGAAGCGTAAAGCTCAACAAAAACAGGTTTTCGCTTGCCTCAAAATACGGACGCGCCTTAGGTATTTTCCCAAGTATTTTTTGAATCCAATCGTCTTTTGTAAGTCTTCCAATCCAATAAGGAACTGAAAGATTTACTATTGTGCCGACAATGACCGTCATAAGTGCCACAGGAAAATCGAGCAGAGCCATGGTAGAAATAGCTATAACAGCATACGGCAAGAAAACAACAACGCCCTTGATAATAAAAGCAAGAATTACTGCGCATGAAGTGATTACGGGATATCCTCGCGTTAATTCAAGGAAATCTCTAACCGAAAAATCTTCATTAATAGAAAGATATATTAAAAAACTTAAAACACATATTCCCATCAGGGTTATGGGAATATATTGAATCATTTTTTTGCGATTTATTTTCATAAATTCTCCTTTGCCTCGGCCGTTGAGGGAGTAACTTTAAAAAATCTGATAAAGAACGGCAATGTAATTATTCCCGTTAAAACATCAGCCACACCCTGCGCCATAATTATACCTTCAAGCCCCCAAAGCGCGCTTGTCAAAAGTAAAACGGGGATAAGTACGGCGCCCGAGCGCAATATTGCCATGGAAGATGCCATTGCCGCCTTTCGTATGCTTTGATAAAGCATATTGCAAGCAACTGAAATTGGCAGGAACCAAAGTCCAATTGAGGCATATCTCATAGCAGGTGTTCCAACAGCTATAACCTCGATGTCCTTTTGGAAAAGTGAAACGATTGTTGGGGCAAATATAAATCCAAGAGTCGCAAGTACGCCAACAGCTACTGTTCCAAACACAATAAGGAATTTGCTTCCCTTTTTAACTCTATCATATTCTTTAAGTTCATAATTGAATGATGCAAATGGCTGATATCCTTGACCAATTCCCAATCCCACGCACATTACAAATGAAGAATATTTCTGCACTATGCTCATAGCGGCAATTGGTGCATCTCCAAAGGGTTTAATGAGGTTGTTAAGAAGTCCGTTTGAAATTGAAGTGAGTCCTTGACGGAAAAGTGAAGGCAATCCCATTTTGAAAATATTGAAATAAACCTCAGCCTCTTTTGCCATAAGTTTGAATGAAATTCTACTTTGCGCATATTTTAAATATAAAGTCAACAATAAAATAAAACTTATAACCTGAGAAACAGCAGTTGACAAGCCTGCACCGTAAACTCCCATACCAAGAACTTTTATAAGTATATAGTCACCTGCGATATTCAAAATTCCACCCGCGGTAAGACCAAACATAGCATAAAATGCCTTCCCCTCATATCTCAATACATTGTTGAGTACGAGTGAACAAATAAGAAACGGACACGAAATGAGTATCCACATGCCATAATCTTTAGCGTAGGGTAATATGGTTTCAGTACTACCAAGAAATCTTAAAAATGGCTCAAGTAATGCAAGCCCTAACGATGTCATAAGCAACCCCATTGTACCCCCTGCAACAAAAGCAGTTGTGGTGTAAGTGGATGCTCTATCAAGATTTCTCAGCGCAAGATATTTTGCCACGAATGTGCCAGAGCCGTGCCCTAACATAAAGGCTATTGCCTGAATAATGCACTGCAAAGTAAAAAGAATACCCGTAGCAGCCTGCGCGCTATCACCAAGACCACCAACGAAATAAGTATCTGCCATATTATAAATGTTTGTTATGAGCATGGATATGGTGGTTGGTATTCCTAACGATATTATTATTTTAGAAACCGATTCTTCGGTCATTCTCTTGTGATATGCTTCTGATCTATCCATTTTATCCTCACTTAATATGTGATTTAATATCTCAATTTATATTTTGCTTAATCTAATTTAATAATATCATATTCCTTTTATTTTGTCAAAGATAAATCTTGATTTTTTGCTCGATTTATGATAACATAATAGTATAAAATGCTATCTTTAGGGAGAAAAATATGAAATATAACGTAAAAATTAAAAAATTAAATCAAAATGCAATAATTCCCACATACGGTTCTCCTTTTTCTGCTGGCGCTGACCTTTATTCTGCTATGGATGATATAACCATTGCCCCCCACGCAACAACTCTCATAAAAACAGGTCTTGCCCTTGAATTGCCCGTGGGATTTGCAGGTCTTATATATGCTAGAAGTGGTCTTGCTTCAAAGCGCGGTCTTGCTCCCGCAAACAAGGTTGGCGTTATTGACTGCGACTATCGTGGTGAGGTTATGGTAGCACTCCACAATCACAGCGAAACAGAACAAACAGTTGCAAAAGGTGAGCGCATTGCTCAACTTGTTATAACCCCCTATGTAGTGGCTGATTTCGAGGAAGCGGACGAGCTTTCTGAAACGGTACGCGGTGAGGGTGGCTTTGGATCAACCGGAACAAAATAATTTTTGGAGAAAATTATGAAACGTAAAACAAAATTCGCTCTTGGCACACTCGCCGTGGTTGGTGGAGTTGCCGCAGGATTTGCGATTAACAAGAAAATAGAAAATCTCGTTGACGAGCATTTGCATCGCGATGGAATTTCCGTTATCAAGCATAATTTGATGAATAAGAAAAATCGTGAAGATTTTGCTAACAATCCCGAGGTTATATTGGGACATCTTTTCTATGCAACTACTCCTCAAATAAATATTTCAATTCTAAATAGCGAAGGCAGACATATTAATGCTATGCTCTATAAACAAGATAACGAATGCTCGAAATATGCCATAGTTGTTCATGGCTATCGTGCATCCGTCAAGTCAGTTTCATATCTTGCCAAAAGATATTTTGAAGCGGGATACAATGTAGTCCTTCCCTATCTTCGCGCGCATCTCGGCAGTGATTACGACTATTCAACTATGGGTTGGCATGAACGATTTGACATCGTTGATTGGATAAATTATATAGATACCACCGATTTGAATGCCAAAATCGTTCTTCACGGTGTTTCAATGGGTGCATCCACTGTTATGATGACTACGGGAGAAAAACTCCCATCATCAGTTGTTTGCGCTATTGAGGATTGTGGATATACTTCGGTATATGATGCATACACCTATAAAATACCCAAGATAATGAAAATTCCCGCATTCCCTTGCATAGATATCTTCAGACGCGCTATAAAGAAAAGAGTTGGCTTTGATATTAAGGAAGCATCTGCACTTGAGCAGGTAAAGAAATCTAACACGCCAACGCTCTTTATTCACGGCAGTGATGATACAGTCGTGCCTGTAAATATGGTGCATGAGCTTTATCTCTGCGCTTCTTGTGAAAAGGAATTACTCGTTTTCAAACGCGCTAACCACGAGATGTCAGCACTCCTCTACCCCGATAAATATTGGGGCAAGGTTTGGGAATTTATTGAAAAATATGAATAAAAAATAATAGGAAGCCGTTTGGCTTCCTTTGTTTTTGTTTAATTATTATGGGTTGTAGTCCCAAACTACAGGAACTGTATTGTCAAGATAATCAACGCAATTCCAAAATTTATTCCATGTATCTGGTTTTTCATCCGCTTCACAATATATGGTTGCATTATTACAGAAAAAGAACGAATGCCAACCAATATTCTTTACAGATTTGAAAATAACTATTTTTTCTATTGAAGATGCATCCCAAAATGCCTCGTCTTGGATACCAATAACTGAATCTGATATTACCACACTTGTTATGCTATTATTATTGCCTCTATAAAAAGCACATTTAAAAATCTCATATTGTCTATCATTCTCGTATTTAGGCAATACAAGTTCAGTTTCATCGCCAATATATCTTATCAAATACACCTTTGAACCATCATCATAAAAAATATAATCATTTACATTAACCAAGTATGATTGTGATTCATCACTACAAATGTGTTCAATATATGAAGGAATATTTACTCCAACTTCAAGTATAATTGACGATTTGTTACAAAGTTCAACAAGAGATGTACAATTAACAAACGCACTATTAACAATAGATGTGACGGTAGAAGGAATAGTAACAAACACAAGGGATCTACATTCCCAAAATGCCGCATGACCAATTTCTAAAAGTCCCTCGGGCATTTGCACATTTACAAGATATTTTGAACCGTAAAATGCATACTGATCTATTTTAGTAACATGTTGTGGTATTTCAAAGGTATCAGATTTTTTTCCAATCGCGTATTGAATAAGTACTGTACCATCTTTACTATACAAATTACCATCTATTGAAGAATATCTATCGCCATCCATATCCGTCGTAATATTAACAAGTGAATCGCAATACTCAAACAATCTATCAACATTTTCAAGACTCTGCGGTATATATATACTCTCAAGTTCTAAACAATGTATAAATGCGGAATCCTCTATGGTTTCTAATCCTTCATTCAAATATATATTCTTCAATGAAGAGCAATAATAAAATGCAGTATTGCCAATTTTTCTCAGAGATGCGGGAAAATTGATGGCTTCGAGGGCATAGCAGAGCTTGAATGCCCTTTCGCCAATTTCAGTCAAATCCTCTGAAAGTGTAACATCTTTTAATGCTGAGCATTTATGAAATGCGTATTCTCCAATTATATTAACCGAATTGGGAATATTTATATCAATTAATGAAATACATTCTTCAAAAGTTTTCTCATCTATAGAAGTTATGGCATTCGATAAATTAATATTGATTAACGCAATACATTGGGAAAACGCTCCCTCTTCGATAGAAGTTACACTGTTGGGTATATCAATTTGAGTTAATGATATACACCCCGCAAATGCATAAGCACCAATTTCTGTTACTCCATTAGAAATATTTACTTCAGCAAGAGATTCACAATATCCAAACGCACCTGTCTCAATTCTATTTAAAGAAGCAGGTATATCAATACTTTTAAGTTTTGGACAATTATTAAAAGCATTCATACCTATGCTAGTCAATGTACTAGGCAAAGTAACTGTTTCAAGTGCATTGCAACCTAAAAATGCCATCATTTCAATGGTTTTTATTCCTTCAGAAACAACCACTGTTTTCACAGTATCCGTATAGTGATAATCATGAATACCAACATTTCTCGGCATAAACGAACCTGCCGCTATCGTAGTAATAGGCAATCCATTATGCTCCGCAGGAATTACAATCTCGGAGTCCGTACAGTCCCCTCTACCAACGATACTATACTCTGTTCCGGTTTCATTAAGCTTAAGTTCAAGTCCGTTTTCAGTAAAATTGTCTTTTCCAATAGGTTTATTTAATGGAGTTGTTGATGTAATGCTAGTTTGTATTGGATTGATCACTCCAACAATATAGCAAAACGCTAAGCATAGTATAAAAATTAAAATACACATCATCAAAAACAAAATTTTAATTTTTTTCATAACATCCCTCCCTATATTTTAGATTATTTGCTATTCATTACGTCTTCTCCTTCGTCCAACCTTCACCGTGATTTTCATAGGCACGGCTGATAGTAAGAAATGCGCCGGGATCGGCATGATTAATTATATTAATAAGGTCAGAATACTCGCGCATACTGAACGAAACTATAAGCATCTTTTTGGACTCTTTGGAATATGCACCAACGACATCAACTATGGTTGCCGTTCTATCAAGCTGCTTGATAATTCCTTTTGAAATAATCTCATATTCATCAGATACAATTTGTGCAATATATGCTCCATCATTTCCAAGGAACACCTTATCAATCATCATAGCACAAATAAATGCAGAAACTATACCAAGCAACGAAAGTACCATATCATCAATAACGAAAATACCAAAAATTACTATGATAGCATCTATGGCAAAAATAATATGGGAACTTTTGATTCTTTTAAACATCTTTCCAAGCAATAGCGCCAAAACGTCAACACCACCTGTTGAACCACCACCCTTGAAAGCAATCGCACATCCAACACCCACACATGCACCACCAAGCGTTGCCGCCAAAAGCACAGAGATATCATGATAGGGAGAATTTTGAATAATAAAATATCCGTGCAACACATTCAATTCGGGATCAACAAGATATGAACACCAAACGTACATTATTGGATAAAAAATAGTGGAAATCAAGGTCTTTGCGGCAAAGTTCTTTCCCAAGAATATCCATCCGAGAGCAAACAATCCCCATGTCAGCAAGGTAATATAAAAATCCTCACCAAACGATATTGCAAACACTTCCTCAAAAAAAACATCCAAAACAATGGCTATACCCGATACGCCACCTGTAACAAGCTCATAGGGTACAAGAAACACAGCAGTACCAAAAGCAAGTATGCCCGTCCCAACAATAACAAATAAGAAGTGTTTTATATACATCCATATATCAATTTTGGTTAATTTGATACCCATAACATCCTCCTTTCAAAAAGGAAATAACATTTATATCATTAATATTATACACCAATTAATCAACTTTTTCAACAATCATTTATCTTTTTTATTATTTTATATAAAAAATATGTTATTTATATTAGCTATACATAAAAGTGATTGATTATTTGTGCATTGTGCTCAAATTTGGAGCTTTTTAACATTCTTATTAAAGCAAAACAACAAAATTGAGAAATTTTTGTCAAAGGTCTTGTATATTTTGCTAAAATGCGATAAAATAGATGTGTATGGGAACTTAACAAGTTCCAAACCATTATTAAAAAATAATTTATTTTATGGAGGACATTAAAATGTCAGTAAAAGTTGCTATTAACGGATTCGGACGTATCGGTCGTCTTGCATTCCGTCAGATGTTCGGCGCTGAAGGTTACGAAATCGTAGCTATTAACGACCTTACAAGCCCCAAAATGCTCGCTCACCTTCTCAAGTATGACACAGCTCAGGGTAACTACCTTGCACTTGGTCACACAGTTGAGTCCGATGACGAAGCAGGCACAATCACAGTTGACGGTAAAACACTTAAGATCTATGCTGAAAAGAACGCAGCTGACTGCCCTTGGGGTGAGCTCGGTGTTGACGTAGTTCTTGAATGCACAGGTTTCTACTGCTCAAAGGAAAAATCTCAGGCACACATCGATGCAGGTGCTAAGAAGGTTGTTATCTCTGCTCCCGCAGGTAACGATCTTAAGACAATCGTATTTGGTACAAACAACGAAACACTTACTTCTGATGACACAATCATCTCTGCTGCTTCTTGTACAACAAACTGCTTGGCTCCTATGGCTAAGGCTCTTAATGATTATGCTCCCATCCAGAGCGGTATCATGACAACAGTTCACGCATACACTGGTGACCAGATGATTCTTGACGGTCCTCACAGAAAGGGTGACCTTCGCCGTGCTCGAGCTGGCGCACAGAACATCGTTCCCAACTCTACAGGTGCTGCTAAGGCTATCGGCCTTGTAATTCCTGAGCTCAACGGTAAGCTCATCGGTTCTGCACAGAGAGTTCCCACATGCACAGGTTCTACAACAATCCTTGTTGCAGTTGTTAAGGGTCAGAACATCACAAAGGACGGCATCAACGCTGCTATGAAGGCTGCTTCTAACGAATCCTTCGGTTACAACACAGACGAAATCGTTTCTTCCGACGTTATCGGTATGAGATACGGTTCTCTCTTCGATGCAACACAGACAATGGTTGCTAAGATTGATGACGACACATATCAGGTACAGGTTGTTTCTTGGTACGACAATGAAAACAGCTACACAAGCCAGATGGTTCGTACAATCAAGTACTTTGCTGAACTTGCTTAATTAAATTAAAAATAAAAGCCATTGGAAAATTCCAATGGCTTTTTTATTATCTTAAAAACTTATAAATCTTTATTCTATCCCTAATTATCGCGAAATACAAGCTAATTAGCTTCGTGAGTGCTACATCGTACATAATAAAGGCAAGAATCCCCAGAATATATGTACCGACAAGCAACCAACCACCCTCAAATTCATCGGGGGTGAACAAACTAATCAACCAAAACATCGCAACAAGTGCCACATTACCCGTAATGAGCTTTATAGTCCAGCGCAAAATTGCCGAATTAAATCGTTCAACGTGCGATTTGATGATGGGATAAAATCCCATAAAGCAAGTATAGAATATTGCGGGCGTTTTTTGGGGCAAAAGCAAAAGTGAAAGAATTGAAGTTGCCAAATACGCAAACCAGGCATATTTATATCCCATTTCAATAACTATTACTACCACCAAAAGTGAAACTATTGCGCTCATAGTAAGGTCAAGCACCTCAATCGCACATCCAAGATATAGAATAATCACAGAGAGCGCAACAAGTACGCCAGAGATGACTATTCTTTTATCAAAACTTTGTCTTCTTTTGGCCATATTGCTTAACAACACGCGATAAGGTCGCCACCCATACATTCGCAACAGCAGTCAGCACAAATAAGAGATGTGCAACAGTCAAGGTCGCAACAACCATTTGACTGATATGTTCTATAAGAGCCGTGTTGCTGACTTCTTGAACGGAACATATTTCTTGCATTCTGATATTCAAAATTATTAGGGTCAATATTGCAAGCCATATCAAAATATCTCTGCGCATCTGCATAATATCCCTTTTTCACCATTACACAAGCATAGAGATAATGCCATTCAGCATTTCTTGTGCTTTGTGGTGTTGATATGAGCATCTGCTCTGCTTCAAAAATATTGCCTGAATTGATAAGCTGACGAACCTTTGTATAGAATTCACCGTTGCTTGATGTGTTATTAGGGTTAAATCCACCACTATACTGATTGTTCTTCTGCGCACCATTTCTCATCTTTTGAATTTCATCATAAGCAGAGTTAACCTCTTTCATCTTCTCGTTAGCGAGTTCTGCAAGGTCGCTATCTGCAAACTTATCGGGATGATACTTTTTAACAAGCGCGCGATATGCGTCTTTTATTTCTTCATCTGTAGCATTGGGTGATACTCCGAGTATCTGATATGGATCTTTCATTGTATTTCTCCTATATATGAATTAGTTTTTTTCTTCTTTTTATTTTCTTGTTTTTGTTCTTTTTTGTCCTTCTTTTTGCAAATTCTCTCAACACTCGCAGGCATTCCAAAGCACAAAATATTTTTAACTATTTCAGAGCGATTTTTGTCACCATCGTCGTCAAGTAATTCAAGCGCTGAAAATGCCAAAGCCAATTCCGCTTCAAGCATTTTAGAAATGGATAGAAAATCATCATTGGTAAAATCCTTGCCCGAGTAAAGTTCAACAAATGGATTATAGCTTCCGCTTTTTCTATCGCTATCATAATCATCAAATGCGTCAACTATGTATATCCAACGACCTATTCTCTTGCCGATATTTAATGCTATCAATTTTTTGTCGCCCTCAAGTTCATATGCCAAAAGTTCTGCCATCATATCACCAAACACCTCTGCAGGTGCATCTATTGATGGCACCCTATCTTGCTCAATTTGAGAAATAAGCTCAAGTTTATTTGAGATTAATCCTGCGACTGACGGAATTTGGTCAAATGATTTCATATCCATTTTAGAAAATAACGCTTGGCATATCTTGGCAACAAATTGCTTTGTTCCCTTTTCATCATTGACATTATCGGCAATCTTCTGAAAGGCAAGTTGCGCACCAACGCAAGCAGAATACTCCATCTGTGGATTCATTTTTACTGTTTCTATTTTCTTTATGGGATGTCTTACACATCTCTTTTTGACGAATTCAACCTTTGTTTCCGTAAGAATCTCTCTCAAGAGAACAAAAAATGTTACATCATAACTAAGAGTTACTCTTGACAAGCAACCCGTACATTTACCCATTGTGTGACAAAGTCCACAATACGTTGCCCTATAATAATCATATTCGCGAATGCGCAAAGAGGGCTTATCAACTATTACATAACCGAACATATAATTCCCTCCTTAAATAATTATTGACAACTATCTGTCCGTGTGTTAAAATATCCATAGAAATTAATCAAATGAGGTAATTACTATGGCAAAAATTCAAAAATGGTCTATAGAGCTTGCAGGCGAAATGCACTCGGTAGAATACACTCCACGAAAACTCTTTTCAAAAGCAAAAATAAAGATAAACGACAAAACATACCCTATGCACTCCGCAAAACTTTGTGGAGCAAGTCAAGAGGTGTTTATGCTTGGTAGCGAAAGAGCGATAATTTCAATTGCAAAAAACAAAAAGGCAACTCTTTCGGTTGATAACGAATTAATTAAAGAAATTTAATAATTGAATATTCTTTGAAGCTCCCTTATCAAAGGGGGCTTTTATTTTATTGAAAAGTTATTGTGGTAACGATTTGTCCACCCGTTTGAGTGGTATTATAAGCAAATCCGTTTTCGTCGAGCCCTGATACATTTGCATTTTTATAAATTGTAACTGAATTACCAGGCTGAAATTCTACAGCAGAAAGAAGCATGCCGTTAAAGGTTTTTTCAGAAGCAAATGCGAAAAGAACGTTACCATTTTTATCGCAAACACTTATCACGTCACCCGCAACATATTCGCCGTTATTCTGTATAAGACTAATGCCCTGTGAAGCTCTTTCAAAGGTTTCGGGGGTTTCACTAAATCCAAGAGCAACCACAATACCACCTGTAATCAAAGAATCGGAGCCAAAGTCAAGCGCACCACTCTTTTCCTTGGAAGGTCCGTCAACAAAAAGCACACCGCCACTCATACTGAACGGTCCAACAACATCAATGCCGTCAGCCCCACTATGAATAACTATGTATCCGTCAGTTATTTCAATACCGCCGTTACCTTCAACAAAGGAATCTCCACCTGCACTCTGGTCATTACCACCGGCAGAGTTCATGCCATCATCTGTTGCGTTTATTACGATATTACCACCACCGATTTTAATGCTTGTGGCTTCAATTCCCTCGTATGAATTCTTTATATTAATATTTCCACCTGTTATTGAAAGCTCGTTATTCGCGTGTATTCCGTCATCTCCACTTGAAATTGAGAAGTCACCGCCTGCGATTAATACGTTCATGTCGGAATGCACACTATCATCAATAGAATTGATAGTGAAGCTACCTCCCAAAATTTCAATACCTTTAGTGCTTTTAATTCCCTTTGATGAGCCAAGAGGATCTGTAGATGTGGTTTTGATATTAAATGTACCACCCTCAATAGTAACCTTCTTGTGCGCTTGAATAGCATCATTTCCAGATGTTATGTTAAGTGTTCCACTTTGAACAGTTATATATCCCTTTGTTACATCGGTTATATTGTCAGAGCGAAGTCCATCAGTACCAGCATTAATATTGATATTAGCATTTGCAATCTCAATGTAATCTTTGCCACATATAGCAGCTGATTTTGAGTTTACGTTTATTTTTCCACTTTCAATTTTAAGTCCGTCCTTACTGACAATACCGTGTGCATTGTTACCATTAACGGTGAGTGTTCCATCTCCGTTAAACACAATATTGGATTTTGCAAATATAGCACCGTCAACTTTGGAAGTTATGTCAACAATCTCATAGAAATTTCCATCTGTTAATACGTTATTTGTACCGTCAGCAAGTGTAAATGTCACTTTTTTAGCGTTTTTGATATAAATCGCAGGACCTTCAGTATTTGTTAAATCAAGTTCTTTAAGAATAAGTGTTATCTCGGCTTTTGAAGCATCAATAATAATTGAACCATCGGATGTACTACCCGAAAGAACGTATGTACCCTGCGCAGTAATGCGAACATCAGCGCCCAAAACCGAAGCACCAAATCCTTTAGCACTTGCACTATTTTCAGAAAATGTTATTTGAGTAGCATTGTCGTAGTTTTCGTTAGCAACGGGCTTTTCACCGCAAGAACATAGCAACAAGGATAAAATAAGGCAAACGGCAATAAATAATAAATTTCTAAATTTCATTATAATTCCTCTGCATTTCCTTCAATCTTGAAAAGAGCTATTTCAAGATTACCGTTGCGAACACGAAGCTCGTCTATAAAATCACGAATATCTCCATCGTTCTTCATTTCAATTCTATATGTAAGCTTGTAAAGGCTGCCCATATTTGCGCTCTTTACAGAAAGAAGCTCGTTTTTAGATGTATATTTTTCAAAAATATCATCAAAAACGCCAACAAAGTTAATATTTTCAGGAATTGTAACACGAAGCTCCTGCGCCTTATCACTTCTAATCTTGATGTTTGAAAGAAGCAAGAAAAATGCGCAAGAAACCAACGTAAATAGAACCGCAATTCCAATATATCCCGCAGCACATGCAAGACCTGCAGTCATTGCAACGAATATTGAAATAATATCTCTTGCCTTTGCAGGAAGTGAACGGAATCTAACAAGCGAGAATGCGCCTGCAACCGCAACACCCATACCAACACTACCATTAACCATAAGCATAACTGTTTGTACCGCGAATGGCAAAAGCACCAAGGTTACACGAAAGCTCTTTGTAACGTGTGAACGGAATGAGCTAACAAGTGCAACTAATGCACCGCACAAGAGTGCAATTCCCGCGCTTATAAGATATGCTGAAACTTGAATATTAGCAGAAAATCCTTCAAGAAAAATATTATCAAAAATATTCATTGTTTATTCCCTCTCTTTTTTCATAATGTCAAAGTATGCATGCGCGTATTTCGAAAAAGACCTTGGATATATCTTGCACTCTGAAAGCGCATTTGCAAGCCACATCGGCATAGCTCCCGGAGTTTTAATTTCAAGAATATATTCATCATAATCTATAATTCGAGTGCCATCGTTAATATTATCTTGCGTTGGAAATCCAAATCTATAACGCAAATTTTGGTCAAATGTTAATCTAACATCTACATTTTCTTCGGCAAAAAACGCTTCTCTTTCACAAAGAATACAAACATTAGGCTTCGGCTGACGATAGAATTTCATAAGATAATCTATCTCACGCATTATTTGTGAGCCAAACGGCATTTCTCCACTTTCAATATAAGTGGCAGCTTCCTCGGGCGTCATTGAAACTCTGCGCTTATAAACAACGCGCTTATATTTCTTTTTAATTTCAAAATAAAGTGTTTTCTCTGCCTCTGGTACACCATAACTTCTTAATCTCAACTTTTCCTTATATGAGATAGCATCAATAGAGTTACGAATTAACAAAAAATCCGGAGTATCGAGATAGAGTGAACAAAGCGTATTTTTTCCATGTATATCGGGAACGAGCTTATTTTTAATAATGGACATCAACTTTTCATACTCGTTTTTGTTCAAAAGATACTTTTTCTCATATCTTTTGAATATCATAATATCCGACATGTTGTTCCCTCCATCTCTCAATATTGTATTATTATAACATATTTACATAACATTGTAAATCTTTAAACTTAAAAAAACCTAAAAAATAATGAATTTTTGCACTAAAATGGCTACATAATTGATATTTTGTGTCATTTTGAGTGTTTTTTTGTTTTTTCATCTAAAACATCTTGTTTAATTTGAAAATATGTACTATAATATAGTCGTAATTTATTATTCTCGAAAAGGAGATAGCCATGAATATTCTTATAGTTGAAGATGAAAAGCGATTAGCAGACGCGCTTTCACACATTCTTCTTGAAAATAAATATATGGTTGACGTGGTCTATGACGGTGCTGATGGTTTAGCATACGGAGAAAGTGGAATATATGATTGCATTATACTCGATATAATGCTCCCGTCAATGAACGGATTTGACGTGTGTCTTGAACTTCGCAAAAAAAGAATTACTACACCCGTTCTTATGCTTACCGCCAAGGATACAGTTTATGACAAAGTTCGTGGTCTTGACGCAGGCGCTGATGACTATATGACAAAGCCCTTCTCTCCCGAAGAGCTTATGGCTCGATTGAGAGTGCTTACAAGACGCCGTGGCGAAGTTATACTTGATGAAATGAAATATAACGATATAACACTCCACCTCGATCAATCAAAATTATCTTGTTCTAAAAGTAGCAAAAGCATTCACCTAAATTTCAAGGAATGTGAGCTTCTTAAAATGTTTATGTCAAAGCCAGAGATAATCATATCAAAGCAAGATATCATAACAAGAATATGGGGATATGATTCAGATGCTGGTGACAACAATGTGGAAGCTTACGTATCGTTTATTAGAAAAAAACTCGTTTTTGTTGAATCAGAGCTTCAGATTTTATCAATCAAAAAACTCGGTTACAAATTAACTGCAAGGATATAAAATATGTTAAAAAAATTAAAAATTCGATTAATTCTTCACAATATGCTAATGTTGGCATTTGTATTTACAATTTTGTTTGCTGCATTTTCGGTCTTTATCTATGTTAGAGAAGAAACTAAAATAACAAACACACTAAAAGAAAACATTAATGAAGCTAAAGATAATTTTTCAAGTTCACACGATAATATCTCTCACGCGACAAGTCAACTCTATAATGTTTCATTTACTGTTTTAGTTAACGAAAATGGCGATATTATTAATTTCACTGAAACAAGCCTTGATGATGAATCAATTAAATCTGCTATTAAGTTCGCTTTAGAATCCGAAGCCGAACGTGGAAATTATAAAGATTTAAAAATAAGTTTTTTGCGCCAATCATCCGGTAATGGATTTATTATTTCATTCCTCTCGCGTGAGCATCTTAACGAGCGCCTTAAAGAAAATATTTCTCATGGTGCGTGTGCAGGATTAATTTCTCTGCTTGTTTTTGGAGCTATTAGTATTCGTTTGGCAAGCATGGCGTTAGCTCCCGTTGAAAAAGCGTGGGAACAGCAAAAACAATTTTTAGCAGATGCATCCCACGACCTCAAAACTCCCTTGACTGTAATTTTAGCGAACAATAATATAGTAGCATCTCATAGGGATCAAACGGTCGAGTCGCAGATGAAGTGGATTGAAAGTACAAACGAAGAAGCAGGACGAATGACAGAGCTTGTCAACAAAATGCTCGAGCTTGCCAAAAGTGAAGCTGCAAAAGATGAGCTTAGAATAGGTGAAGTCGATCTTAGTGAATTGGTTGAAAACTCAATTTTACAATTTGAGGTCGTAGCTTTCGAAAAAAATATATCCATTGAAAGTGGCATTCAACCAAATATGTTTGCAAGAACTCACGGTCCAACATTTTCAAAGGTTTTAGAGATACTGTTTGATAATGCAATAAAATATAGTGAAGAAAACGGTAAAATCAGTATCGCACTCTATCAATCGGGTAAAAAGATATACTTTACGATAAACAATCGCGGTGAATATATCAAGCCGGATGAAATACCCCATGTGTTTGAACGTTTTTATCGTACAAATAAAGAGCGCAATATTAAAGGCCACGGTCTTGGTTTGTCAATCGCAAAGAAAAAATGTGATATGCTCGGTTGCAAACTCACGGTTGAATCAAATGAAGATGACGGAACAACCTTCACAATAGTACTCAAAGCAAGAAAGAAATAAATATAAATAAAAAATCGAGGTGCTACCGTGTGGTGTAGCACCTCTTTTATACTCAATCGGCTTTGCCGAATAACTCTCAGGTTGGTTTTATGATAAAATCTATATAAAAACAACACAAACAGTTGTTGAGAATGTGGTTGCAATCGCTTATTTAGCGTAATCAGCAACTCTGCTTTCCCTGATCAAATGTACCTTGATCTGTCCGGGATATTTCATTTCTTCCTGAATCTTAGCGGCCATTTCTCTTGCAATAAGCTTCATGCCATCGTCATTAACCTGTTCAGGTTTAACCATAACGCGCACCTCGCGTCCCGCTTGGATTGCAAACGCCTTATCAACTCCTGCAAAGCTTGTTGCAATTTCTTCAAGCTTTTGAAGTCTCTTGATATAGTTTTCCATATCCTCACGTCTTGCACCGGGTCTTGCAGCAGAAATAGCGTCTGCCGCCTGTACGAGAATCGCAACGATAGTTTTTGGCTCAACATCATTGTGATGCGCCTCTATCGCGTGAACGACCTCTTTGCTTTCTTTATACTTCTTGGCAGCATTTACACCAATTTCAACGTGTGATCCCTCAACATCGTGGGGGAATGCCTTACCAATGTCATGAAGAAGACCTGCGCGTCTTGCCGCATTTGCGTCAACACCAAGTTCTTCAGCCATCATACCTGCCAAAAATGCAACTTCAATTGAATGTTTAAGTACGTTTTGTCCGTAACTTGTACGATAACGTAAACGTCCGAGCAATCTTACAAGCTCGGGATTAATTCCGTGAACGCCAACCTCAAATGTGGCTCTTTCACCTGCCTGCTTAACAGACAAATCAACCTCTTTTTGTGCCTTTTCAACCATCTCTTCAATTCTTGCGGGATGGATACGGCCATCGGAGATAAGTTTTTCAAGCGCAACTCTTGCAACCTCACGGCGCACAGGGTCAAAGCCTGAAATTGTAATTGCCTCGGGAGTATCGTCAATAATAAGTTCAACACCCGTAAGAGTTTCGATCTTTTGGATATTTCTACCCTCACGACCAATAATTCTTCCCTTCATTTCTTCACTGGGCAAGCTAACAACAGAAATAGTTGCTTCTGCAACGTGGTCAGCTGCGCAACGCTGAATTGCAAGGGACAAAATGTTTCTTGCCTTTTCTTCGGAATTTTCCTTGAACTGTTGCTCAAGTTCATCAAGTCTTTGAGCAAGCTCGTGTTTAACCTGGCTTTCAACTTTTTCAATAAGCTGTTCCTTAGCCTCGTTAACAGAAAGACCTGAAAGGGTTTCAAGTACCTTTAATTGAGCATTAAGGGTTTCATCAACCTGAACGCGAACTGCATCTGCTTCTTTAAGCTTTTTGTCAAGCTGCTCGTTCTTCTTTTCAAGTGCTTCACTCTTCTTGTCAAGGTTTTCTTCCTTTTGAACCAAACGGCGTTCAGTTTTAGAAATCTCTGCTCGGCGCTCTTTCATCTCACGCTCGGATTCATTTCTCTGCTTAAGAATTTCTTCCTTAGCCTCGATAAGCGCTTCCTTTTTCTTGGTTTCCGCCTGTTTTTCACCGTCAAGTACAATTCTTTTGGCTTCTTCTTCAGCAGAACCAATCTTGCCTTCTGCGACCTTTTTGCGAAGAATCATACCCGCAAAAACACCCGCAGCAACAGAGATACCTGCCACAAGAACATACCATAATGTGTCCATATTGCACCTCCTTTTTCATATTTAGTTTTCAATAAACGAATAATGTAATCTATAATGAATAGTAAAAGCCCTATTTAACCATTTTAGTTACTATTTTATTTTACACGTTTTTAATATATTTGTCAAGATATTTTTACACTGTTAATATTTTTATTTGCAAAATTTGGTAATTAACTCTCTATTTTATAGAAAAAATCGTATAGATACTTGATTTTTTTTAAAAAATAGTATATAATATTCGTTGGTAAATTTTTAATCTTGGAGGATTTTAAAATGCTTGTTTCAGCAAAAGAAATGCTTACAAAAGCAAAAGAAGGCCACTATGCAGTTGGTCAGTTTAATATTAATAACCTTGAATGGACAAAAGCCATTCTTCAAACCGCGCAGGAGATGAACTCCCCCGTTATCCTTGGTGTTTCTGAGGGTGCAGGCAAATATATGTGCGGATATAAGACCATCGTTGGTATGGTTAACGGCATGATTGAAGGACTCGGTATCACTGTTCCCGTTGCTCTTCACCTTGACCACGGCTCATACGAAGGTGCTCTTGCTTGTATCGAAGCAGGATTTTCATCTGTAATGTTCGACGGTTCTCACTACCCCATCGAAGAAAACATCGAAAAGACAAAAGAACTCGTTAGAATCACAAATGAACTTGGACTTTCTCTTGAAGCAGAAGATGGTTCAATCGGTGGTGAAGAAGACGGCGTTGTTGGTGCAGGTGAATGCGCTGATCCCGACGAATGCAAGATGATTGCAGATCTCGGTGTTACAATGCTTGCTGCAGGTATTGGTAATATCCACGGTAAGTACCCTGCTAACTGGCCCGGTCTTTCCTTCGATACACTTGATGCAATTCAGCAGAAGACAGGTTCTATGCCCCTCGTTCTTCACGGTGGCACAGGTATCCCCGCTGAAATGATTAAGAAAGCAATCGACCTTGGCGTTTCCAAGATCAATGTAAACACAGAATGTCAGCTCGCTTTTGCTGCTGCAACAAGAGAATATGTTGAAGCAGGCAAAGACCTCTCCGGTAAGGGCTTCGACCCCAGAAAGCTCCTCGCTCCCGGTACAGAAGCAATCAAGGCAACAGTTCGCGAAAAGATCGAACTCTTCGGCTCTGCTAATAAAGCTTAATTTTATTAAAATGATAACCCTCCCGACATGAAGTCGGGAGGGTTTTGTTCGTTATAGGGATATAACTATAAGATCTTAATAATTTATAGCCATTAGATATTATTTTTTGATTTCTATTTCTATGGTTTCCTGTTCAAGCCACATATCGTCAAAAATTATAGTATATGTTCCATCTCCATCGTAAACAAAATAAAAATATTTTGTATATGATTTGCCTGACAATAAATCCCCCGCTTGAGCCACATCATCATCAAAATAAAAGGATATATCATCGGATTCCGCACCGGTTGATCCAAATATGGAATAATAGAACATATTAAGGGAATGTGTTTCACTTGATAAGTTTGTAATGGTAACAGGTAGTCTTACGATTGTTTTTCCATAATATTCTGAATATTCATTATTGATTTTTGTAAACGTGTACGTTCCAAATTCTAATCTCAAGTTGTCAAATTCAATTGAACCATCTTGCTGTTTTGTAGTTGTAGTGGTAGTAGTGTTGCCATTCTTATTATCATTAGCATCACTACCTGATGGGATTATGAGTATTATAACAACGACAATAATAACCCAAAACCACCAATTTTTGTAAATCGGCTTTTTCATAACATTTCTCTTTCTCCGTATCCCCGGCGGGTATTTTACTTTGTGCTCAAATAAAAAAGTGCGGCTACCGAAGCAACCGCACAAAAACGCAAACTCCGATAGTCGCCAAACTAATCCTTGCAAAATTGGTATAACATACCGCATACACAGAGTGGAATTTGCATTTTATCAAATTCTATTCTATGTACGACGAAAAAGGATATACCTATCCTTATAAAAAAAGACAGTTATACCTATTTTGCAATATTTGATTAGTTTGGCACATCCATTATATCACCGTTTCACGCATTTTTCAAGTATTTTGCAGAAATTTATTAGTTTATATGTTAAATTTTTAATTTGTTGAGCAGTTTGTTCGCACAAACATCACGTCTATATGTCATTCTGAGCGGAGCGAAGTTTTGCGAGTGCAACAAAAGTGAAACGAGTAAAACCAAGCGTGTTTTAACACGCGCAGGAATCTATAAACGAGTTTTTGTGGCTTTCGTTCTGTAAGTAACTTTTTATGTAAATACAAAACATTACTTTTACTAAAAAGGTTACGTAAAATTCCCTAATAGATCCCTCTGCAAGCAGAGGTTTTACTCACTGCACTGCGTTTCGTTTGCAAAACTTCGCTACCGCTCAGGATGACGAACGAACTGACGTTGTTCAGACGAACGCAAGCGTTGCGTCGCGCTGATTTAGGATTTGCACTGACATAAAATTACAATATTCAACTGCGCGATAAATCCCAATTTATCTCACAAATCCCCCTTGATTTATTTCTCAATTTCGTATATAATAAAGCTATAAGAAGGTGATAATTTGAAAAAATTTGATATAACCGGAATGAGCTGTGCTGCATGCTCTGCGCGTGTTGAAAGGGCGGTTTCAACCCTTAACGGAGTTACTGTCTGCTCGGTCAATCTTCTCACCAATTCAATGGAGGTTGACGGCTCGGCTACTGATGAAGCAATCATCACTGCCGTTGTAAATGCAGGCTACGGCGCAACTCTCCATGGTTCAAAAACACAAAAAGAAAGCCAAAAAACAACAAAAAATAAAGTTAACACAGAAATTAGTTCATTAAGAAATCGATTTTTAATATCACTCGGCTTCTTAATCGTGCTTATGTACGTTGCAATGGGGCATCATATGTGGGATTTTCCCCTCCCCTCTTTTTTAACGGAATCCCCTTTAAGAATAGCGATTTTGCAACTTATACTTTGCATAATCGTTATGATAATAAATCGCAAATTCTTTATTAGCGGTTTCAAATCTGCCATAAAACTTGCACCCAATATGGATACACTCGTGGCTCTCGGCTCGGGTGCGTCATTCATCTATAGCGTAGCTCTGCTCTTTAAAGTTTCAAACAATCACGAAATATTGCACGGACTCTATTTTGAATCTGCGGCAATGATTTTGGTGCTCATAACTCTCGGCAAAATGCTCGAGGCAATCGCAAAGGGTAAAACCACTGACGCACTTGACAAACTCACTTCTCTTGCTCCTGAAAACGCAACTATTATTCGCGATGGCAAGGAAATTTCCATCCCCATAAGTGAGGTTTGTGTTGGTGATATTTTCATCGTCCGTCCAGGCGAAAGCGTTGCCGTTGACGGAATAGTAATTGAAGGTGAAAGCGCAATCGATGAAAGCGCACTAACTGGTGAAAGTATCCCCGTTGACAAAGCAATTGGTGACAGTGTTTATTCTGCGACCATCAACCGTTCAGGCTTTTTAAAATGCCGTGCAACTGAGGTTGGAGAAGAAACAATGCTATCTCGCATCATAAAAATGGTCGAGGACGCATCCTCAAGCAAAGCTCCGATTGCCAAAATTGCCGACAAGGTATCGGGCATTTTTGTGCCAACAGTAATTGGCATATCCATCCTTACGTTTATTATTTGGTCAATTTTAGGAAAAGACATTGCATTCTCGCTCACAAGAGCAATTTCGGTGCTTGTTATCAGTTGCCCCTGTGCTTTGGGACTTGCAACTCCCGTTTCAATTATGGTTGGTAGTGGCGTTGGTGCAAAGAACGGAATTTTGTTCAAAAACGCGACCTCTCTTGAAGAGGCGGGCAAAATAAAAGTGATAGCACTCGACAAAACGGGCACTATCACACAAGGCGCTCCAAAGGTTACTGACGTAATTTCAGCCGATGGTGTGAACGAAAACGAGTTTTTAACTATTTCTTATTCCCTTGAAAAGCAAAGCGAACACCCCCTTTCCCACGCGATTTTGCAATATGGTGAAGAAAAGGGCATCTCTTCCCTCTCAATCTCCGACTTTAGAGCTGTTGCAGGCAACGGACTTGAGGGTGTAATTGATGGTGCAACCATAAGAGGCGGGAATGAGAGATTTATCAGCAATTTTGCTACCATTCCCGAAAATCTTAAAGCTAAAGCATCAGCTCTTGCCGAAAACGGCAAAACACCGATGTATTTTAGCAAAAACGATACAATTCTCGGCATCATTGCAGTTGCCGACACGATAAAACCCGATGCCAAAGAGGCAATTTCAGAGCTTAAAGCAATGGGCATTAAAACCGTTATGCTCACAGGTGACAATGAGCGCACCGCCCTGGCAATTTCAAAGCAAGCCGGTGTTGACGAAGTTATCGCAGGAGTGCTTCCCGACGGCAAAGAAAAAGTTATTCAAGACCTTAAAAAGCACGGCAAGGTAGCAATGGTCGGTGACGGCATTAACGATGCTCCCGCACTCACCGCTGCTGACACGGGAATTGCAATCGGAAGTGGCACGGACATTGCTATTGATAGTGCAAACGTAGTGCTCATTAAGAGCAATATGGCAGATTTGCCTGCCACAATCAAGCTCTCACGCGCAACACTTGGCAACATAAAACTCAGTCTTTTCTGGGCATTTTTCTATAATTGCCTTGGTATTCCACTTGCGGCAGGTGTGCTTATTCCCCTTGGAATCACCCTCACTCCAATGATTGGAGCAGCGGCGATGAGTTTGTCGAGTTTTTGCGTTGTTACCAATGCTCTTAGATTAAATCTTGTTAAAATTTATAAGAAACATAAAGTAAAGGAGTTCAAACCCATGATAAAAGTTATTAAAATTGAAGGAATGATGTGCCCACACTGTGAAGCACACGTAAAAAAAGCCCTTGAAGCACTCGAAGGCGTTGAAAATGTAGTTCCCAGCCACGTTGAGAAAAAAGCTACCCTCACCCTCACCGCCCCCGTTTCTGACGAAACCCTCAAAGCAACAGTCGAAGCGCAAGGATATAAGGTGCTTGGGGTTGAATAATAAAAAAACAAAGCTCGCATCTATAGGATGCGAGCTTTTCTTCTTCAAATTAAAGTGTAGAACCGAAATCAGTTACGATGGACTGACCTGTGATAGCACGTGACTCATCGGAAGCGAAGAACACGAGCATATTCGCAACGTCATCAGGGAAGCAGGGCTGAACTTTAAGGTCATTGTGCTTCATCATCTGACCAAAGATATTCATATCCATATTAGCTGCGCTCATACCTGCAACCATGGGTGTAACGATTGTACCAGGGCAAAGTGAATTGCAACGTACATTTGTGCCTGCAAAACGAAGAGCTGTGTGTCTTGTAAGACCGATAATAGCTGCCTTTGATGCAACATAAGCCGCACCGCCACAACCCATAACGCCTGCAACAGATGCAACGTTAACGATTGAGCCGTAACCTGTCTTTGCCATTTCCTTAGTAACTTCACGAGTCATGCACATTGTTCCCTTTGTGTTAATGTCGATAACTCTGTCCATATCCTCGTCAGATACGCTATCAATTGCCTTAAGACCGCTATCAAGCACGCCTGCATTATTGATAAGAATATCAATTTTTCCAAATTTAGCCATAGTTTCTGCAACTACTCTTACTGCATCCTCGGGCTTTGAAATATCGGAGCAAATGGGAAGAACCTCGCCACCAAGCTCACGAATTTTTGCAGCGACTTCTTCAAGCTGCGCCTCACGGCGAGCAGTAATAACTACCTTTGCGCCTTCTTTAACAAACTTTTCTGCAGTTGCTGCACCAACACCGGAGTTTCCGCCTGTAATAATGGCAACTTTTCCTTCTAAACGATTCATTTTTATATCCTCCAAAATTTAATTTTTATAACATTGTGAATTATATCACAATGTATTAGTAATGTCAATAGTTAGTTGATAAATCAAATTTTATCACTCAACACAAAACCCACTCGCCTTTGCGAGTGGGTTAAAATATTTGTTAAATTTTTGCAAGTGTGAGGTTCTTATATGCCTCATCCTCGGTAACTTCTGTTACCACGTTCACAAAATCGGGGAAAATGATTTCTGCGTTATCATCACCTTGCTCTATCTCAATAATCGCCTTATCGTTCCAGAATGGGTAAACGTCAATTTCAAAATACTGATTTTTATATGTCAAGCAATATCTTGTCTTTCTAATAGGACGGCAAGAGGGGTCTGCATCCATAAGAAGACGAATGTACTCGTTCTTTGAAAGACGGCGTTCAAGACGAATTCTCTGATTACCAGCACCATTTCTCTTTTTTGTTTGGAAATAAACATAATTTCCATCAACGCCTCTTTGACGAACGCGGTTCTCTTCACCCTCGGGAGCAACGAGATAAGTCTGGCTAATCTCAACTCTTTGACAGTTGGGCAAGCTTTCAAGATAAGCAACATCGGGATAATCGATAAGAAATCTTCTCTTAATATCTCTGGGCGCTTCTTCACCTAAGAATGATGTCATCTCGTCAAGCAAATGCTTCATCTTGTATTCAAAATCAGCATCATTATCAATGATTTTAAGGTGGGGATGTCCCGTCCAAGATGCAATAAGCTTATCGTCAAGCGCACTTGCCTGCTCTACAGTTTCAGTTCTTGCGCCATTATTTTCAAGTGTATAGAATTCCTCAGCTCCCTTAGCACAAGTTACAAGGTGGAAAATAGCATCATAGCTATCACGAAGTTCAACTTCGTTATGTCCGACAATGTCAAGCACCTTATCAAAGTCTTCCTGTGTCATATAAGCCTTATTGTCAAGCGCACCGCGGTCGCAAACAAGCAAAATCTTTTCAACGGGCATAGTCAAAGCCCCCTGAGTAAAAATTCTCTCTTTTTCAAGTTGAAGTTGCATCTGACAAACCTGATATTCAACGTTTGTTCCGCAAGTCCAAGGAGCAACACCACCTGTGATAAGTTCAGTTGCAGTTTCGGGTACGAAAAGCACAGTATAACCAAGCTTTGTGAAAACACCCTGTATTCTGTTCATCGCGGTGGTTTTACCAGCACACGGACCACCCGTGATAACTATCTTTTTGATTTCCATTGTTTTTCTCCAAATAGATTATTAGAAAGGCAGAAGCCAATACATAAGTATTATACTATATTCCGATAAGATTTGCAAGGGATATTTGATAAATTATGTATCATAAAGATTACCCATAATATTATCGCAGGGCACTGAATTGCTGCCACCGTTATATAAAAAAGAGTGGAACACGAAATCCCACCCTGATTTTATTAAATTTGAGAAAAATTTATATACCACCCGATAAATTGGAATTTGTTTTATTTTGTAAAACCTAATTAAGCGTCTTTTACTTGATTTTATTTTTTGCTTTAGCACTCAAATAAAAACATCTAATAAAAAACACAAGTAGTGGCAATATCATAAATGCCAATGACGAAAAATAAACAACTATTGAGTTTATAGTATTGATAACAACATCTCCATGCGATAATCTACCACCAATTAAAACATGAATTTCTTCGGTTTGTACTTGAGGAATTAACATCATAACAAAAATATTTAATACTATTGTGGCACCAATCAAATAAAGTAACAAACTTGCAATTGTAATTTTGCTTCTGTTTTCAACTTTAATGTACCCATTTATATCTTTTGTTCTTTCTTTTGGAATCAACATCTTTCTCAAAAAAGGATTGGTAATATTCACATACTTAGCTCCATTACTTGCTTCCTTGTTGTTGTAGTGCGATTGTTCATATGTAGTTGCAAAACCAAAAAATAGATAAAATATAGTTTGTGGCAAAATTTTAATAATCATTTCAAGATGTGATAGAGCGGGGATATATGAAATTACTATACTTATCGCAATTAAAGAAAATAATACAAATAATAATATGACGAAACTCTTTTTTGACATTATATACCCCTTTCTTTCACTTATATCTAATATTTCGAATAAAAAATATTATTTGGCATATTATATCATAATTTTGTATATATATCAAGGCTTTTAAACTATGAATTTTAAATTTCGGCACTGTGGCGGAGAGAGAGGGATTCGTTCTTGAATTTTGCAAAACATTTCGAACGGTTTATATGTCATGTTTTGCAAAATTCTTCGGTCACCGTTCAAAAACAGCGCACTGTGCTGTTTTTTCACTGCGTTCGAATCCCATTGTATTCTCTGACAAAACGAAAAAAGCACCCCAAAGGGTGCTTTTCCGTTTTGGCGGAGAGAGAGGGATTCCCCCACTCGAAAATATAGTCGTCTCGGCTATACGCTAAAGCATATACCCGACACTCCTTATTTTCTCCCTTCTCGTTCTCCCTTTTTCTGCCACCGGCAGCGGTCGAACTCGAAGCCCCTCACGGTACCCGTTCCTTCGGGTTCGAGCACTCGAACGCAGGCACAAACAAAAAACCCACCCGATTGGGTGGGTTTTGTTTGTGGCGGAGAGAGAGGGATTCGAACCCTCGGAACGGTATTAGCGTTCACACGATTTCCAATCGTGCGCCTTAGACCAGCTCAGCCATCTCTCCATCTGCTCGACTGTTATATTATATCATAAAAATCCAAAAAATCAAGACCTTTTTTGAAATTTTTTCTCATTTTTAAGTATATTTTCAAAAAATAATTCAAAAAACTTAAAAATATTTTTGCAAAAGGTATTGACATTTCACTTTCACTATGCTATAATATCAACGTTCCGTAAAAATGCACGCTGGTGTGGCTCAATGGCAGAGCAGCTGATTTGTAATCAGCAGGTTGTTGGTTCGACTCCGATCACCAGCTCCATTTTTTTGGGGGATTTCCCGAGCGGCCAAAGGGGGCAGACTGTAAATCTGTTGTCACTGACTTCGGTGGTCCGAATCCACCATCCCCCACCAGAGAAAGCACTTGCTTTTGCAAGTGCTTTTTCACGGACATTAATATTGCATGTGTGAGTTTTTTCATAAATCCTTTTTTCATAGTTTTCCAACAAAAGACCGACCCTCTGGGTTGGTCTTTTGTTTTTGTTTTTTTATTTAATCTAAAAAAGAGACCCTTTGTCAAGGTCTCTTTTTTCTTATTGATTACATTATAAACATTGCACCAACAACCAAACCAGTAATAGCTTCAACCAAGCTAATAAGAGCGCTTGAAATTGTGATTACTGCAGCCATAGCAACAAATACAACAACCAATACTGCAACAAGGAAAGGCACAATAAGAATTGCCAAAACACCAATAATTGCAGTTGCTATATTTTTGTATGTTTCATTGCTAGTAATAAAGTTGAAAACATCCTCAATCAAACCAAAAATTTCATCCTTGAGTTTGCCCACCAAACCCATAAGTTCTTCTGATGCACTGAGATCTTCTTCATCTTCTGTAGTACCTTCGTTTTCAGGAGGGGTTTGTTCTCCACTATCTTCGGTGCCTTCGTTTTCAGGAGGGGTTTGTTCTCCACCCTCTTCGGTGCCTTCGTTTTCAGGAGGAGTTTGTTCTCCACCCTCGCCTTCACCTTCAGGAAGTGTTTCTTCTGTACCAGTAGATACATCTTCGCCCTCAGCAAAAACAAGCATTGTATTTGCTGCAAACACAGTAAATACAAGCACAAATGCCATCAATATAAATATCAAACGTTTCATATATTTCTCCTTTGAAACTTAAATGTCCTTTTATATATAAATTTTACCTTATTTACCTCAATTTGTCAAGATGTTAATTAGATATTATACAATTCTATTACTATTTGATTATTTTTTTATCATTTTTCTTTCATTTTTGTGATTTTTTTGTCAAAAGTGCATATATTTCTATTGATTTTATCACAAAAATATGATACAATGTGATACTAAATATTCTTTTAATAAATTTTGGGAGGTAAATATGTTCCAGACAATGATACAAGAATTTTTGAATAGCATAATCGGTCAAGGTGAACTTTTTGCACGTCTTGCGTTTGCGGGATTTTGTGGAGCTGTCATCGGACTTGAACGAAGCATCAGAAGAAAGGATGCGGGAATCAAAACACATATTATCTTGGCTCTTGGCGCGGCTTTATTTATGATAGTTTCTCAATACGGCTTTGCAGATCTCTCCCTCTCTCCCGAATATGGTGCAGACGCTTCGCGTATCGCATCCAATATCGTAACAGGTGTTTCATTCCTTTGTGCAGGTGTAATCTTCGTGCGCGGAGCATCCGTTAAAGGTCTTACAACTGCAACAGGAATTTGGACAACTGCAGGCATCGGTATGGCTGCAGGTGCTGGAATGTATGGCATCACACTTTTTGCAACACTCCTTATTTTGATAATTCAAATTCTTCTTAACAAAGTATCAATCAAAATTGAAACACACTATTCTCTCGAGGTTGAATTGAAAAACCCCGATGATACACCCATCGGTGAAATAATCAAAGAAATTTCAACTCTCGCAAAAGCAACACCAAACTCAATTAAAATGTCACATAACGGTGATGAAACCATCTATCATTTAAGCTTCAATATAGTACATACCATAAATGAAATTGAGGTTATAGAAACACTTAAACAACACAAAACGGTTACCCGTGTTTCATGGTCTGCGCTTTAAATGTTTTAAAATCCCGAGAAAATCTCGGGATTTTTTGTTTTCTCTTGCATTTTATCCATAATTGTGATATAATTCTATCTAATAATGGATAATTTCGCTTTTTTGCGAAGATTGGAGTAATTTATGAACATTACAATAGTTGGGTGCGGAAAAATAGGTCGCTCGATGGTGGAAATACTTACCGCCGAAGGACATGACGTTCTTGTAATCGATAACGATCCCACCGTTCTTAACAAAACAACGGATATCTATGACGTTATGGGAGTGTGCGGAAATGCAGTTGACTGCGACACACTCACAGAAGCCAATGTAAATAATACCGATATTCTTGTTGCCACTACGGACTCTGATGAAATGAATATGCTTTCATGCTTTCTTGCTAAAAAGCTTGGTGCGAAGCACACTGTAGCTAGAATAAGAAACCCCGAATATAATGACCAAAGTCTTGGATTTTTGCGTCAACATCTTAATCTTTCAATATCATTGAATCCGGAGTTTCTTGTAGCTGAAGAAATTGCTAACATACTACAGCTTCCATCTGCAGTAAAGATAGAACGTTTTTCGCGCAGAAATATCGAAATGGTGGAGATAATTCTACCACAAGATTGCCCTCTTGATGGTATCAATCTTATCAAAATGAGAGAAAAATACAGAGCAAATTACCTTATTTGCACCGTTCAAAGAGATAATAAAGTATTTATTCCCGATGGACATTTTGTACTAAAACAAGGTGATAGAATAGGACTTGTTGCAACTCACAGTGAGATTGCAAAACTCCTTGGATGGCTTGGACTCCTTCGCAAGCAAGCCAAGAGCGTTATGATTCTCGGTGGAGGCAAAACATCCTACTATCTTGCTAAAAAGTTAATAAATCTTGGAGTTGACGTTAAAATCATTGAAGAACGTATAGAGAGATGCGAATTTCTCGCCTCCGAACTCCCAGAAGCTGTAATTATTCACGGTGACGGAGCTCAACAAGAGCTCCTTTTGGAAGAGGGTATCTCCTCAATGGATGCTTTTGTTTGTCTTACAGGTATGGATGAAGAAAACATAATGCTTTCAATCTATGCATCAATGCAAAATGTTCCTAAGGTAGTTGCCAAAATCAACCGCGAAGAACTTTTAACCATGGCAGAAAAGCTTGGAGTTGAAACGATAGTATCACCCGCGGCACTCACAACTAACATTATAGTTCGTTACGCGCGTGCGCTTGAAAACACTAAAGGCTCCAACGTTGAAACACTTTATAAGCTTATGGACGGCAAGGCAGAAGCACTTGAATTTAATGTTAAGTCCGATTCCTCAGTTATAGGAATACCATTTAAAAATATTAAACTCAAGCCCAATGTTCTTATTGCCGGTATCACGCGTGGAAGAAGCACAATAATTCCCTCCGGTAACGATATGATTATGTCGGGGGACAGAGTAATAGTAATATCTGCAGAACAGCGTCTTCACGACCTTGATGATATTCTTCTTTAAGAGGTAATTTATGAATAACAAAATGATATTTTCCACACTTGGAAAGTTAACTGTTTCCGAAGCAGTATTGATGATATTCCCTCTTATAACTGCACTCATTTACGGTGAAAAACAAACCGCAATAGCATTTTTAATCTCAATCGGAATTGTAGGAATAATTGGATTTTCTCTATACTTCGGTTGCAAAACAAAAAACAAGGTGATATTTGCCAAAGAAGGATTTATCATCGTTGCATTCAGCTGGCTTATCATGTCTGCTATAGGAGCTATACCATTTGTACTCAGTGGAGATATTCCCTCTTACATTGATGCGTTCTTTGAAACTGTAAGTGGATTTACCACAACGGGCGCAACAATACTTCGTGATGTTGAGGTGCTTTCAAAAGGTGCACTTTTTTGGCGTAGCTTCACACACTGGGTAGGTGGCATGGGAGTTCTTGTGTTCGTAATGGCAGTCCTTCCCTCTATTTCTGACCGCTCTATACACATTATGAGAGCAGAGATGCCTGGCCCCATCGTTGGTAAAATAGTGCCACGAGCAAGGCAAACAGCAAGAATACTTTATGTTATCTATTTTGCAATGACTGTATTCGAAACAATACTCTTGTTGGTTGGTGGAATGCCATTATTCGACAGTATTGTTCACGCATTCGGTACTGCCGGAACGGGTGGATTTGGAATTAAAGGTGATAGTATCGCTTCATACAGTCCATATCTTCAATGGGTAATAACAATCTTTATGTTTTTGTTTGGAGTAAACTTCAACCTTTATTATCTTATATTGATGAAAAAATTCCGAATTGCCATCAAAAGTGGGGAGTTTTGGGCATATTTTGGCATAACTGCAGCAGCAACAGCTATAATTTGCATCAATATTTTTCCTATGTATAACAATTTCGGTGATGCAATTCGTACTTCGGCTTTTCAAACAGCATCAATAATAACCACAACCGGATTTTCAACCGTTGACTTTAACCTTTGGCCAACCCTTTCAAAAACCATAATTATGATGCTTATGTTCGTTGGTGCATGCGCCGGGTCCACAGGCGGTGGATTTAAAGTAACTCGCATTGTAATGCTTTTTAAATCCATAAAGCAAGAGTTAAGAAGAATGATCCACCCCCGTTCTGTGTCAGCAGTAAATTTTGAGGGCAAGGCGTTGGACAAAATTACTTTAAATAGTGTAAGCACATATCTCGCAGTATATCTGGTTTCCTTCATCGCGATTGTTCTTATTATATCATTCGAACCATTCGATTTTGAAACTACGTTTTCTGCGGCCTTGAGTTGCTTTAATAATATAGGACCCGGTATTGGAGCTGTAGGCCCAATGGGAAGCTTTGCAAATTACACCGATTTTTCTAAAATGATTCTTTCTCTCGCAATGCTTCTTGGTCGTCTTGAAATTTATCCCCTTCTTATCGCACTTACTCCAAGCACTTGGACAAAAAAATAATTCACAAGGGAGATTGTATGGTTAAAAGAGTATCAAGCAAAAATGGACTTATAGAATTGTTTAGATTTTTGTGTGCAATATGGGTTGCATATTATCACGAATATTTTCCTATTCTTTCGGATAAATTCGATGGAGTAAACATTTCAGTTGACTTTTTCTTTATGGTTACGGGACTTTTTTTCCTAAAATCCATAGAAAAATACAGAGAGCAGTCATTTTGGAAAGGCACTAAATTTATATTTTGGAGCAGAACAAAAAGGTTTATAGTTCCCCTAATAATTGCAGCACTTTCTGTTCTTTGGTGCAATTTGATGATTGAACTCACGTTTAACGGATTAAACTTCCCCTTCATATATTTGTGGTTCTTTGTGGCACAATTTATATTCTTATCTTTATTCTATTTAATTCTTAAAAACACCAAGCGCATGTCCACATTCAACATAATTTGTGTTGTTATCATATGTCTCTCAATGTCATTTTTCAAATTGGGGCTTACAGGACTTGATATTTTTGCCAGAGGTCCTGCTATGCTCGCTTTGGGTATGCTCTTGTCACAGGTTCCCGAGATAAATATAAAAGCAAAGAGCGAAGCTAAATCTCAAAGGCTTAATTTAACAGTAAATATTATTGGCTTTACAGTTGCGGCACTTGCATTTTTATACCTTGCTTATTTACCAAAATTTCAGATTTGGAAATTGCATCTTTTCACATGTATAGTTTGCCCCACGTTGTTATACTTTGCAAAACAAATTCCCGTGCGCAGCAAATTCTTGAACTTCCTTGGTGAATGCAGTATATACATATACTTGGCTCAATGCCCAATTTTATTGCATCACTTCTATATAAGCGACCACTCCCCAGATCAATTTCCTCTTCTTTGTGTTTGTGCAGTTGCCTTTTTAATAATAAACAGGGTAGCTAATAAACTATTGAACAAAAGACGAGTAATAGCTTAGTTAAATAAAAGAACGGCGGAAAATTTCCGCCGTTCTTTTATTTTTTCTTAAAAACTATATATTTGCTTATAAGATAATTTGTAATAATAACCGCTACGCTTGCCACAATCTTCGACCAAAGGTCTGCAGTAAAGGTCAAAATCAACTTGAACGGAACGTAATTAAGTGTGTTAAGCAACCAAACTGTGCCAAAAGTGAGCAAGGTATCAAGACCTAATGTGCCCACTCTTGCAAGAGCAAATTGAGAAAGCTCGCGCGCGGTCTCTTTTTTAGTTGTTCCAGAAGCATTAAATACCCATTTTTTGTTGGTAAAGAATGCAACTAGCACTCCTGCAATCCATTGAAGTATCTGTGCAGCAAGACGAATGGCATTAAATCTTGGCTCGCTGGGGGATATTCCACCGATATACTCGGCAGCAAGTAAAATGCTAAAATAAACACACCACGACACCAAAGTTGTAATAACGCCAAAGAAAATATAAGTGATTATTTCTCGATGTTTTTTAAACAAATCCTTCATTTTGCACCTTAAGAAAGCTTATATGTTGTTCCTGCAGATGTATCAACAAGAGTAATTCCCTTGTCTGCAAGATATTGTCTAATTTCATCTGCACGAGCAAAATTCTTTTCCTTCTTTGCCATTTTTCTTTCTTCGATGAGCGCTTCAACCTCGCGAGCAAGCTCCTCGGATACGCCCTCGGGAGCTGCAAGCGCCTTCTTTGCTTCCTCTTCCATCTTCGCACGAAGTGCATTAGCATGACCGATGAGGTCAAGAGAAAGAACTCTATCAAAATCAGCAATAAGAGCAAGCTTTGTAGCATCGTTTGTCTTTGCTTTAAGTACATCATAAAGTGCAGTTACTGCCAAGGATGTAAGCAAATCGTTATCCATAGCATCTGTAAATCTTGTTTTAAGAGCCGCAAATGCCTCGGCATCCACTTCTCCACCCTCTTTGAGAGTTGCAATCTTTGCAATAAGTTTGCCATAGGCAATTTTTGCGTTATCAAGATTTTCATAGCTGAATACAAGGTTCTTTCTATAATGGCTCTGCATACAGAAGAAACGATATTCCATTGGGTCATAACCCTTGGATTCAAGCAAAGAAACTGTCAAGAATTCACCAGTTGACTTACTCATCTTACCACTATTTGTGTTAAGGTGAAGAACGTGGAACCAATAGTTACACCACTTGTGTCCAATATATGCTTCACTCTGTGCAATTTCGTTTGTATGGTGGGGGAACGCGTTATCAATACCACCACAGTGAATGTCGAGTTTATCGCCAAGATGCTTCATACTAATGCATGAGCATTCGATATGCCAACCGGGGTAACCTACACCCCACGGAGAATCCCACTTGAGTGCCTGATCTTCAAATTTTGACTTTGTGAACCAAAGAACGAAGTCGTTCTTATTTCTCTTATTTGTATCCTCTTCAACGCCCTCACGAACACCAACAGCAAGGTCTTCTTCCTTGAAATCGTTGAAAATATAGTATTTTTCAAGCTTAGATGTGTCAAAATATACGTTTCCGCCTGTAAAATATGCATATCCCTTTTCGATAAGTCCCTCAATTACTTTGATGAATTCATCAACGCAACCTGTTGCAGGCTCAACGATATCGGGAGTTTTTATATTCAATTTATCGCAATCGGAGAAGAAAGCATCTGTATAGAATTTTGCAATTTCCATAACGGATTTGTTCTCTCTCTTTGCGCCCTTGAGCATCTTATCCTCACCCTCATCGGCATCGGAAGCAAGATGTCCAACGTCAGTAATATTCATAACGCGAGTTACGTCATAACCAACGTAGCGGAAGTACTTTTCAAGCACGTCTTCCATAATGTATGAACGAAGATTTCCAATATGAGCAAAGTGATATACTGTAGGGCCACATGTATACATGCTAACCTTTCCAGGCTCATTGGGAACAAATTCTTCTCTTTGTCTTGTAGCTGTGTTATAAAGCTTCATTTTTTACCTCTTTTATGTTAAATAATTTTTTTTCGTTATTATTCTTACGGGCACACCAACCGCGGTAGCACCATCGGGTATATCACACAAAACCACCGCATTTGCGCCAATTTTTGCGTTATTTCCTATTTCTATATTGCCAAGTATCTTTGCCCCCGCACCAACAAAAACGTTATTGTGGAGCGTTGGATGCCGCTTGCCTCGCTCTATTCCCCTGCCTCCGAGCGTTACTCCGTGAAAAATCGTGCAATCATCACCGATTATAGCCGTTTCACCTATCACAACTCCACTTCCGTGGTCGATAAGCAATCCCTTTCCAATAAATGCGGCGGGATGTATTTCAATTCCCGTGAAAAATCGCGCAATCTGACTTATAAGTTTTGCCAAAAATTTAAAACCATTTATATAGAACAAATGCGCAATTCGATATGACCAAATTGCATGAATACCTTGATTTGTAAGAACAATTTCAAGTTTTCCCCTTGACGCAGGATCTCTCTTTTCTACTACCTCAATATCATATTTTATTATTGTCCATATATTTTTTACTTCCTCAATTACTTTTATCATAATTGCCTCCGTAAAAAAATCCTCTGCACCCCAACGGGTGCAGAGGCATAAAAAACGCGGTTCCACTCTGCTTAGGAGAAAATTAATATCTCCCATCTCTTACCTCTTAACGCAAGGGGCGTCCGTCCGTTTCTTGACGGAATCTCAGAAGTGCACAAGCCGTATTTATCAACGCGCCTCGCAACCTATGGGCGCGCTCTCTGTGTGATAAAAAAATCGGTTTCTTCTTCGTCATCGACTTTATATAAGCATTATACTCAATTTTTTATTATTTGTAAATAGTTTTGCAAAAAATTATTTATCTTCTTCGGGAAGAAGTGCGATACCAAGCTCTGCCAAAGTCTTCTCATCCTGAGGAGCAGGACATTTACTCATAAGCTCACTTGCATTCTGTACCTTCGGGAATGCAATAACATCACGAAGACTATCCGCCTCAGTCATAACCATAGCAAGACGGTCAAGACCCATACCTGAGCCACCATGAGGAGGTGCACCGTATTTATATGCTTCTACAAGGAAGCCGAATTTAGCATCAATTTCTTCGGGTATAAGACCGAGCGCCTTGAACATCTTTTCTTGAAGCTGCCAGTCAGTGATACGGATAGAACCTGAAAGAAGCTCTGTACCGTTAAGTACCATATCATAGCATCTTGCATAAACCTTACCAGGATCACTTTCAAGGTAGGGCAAGCACTCTTCAAGAGGCATTGTAAAGGGGTGGTGCATAGCATCCCAGTGCTCAGTTTCTTCGTTCCATTCGAAGAATGGGAATTCTGTAATCCACAAGAAGTTGAATACGCCTGTAGGAACAAGGTCAAGCTTTCTTGCAACGATTTGACGAAGCGCACCAAGAGTAGGAAGAACAACCTTGTTCTTATCAGCACAGATAAGGAGAACGTCGCCCTTTTCAAGTCCAACAGTTGTATAGATGGCATTAAGCTCATCTTCTGTCATAAACTTAGCAAATGAACAGTTAGGAGCATCATCTACCCAACGAACATAAGCAAGTCCCTTTGCGCCAATGCCCTTTGCGTGTTCGGTGAGCTTATCAATTTCTTTTCTTGTAAGAGTAGCAGCACCGCCCTTAGCAACGATACCACGAACGCTACCACCCATCTCAAGTGCAGATTTGAATACTACGAATTCACTATTCTTAACTGCATCGGAAATATCGATAATTTCCATGCCGTATCTTGTGTCGGGCTTGTCAGAGCCGTAACGATTCATAGCTTCAGTATATGTCATTCTCTGCATAGGAAGTTGAATATCAACACCAAGAGTTTCCTTAAACGCGCGCTGAATGAATCCTTCATTCATGCCCATAATATCTTCCTGTGTTGCGAAAGACATCTCAAGGTCAATCTGTGTAAACTCGGGTTGACGGTCTGCACGAAGGTCTTCGTCACGGAAGCAACGAGCTAGCTGAATGTAACGGTCAAAGCCGGAAAGCATAAGCAACTGCTTGTAAATCTGAGGTGACTGAGGAAGAGCATAAAAGCTACCCTTATGAATACGAGAAGGAATGATGTAGTCACGCGCGCCCTCTGGCGTGGGCTTAATCATCATAGGAGTTTCAATTTCAAAGAAACCGTTCTCGTAATAGTATTCTCTTGCGATGCGTGCGATATCGTGGCGCATCTTAATATTTCTTTGAAGCTCTGGACGACGAAGATCAACGTAACGATACTTAAGAGCTGTTTCGTCTTTTACTTTCTTATTGTCATTTACTTCAAATGGAGGTGTTTGAGCAACGGAAAGAATCTTAAATTCCTTAACGTAAACCTCAAGCATACCTGTGGGGAGATTGGGGTTAATAGCTCCCTCTCCTCTATATCTAACTGTACCATGAGCGCAAACAACGTATTCAGCACGGCAGGAGAATGCCTTGTCAAAGATTTCTCTGTCGGTTGTGTCGTCAAATGCGAGCTGAACGATACCTGTTCTGTCACGAAGGTCGATAAAGATGAGCGCGCCAAGGTCTCTTTGTCTTTGAACCCAACCCATTACGCAAACATCCTTGCCAATATATTCTTCAGTGAGATGTGCACAATAGCACGTTCTCTTGTCATTATTACTTAAAAATTCTGCCATATTAGTCTTCCTTTCCTTGCTAAAAGCAAAGCAAAATTTATCACTTTACATTATAAAACAGATTTCTATAAAAGTCAATATTTATTGATGATTTAGTGTGTAAATTTTGATTTATCGGTGACGGGCGATTCGTGTTTTTTATTAATGTGTTGACTTATATTACATAACGTGATATAATCATCCTACAATATAACCAAGGAGGTATATTATGAAAAAACGTTTTATTTTTGGAATAGCCATTTTAATTTGTTTTGTAATAATGGCTAGCGCGTTACTATTAAATCATTTTAACAACACAAAAAAAGAACCAACAAAAACAGAAAAAATATGCCTCGAGCATACATTCGCTGAATATCAGTTTGATAAAAATGAACATTGGCGAGAATACACCTGTGGGTGTTCCACGCCTGATAATAAAGAAAGCCATCAGTTCAATGCATATATTATTACAGATGAGGGACATTATCGTCAGTGTTTTTGTGGTTATGCAGAAGCAGTTCAGGTGCATACATACAACTCTTTCTCTCACGATGAATATGTACATTGGAATAGTTGTATTTGTGGCTTAACTCAAGGGCCTGCTATTAAAGTTGATCACACTGATGAAAACAAAGATGGCCGTTGTGATGTCTGCAAATCTGCAAAGCCTTGTGATCACGTATATTCAGAAGAAACCTATTTTACATTTCTTGAGGTAACACTTGCTCCACACGACCCATGCCACATAAATTATGTAAGATGCATACATTGTGGTGAGGTTAGATTTCCCATAGAAGAAGGAACTGGTAAAGAATACTCTATCTCATTGGGTATTGGAGCAGATGAATACTGCAATAGCATTGTTCCCACATCCGCCAAGGCGGGAGATTATGTTACTATTCGCGTTCCAAGATTTGAAGGGAATTTACTAGTTGCTGTAAAAATCAACAACGACATATATGCATTTGGCATTATGGAAAACGATGAATATACTAGGACACTTGCTTTTATTATGCCGGATGTTGACACTACACTTGATTTTTATCTTGTAAATTATTCATCTGAAATAAACGACCACATTCAATATCTATATTATTTTGATACTTGGTTCATGGGTGCACAATCCGATGATATACGCGAAATTCGATACACCAACTCTGACGATAAAAATGAAGACTTGGGTATCATTCCCTGCTATTATATCACGGATACAGCTGACATCAATAAAATTTTCAACGATCTCAAATTTACACATGTTTATACAACACTACCCGCTTATCCAAGAGATTTCGTATATAAAACATTTACCTTTGTATCTTATGATGGATCTAATCATAAAGTTTCAATAATCAATAATGACCTTGGCCATAAAGGAATTAATCTTTGGACCATACCCATACTCCAAGAATGCAGAAGCGTTCAAAGTTATTATAAATTTGATTCATTTTCAGCAAAAGGTCAACTATATAAATATGGTAACAACACCGACGCTTTGAACTCACTCAACAATATTCACACGTTCAAATTTGTTCCCTGCAATGATAAAAGCATTCTTGCACTTAAACCAACACATTATATTGAAACAAGTTTTAAAACTCTTTATATTGTAAATAATAAAACCTTTTATATCGTAGGTGATAATGGAGAAAAGTCATATTTCACATTGCTTAATCTTGACTTTTATAAGATGATTGATGATGAATATATAATTTTATCCGCATACGAAGAATTAGGACACAAAAATCCCCATATCATTAAATATTATGGAAAATATGAAAGTGGAGCTATAGTAGCATTGTTAAGTGTAGAAGGATATCTTGACTATTGGACACATGAATACATTGAGGATTTTACATTTGCTTATCCCAATCAAAATCATATTCAAGTGTTTCATAACGGTAGTTTTTATTCTCTCGAAAACGCATATCAAAAAGGGTATCTTACATATGATGATATTTCCTCAATCTATGAAATACACACAACCAAATAACAAAAATCCCTCTCTTGCGAGAGGGATTTTATTGTTTATTTAGTTGTTTCTTCAAAAGCTTTATAAAGTCTATCACTCATTGCTTTAACTGTTTCGGCATTAACCTTAAGAACTTGTCTGTCATAGGTGAGGAGTCCGTTTGTTTCGTCCTCTACGTCGCTAACCTGTGTATATACAAGGGCGCAAAGTCCTTGCTTTTTTATATGAGGAACAACCTGCTCATCATAAAGCGCGATAAAATTCTTTTCAAATTCCTCAACACCATTATCGGCACTATATCCATAGGTATTGCTGAGATTAAATGCGTGGCGTCTGAGCTTACATGAGTAACCTCCAAACTCAGAAAGCACAAGAGGTCTTCCCTTTCTTGCTTTTAATTTGAGTTTTCTCATATAGATATGCTCGGAGTGAACGTCACTGTGCTTTTCCCAGAACCAACCAGATGTCGCATCATATACGCGAGTTGGATCATATTCTTTAAGTGCAAGATAGTTTTCGTCTGCATCAAATTGTCCCCAACCCTCGTTAAATATCGTATAATAAATAACAGATGGGTGGTTATAAAGCAAATCTATTGTTGCTCTTGAATCCTTTTCAAATGCTTCTTTGCGAAGTTTAGTAGCCTTGTGTGTTATGCCCCTCTTCAATCCAATTGTTGGAAGCGCAGTATCAACGAAAAAGCTATACTTTCCACTGTTAACCATATCCTGAAATACAAGCATGCCGTATTTGTCACAGTAATAATAGAACAACTGTGGCTCAATCTTAATATGTTTGCGAAGCATATTAAAGCCGAGCTTCTTCATCTCAAGAATATCAAATTCAAATCCCTTTGGATTGGCAGGAAGATAAATTCCATCACAATAATATCCTTGGTCCAAAAGTCCATGGCACAAAATAGGCTTACCGTTAAGAGAAATAAACGATTTTCCGTTCTTTATATTAATGCTCACGGTTCTAAGTGCAAAGTATGATTCAACTTTATCTTCACCGTAAGAAAGTGAAAATTCATATAAATGTGGATTATCGGGTGTCCAATTTATCGGATTTTCAACTTTAATATCAATAGAATTACCGCTAAATTTATATTCCTTTTCACCAATAACAAGTGTTTTTTCACCTACACCTGCATCAATTTCAAAATGCGCTCCAAAAAGATTAGGAGTAACCTTTATTCCCTTAATATAATCTTTTGGAACACTTTCACACCATACGGTCTGCCAAATGCCCGAAATGGGTGTGTACCACATTCCACCGCGGTCTTTTCTCTGCTTTCCATATGCGAGTTCTGTGTCAAGCTCGTCAACAACAATAAGTTTGATATTATTCTTTCCCTCTTTAATATATTCAGTAATATCAAAGCTGAAAGGAAGATATCCACCAACATGATCTCCAACAGGTTGACCGTTAATAAAAAGACGGCAAATTTGATCAACTGCTCCAAAATGAAGCAATACTCTTCCTTTGATAAAATCACTATCAAACACAACGGACTTTCTATAAATATAGTTCTCTCCTGCCTGCTTTTCGCGATTTATTCCCGAAAGACGAGTTTCGGGCGCAAAAGGAACTATTATTTTACCGAGTTTGGTTTCTCTGCCACACTTTTCTAAAGATAAATCCCACTCGCCATTAAGACAAAGATATGACTCTCTCTTAAAATTTGGACGAGGATATTCGTTCCAACTTGATGAATTGTCATTTTCAAAGGGAGTTTTCAAATATTTATTTAAAATTATTTCTTTTTTAGCCATATTCAACCTCAAACATTTGAATTTCTTTTAGTAATCTTTCCACAAGCAATCATTACTATTATAGCCACAAATGCTGCCACAAGAGCACCTATAAAGATATTTTGATTAGGAATAAATGACTGTGTACCATCCGCATTAGTAATCATTTCCGCATTGCGCAAAATCCATGAGCCAATTTTCGGACCAATTACACCAGGAACGAGTACTTGTGAGAAAATACGAACGCCTTGGAACATTCCTGCCTTACCAACAGGTGTCAAATCTCTTATCTTCGCACCGAAAACTGCCATTCCCGCAAGGTATCCACTCATCATAAGAAGTGAGCCAACAAACACAAGCGCGGTATTCTTAAATAAGAAAAGCACTACATATCCTGCGCAGAGCCAAGCCATTGAGAAAGTAACAGAATAATTAAATCCTTTTTTATCATATGTCTTACCCCAAAGAGCAGTAACTACTGATGCCACCACTATTGCAGGAGCCATAATAAGCACGTAATTTGCCATTTCAAGTGATTTTTCATAATAAAGAATAAGATATGGCATAAATATCTGAATTGAGATATTAAATATTATGAAACAAGCAAGATAAATATAAAGTGAAACATTACTCTTTATTGTGGAAGGCAAAAATCCGTGAACAATATTGCGAAGATATCCTGTTTCTGATGGCTTAATTTTGGGATCGTCAATAACAAAGAAACCAATTATACCGATAACAAGCACAGCTACACCTATAATTGTGAAAACCGTGGGCCAATAAGCAGGATTTCCCTCTTTAGGAATGAACATAAAGCCACCGAATACAACCAAAATCGCAACGAGAGGCATCATAGCGTTAATTCCCTCTGCAGAGCCACGGTTGGTATCGTCAGTTGAGTCTGTAAGCCATGCATTAAACGCCGCATCGTTTGCAGATGAACCGAAGAATGTCATAACACAGTCAAGGATAATTACCAAAGATACACCAACAGTTGCAACTGACATAGTTGCAGGAACAAGGGGCTCAATTACGTCTGCTCTGATAAGAGCAAATCCAAGAATAGAAATACCCCAAAGGATGTAACCACCACAAATAAACAATTTTCTTTTGCCCACTCTGTCAGAGAGTGCACCGATAAAGATTGTGGTTAATGTAGCAGCTATAGCACTTGCTGCAACCATAGTTGAAATATCCCCCGCGTTTGCGTTGAACATATCGTAAATAAATACATTAAGATACATATTTTCGATGACCCACGCAACCTGTCCAACAAGACTGAAAAGCGTTAAAGCCACCCAAAACTTTTTGCTAAGTTTGGTTTTCATAAATACCTCCATTTTTAATATATAAACATTTTATCACATAATCGAATAATTGTCAACTTGAAAAGATTTGCATTTATCAAATTATTGGTTGACAATCCTTGTTTTTTGTGATATAGTTAGGTTAGCAAAACTATTGTTAAAGGAGAGACAACAATGTTATTCAAAAAATATTCTAAATTAATCGTAGGTTTTATAATTTTGGTAGTTGCTTTATCCGTTTGTAGTTGTGCTGCAGTTCAATCTATACCTCGCGATGTACAAAGAATTAGTGATTTAAAAAATGAAGTGGTTGCAATTTCTGAACTTAAAGATCCAGAGGAAATAATCACAAGATTGGAAGCTCTTATCCACCCCGACTCTGGCTTCACTAAAGAATCAATCCTTGAAAAAGTAAAGACATCCCCCGCTCTTGAAGGCGTAGATATTGAGGCTGAATATCAAAAAGGATATAAAATCGGTGACTTTTCTGACTATAACTTAAAGCTCAACGACCCTAATCTTGGCGGCAACGTTTATGAATTAAGCGTTAAGGTTACCGTTGGTGACGTAGTTTTCACTATACATCTTGACCTTCTCAGCGATGAAACACAAATCGGTTTGTACGATTTTGAAATTACTAGATAATACATAAAATTAAACTAAAATACCCCAAGATGATTCTTGGGGGATTTTTTATATTAGAAAAACGGCACGGATAAATCCGTGCCGTTAAATATTATTTATTGCTCATCAAGAAGCTGTTCTTCGGAATTCCATAGTTCCTTGAAGGAATTCCGTTTGTAACAATTTTGCTGCCGATTTAGCATTTTCGAAAGACGTATACTCATTTTCATGTTTGCCATTGTAACTATAATAATAATATATTCTCCAACCGGTTGGATGTTCAAAAGCAACACTTTCAAGTAATGTGCAACCTCTGAATGCGTAATGACCTATATAAGTAACGGATTCAGGAATAGTTATTTCTTTAAGTGACGTACAACCGCCAAATGCAGATTTATTAATAGTACTTAAGGAACTACCCAACGTTACGTTTTCAAGTGCAGTGCATCCATAGAATGCATAATTACTAATATATATTACTGAATCGGATATTACCACAGTTTCAAGAGATGTACAACCGCGGAATGCCTCTTCGCCAATGCTTGTAACACTATCGGACATTGTTACACTCGTGATTGATTTACATTTATAGAATGCATAATTGGGAATACTTGTTACACTATCGGGAATTACCACTTCTGTTAAAAGCTCACCCTTCAAATACAAATCAGCGCCTTTGAAATCATCAGAAGCTATACTAGCAAAGAAATTCGCCTTCAAAAACGTATCAATTTCTCCATTATAATATACAGTACTTATAGAGTTACATCCATAAAATGCCTGATTACCAATACTCTTAACTGACGAAGGAATTGTTATGCTTGTAAGTGATCTACATCCACTAAATGCTTTCGATCCAATACTTGTTACCGTATCAGGTATCACTATACTTTCAAGAGCAGAGCATCCTTGGAATGTACCTGTATATATCGTATTGCCTGTATAATAATCTCTATAACTGTATGAAGCAAGGTCTTTCAAATTGCGACTCAATACCACATTTTTCAAAGAAGTACAACCATTGAACGTTCCACCTGTGAGCGTTGTAAGTGAATCGGGAAGCACTATGCTTTCAAGTGAATTACATCCGTTAAATGCAAGCTCAGCTATCTTTGTTAACTGGCTGTTTTCTTCAAATATTACACTTTGAAGTGCCGTACATCCATTAAATGCAGATGCGCCGATAGTAGTTACAGAATTGGGAATTATTATATTTTGGAGTGCAGTACAACTAAGAAATGCATAATCACCGATAGTGGTTAATTGACTATTTTCTGCAAATATTACATTTTCAAGTCCAACACACGCATTAAATGCATAGTTTTCAATGCTTGTTACAGAGCTTGGAATATGTATGGTTGTCAATTTATTGCACGCGGACAAGTTTTGAACCTTAGTTACTCCCTCTTCCAAAATTATAGTTGTAAGATTTTTAATATCACCATACAAATATTTGGGAATATCACCCTTAAATGTAATGGTGGAAAGCGCATCACAACCATAGAATGCATATTCGCCAATAGTTGTTACTGAAGCAGGAATAACTATGCTTTTAAGTGATGTACATCCGTTAAATGTATTTTGACCAATCATTGTTACTGATTCGGGAATAACAATACTTTCAAGTGATGTACATCCCTGGAACATACCGCTATATGGATTGTAGTAATATGACGCAATCTCTGTGATTCCATTACCCAAGGTTACGTTTTTCAAGGATGTACAGCGATAGAACATGGCTCCGCCAAGTGATGTTACGGAATCAGGAATCACAATGCTATCAAGCGCAGTGCATCCCTCAAATATCGCATCTCCCATCGTTTTTACAGAATTGGGAATTGTTATGCTAACAAGTGATGAACAACCATAAAATGCTCTTTCTTTGATCTCAACAAGAGAACTTCCTAAAGTTACGTTCTTCAAGGACGTACAACCATGAAATACATCATACCAAATTGTTTCAACAGAATTAGGAATGATTATGCTTTCAAGTGAAGAGCAGAATTGGAATGAATAAGAACCAATGTTTTTCAACTGGCTATTTGCATTAAAAGTTACAAATTTAAGTTTTGGACATTCATAAAATGCATATGAACCAATTTCATCCACGGATGAAGGAATTACTATTCTTTCAAGCAAAGCACAATCCATAAATGCTTGATTGCCAATTTTTATCAAACCATTTGGAATTACAATGCTTGTAATTGTATCACAATTATAGAAAGCAGAATCTCCAATACCCGTTACAGGCAATCCCTCGTGTGTTTTGGGAATAATAATTTCAGTATCAGTGCAATTTCCTATATATGATACACAATAACTTTCACCATCATAATTCTTGGTAAATTCCAATCCCGAAGAACCATAAGAAATAGTACCGTCACTTGAAACAGTTCCCTCATTAGTCTTTACTGTGCAATCTGCAGAGGTGGTATTCCATCCACTATTTGCAGAAATTGACTGCCATTCACTAATTGAGCCCTTGAAATTAATCTTGACAAGAACTACGCAACCGCCAAATGCAGAAGAACCTATGCTACCTACTGTAGATGGAATTGTAATTTCAACAAGCAATACGCAACCATAGAATGCGCTATCACCAATATATGTAACTCCCTCAGGAAGATTGATTTTAACAAGTACGATACAACCGCTGAAGGCAGAAGAACCAACACTGGTCAACGTGCTTGGGAATGATATGTTTTCAAGTGCTTTACAATTTTCAAATGCACTATTACCAACAGTTGTTAAGCTTTCACCAAGAGTAACATTAACCAAAAGTGTGCAGTTATAGAATGCATAATTGCCGATAATAGTAACGGAAGAAGGAAGATTGATTGTTACAAGAACTACACAACCGTCAAATGCGTGGTCACCAATTTCAAGAAGACCTTCACCAAATGTTATGTTAACGAGAAGAACACAACCATAGAATGTATAGGGCTGAATTACCGTTACACCGCCGGGGATATTGATCTCAACAAGCACGATACAACCACGGAATGCCGCTTCGCCAATTTCAGTTACGGTTGCGGGAAACTCCATACTTTCAATAGAAGAACAATTTTCGAATGCACTATCACCAATGCTTACAAGAGAATTACCAAGAGTAATATTCACAAGGAGTGTACAGTTATAGAATGCATAATTGCCGATAACAGTAACTGTTTCGGGAAGATTAATTGTAACGATAGCAACACAGCCGTCGAATGCGTGGTCGCCAACCTCTGTCAAACTGTTACCAAGTGTAATATTTACAAGAAGTGTACAATTATAGAAAGCATATTGACCGATTGTTGTTACAGTTTCAGGGAGATTAATAGTTACAAGAACGATACAACCCTCAAACGCGTGCTCGCCTATAACTGTAACGTTACCCTCAAAGGTAATATTCACAAGAGCCACACAACCTTTAAATGTATAACTTTCAATTTCAGTTACACCTGCAGGAATATTTATTTCAACAAGCGCAATACAATCCTTAAATACAGCACTACCGAGCTGAGTAAGTGATTCGGGAAGCTCTATTTCCACCAAAGATGAGCAACCCTCAAACGCGCCGTCTTCAATCATCTTAAGACCTTCAGGTAAAGTGATGTTTACAAGAACGGTACAATTATAGAAAGAGTATGCACCAATTCTCTCTACTGAATCAGGAATATTAATGTTAACAAGAGCAACACAGCCATAAAATGCCTCGTCTGCAATATAGGTGATTGTTTCGGGAAGTGTTACACTTACGAGCGCCGTGCAATTTTTAAAAGCACCCATACCGATACCTGTTACGGGCTTACCCTCGTATGTATCGGGAATAACGATTTCTGTATCGGTAACATTACCCATTCCCTTTACATAATAGCTTTCACCGTCAGAATTCAAATCGAACTCAAGGCTGATAATATTTCCACCATCACTGGGTGAAGTTGTGGAATTGTTCTTGTTGCCACATCCTCTGAAGCTACAAGAAACGAGTGCAAGTATACAAATAAGCATTGCTACAAGCACTATTCTTTTAATAAGAAATAACTTTTTCATATTTCTATACCTTCACGTTTAAGCCCGTCGGCAAGTTTGTGTTCATTATAGCACAACAAAAATATAATGTCAAACAAAAATAGAAATTTTCGGTCGACAAAATTATTTTTTTCATAAAATTCTATTGACAAGATATTTCTTTAGTGATATACTTTCTCCTTGGTTTGCGTTTTAAAAATATTAATTATAATAGGTAGGTTTATATGAATATATCATCTCCTGCACAGCGTCATCATCATTTTGATGTATTTAAACTGTTGCATGAACTCCAATCGAAATTTATCGATTTTGCATCAAAAAATTTTGTGCTTGTAATTGCGGCAACCTTGGCGATTGCCTCATGCTTTGTGATTAAACCCGATGTGCAATATATTGAATATTTCGATTTCAAAACACTTACATGTCTTTTCTGTACACTTGCAGTTATCTGCGCACTCAAAAATATTAGATTTTTCACAATTACAGCTAAAAAAATAGTTACCCTCACAGGTAACACTCGTTCACTTGCTTTGGCTCTTGTGTATATAACCTTTATCGGCTCAATGTTCCTTGCCAATGATATGGCACTTTTGACATTCTTACCCTTAGGTTATCTTTCGCTTTCTGCCACAAACAAGGAAAAATATATGGCTCCAATATTCATTATTCAGAATATTGCCGCTAACCTTGGTGGTATGTTAACTCCCTTTGGCAATCCCCAAAACCTCTATATTTACACTAAGTTCAACATTCCCACATTAGAGTTTATGGGAATAATGCTACTTCCCTTCGTTTTGTCAATTATACTTTTCACCGCGGGGTGCTTGTTTATCCCCAAAGAAAGTCTTACACTTGAAAATGAAGAAAAAGAGAAAATTGCTCCCAAAAAGACTGCGTTTTATCTTGTTCTCTTCGCCATAACAATTTTGATGGTATTTAGAGTTATCCCCTATTATATCTGCCTGCCAATAATTTTGATTTCAATTTTGGCAACGGACAAAAATGCGCTTACAAAGGTTGACTATCCTTTGCTTTTGACCTTTGCTTGCTTCTTCTTGCTAGCAGGTAACGTATCAAGAATTGAAGCCGTAAACGTTTTCTTTTCTAACTTGCTTGAAAAGAATACACTTTTAACAAGTATATTCTCTTGCCAAATTATAAGTAATGTTCCCTCTGCAATTTTGCTCTCTGAATTCACAGGAAATTATCGCGAATTGCTACTCGGTGTTAACATCGGTGGTGTTGGTACTCTCATTTCCTCTCTTGCAAGTCTAATTACCTTCCGTGAATATACATCCCACGTTAAAGGTAAGACATTGCAATATCTTGGGCTTTTCACAGCGCTTAATTTTGGATTTCTTATCGTCCTTGCGACAACAACAATGTTGTTTTTATAATAAAACAGATATAATAACTCCCAAGGAATTGCCTTGGGAGTATTTCTTTCTTTAGTATGGAAACAGAAAAACCACGGCTCGTTTGAACCGTGGTTTTTATTTATTATATTATTATCTCGACAGATTGGAATTTAACAAGCTCCTAGAAATTCATCTATTTTTGCTAAAATATCTTTATCTGTTTGATAAGAAAAATCGTCAGCGTTAATATATATGATGTTGCCAATAATTTCTTCTGATCTTGAATATTCAGCATAACTTTTAAAATCATCAAAAATATCTAATGTTGTACTTAAATGTACGGGATGTCTATTTTCATTTTGTGCTCGATTTATATATCTTTTATGCAAAACCTCAACATCACCTCGAAGAACAAGTGTAAGTACTTCATAATTATATTCAAATGCTATTTTATGTAATCTTTCCAACTCTGTTGTGTGGAAATTTGATTCTAAAATAAGATTTTTACTTAATTTTCCAAACTCCGAAAAAATAAATAACATCAATTCCATTGATACATTAGATAATCTTTTGTTTTCTTCTCTATTTGAAAAGCCAATATTATCTCCCAGTATTTCTTTAATCGAATCCTTAAAAAACACATTTGTATCGTATCTTTGGGATAGAATATTTGCAAATGTTGATTTACCTGTTGCTAAATCTCCCGTAATCAATAAAAGTTTTCTCATAAATCACCTCATCAAATTCAAGTTTAACTAACAGTAAGATTATAACACAAATTTATGAGGAAGTAAATAGGACGGCCTGGACTTTCACTCCCCCACCCTATTTTTACTAAAATATTTTGAGTTTAAATTTTCTTACGAAAACCGTCAAAGCTTTCGTCAGAATCTCTCTGCGAGAGACTGAATGTGAATGCTACGAGGACTTCGGATAAAGTTTAAGAAGAAAAAGCCAATAAAAAAGCACCGCTTTTGCGGTGCTTTTCTCTTGGCTCCCCACCAAGTAGATTGTACGAACCGGATTTTTTTGAAAAGGCAGAGTCGATCTGCCTTTCTATTTCTGTAATAGTCTCGGTATTTATTGTATGAGGTTCAACTATATCAGTAAAATTATAAGTAATTATAACCTTATCAGGATATAATATGACCTCGCGCACAAAAGTGTTAACTATTACCTTTTGTATCTTAATATCTTCCGTATTTTCAAACACCTTGCTTTTTAAGTATTCCTCAATTCCTTCTATAGTAAGATAAGTATAATTGCGTTGTTTTTCGCGTTCTATGTCAAAGTCGTATTGCATAATTTCAGTTTCGAGCTCTCTTAATCGGTTCTTGGTCATTTCTGTAATAATTCCCTGCTCGATGGCTTTAATAAGATTGTTACTTGCCTTGACTGCTTCATCACGTTTCTTCATAAGCAATTTCAAATTGCTATTATCGTTACTCTCTTTTTCGTGCAGTTTGAAAATCGATTCTGCTATCATACGGATGTTTTCGGGAGTCTTTAACATCTTCGTAGTAGCATTAACTACCAGATCTTCAAGATAGTGTTTGTGTACTGCTTTTATATCACAAGGTTTCTTTCTGCGGCGACGTGTTAAACATATGTAGTAATAATGTATATTTCCGTTTCTGCTAGTTCCACTTTCGCCACTCATTTTGTGTTTACAGTTTCCACATACAAGCTTACCTGAAAGTATATAATCGTATATTTCTTTTTTGCGGCTTGGTGCAATTTTATTTGCTTCATTAATTGCCTGTACTGCATACCAAAGTTCGTCGGAAATAATACGAGGAAAGATATTATCGTAAACAACTCCGTGATGCTCTACCATGCCCGTATAGCGTTTATTATGTAATATGTAATAAACGTGCTTTTCATTCAGCAATTTTCCGTCTTTTCTACGAATACCTCTTTCTTGCAAATCCCTTACAATTGCGCGTGCTTTATATCCTTGAGTGTATTTTGTAAATACTTCAACGACTATTGCGGCTTCGTATTCATTAATTACATATTTCTTATTTACAACATCATAACCGAAAATGGGATAACCACCAGTAGTATTTCCCTTTATCCAGCTTTCACGAATACCTCTATTTACTTTTTGAGAAAGTTCTTCTGAATAGTATTGGTTAAAACCTTCAAGCAAAGCTTCCATAAGCGTACCCTCGGGACTATCGGGAATCTGCTCCATAGCCGATAACAACTTAACACCGTTGTCCTTTAGGGTCTTTTTATGGATAACTGACTCGTACTTATTACGAGAAAAACGGTCGAGCTTATATACAATAACGTAATCCCATTGTCTTTTTGCACTGTCCTTCAACATACACTGAAAATCAAGACGGTTATCGTTAGTGCCGGTCATAGCTCTGTCTATGTAGGTATCGAGAATTAGAATATCGTGATCCTTTGCATATTTTTGACAAACCCTGAGCTGACCTTCAATAGACTGCTCTGTTTGAGCATCGCTCGAATATCTTGCGTAAATAACTGCTGTTTTCATTATTTCTACTCCTTTTTCTTAAATTTATCTTTCGACAACTCGGAGCAATCAGAAATCGGTGCAGTCTGTCAAGGAAAAAGGAAAAAATATTGCGTGAAAATATTCCTCTTTAATTGTTTAAGTGATATTTTTTACCCTTGACAGCAAGGCGGTTTCTGATATAATCCCCCGAGAAGAAAGATTTTTTCTCTTGTTTTTCATTTTAATTTCTAACCTGTTCACATCTTGAACACGTTAAAAGTTAAAATTGAGAAAAAAAGGAGGATTTTTTATGAAACACGAAATTATTAACAACGGGAAACCCAATCTCAAAAATATGTCAAAGGCAGAATTTAACATATTTTGCCAAAGTATTCTTGATATTATCATTGAGGAAGAAAAGAACAAAGAAAAATCGCCATCAGAACATTCCATATTATATATAGGAACTGCAGTTGAAAAGTTATAAATTTAATATGGCTACTGTAGTAACACTTATAGCGTAAATTAAGGCTACCATCATCAGATGGTAGCCTTAATTTGTATAATCCGACTATTAAGTTAAATCATTTCCCTAATGAACCACAATCCCCTCAGCTATTTTAATCAACTCAAATGATGATTCAAATACTCCATATATCCAATATTTATAATTCTTATCTTGCCATATTAAATAATAGGTGTCTTCTTCGTTGCCATAAGATATCAACAATCCTTCAAAGCCGTTAATTTTAACACTTACAAGTGTATCTCCAGCTTCTTTATCAACTGTTAAATCTTCATCATTTGAATCATTTATTATTGTCTGTGTCAAAACAAATTTAATATTCCCTTTAGAATCATAATAATCAAAAGAAACAAAGATAGGGTCTTCAATAGTAAGTACTGAATAATACCCCTCCGGCAAATATGTAGCCACAGCTTCCTTTTCTATACTACTTGGTGGAGTTTTATTCGTATTGGGATCACTTGATGAGTTATTCATATTAGGATTTGTAGTGTTTTCCGGTTCAAATGAAACATCAATATATTCATCATACCATTCAACAATAATATTCCAAATAGCTTCGCGAACTTTTGGAATACACATGCAAGCTGTAAATATTAAAGAAATAGCTAACAAGGCAGCCACAAGCACTATACGCCAACTTGGTGTTCGCGTTGACTTTACTCTTTTCCCCTGCACTATTTTCAATATTCGGTTTTTAAATTTAGGATTGTCTTTGACATCAGATACGTCCATATCCAAAAAAGCCTGTGCTTCTCTTAATACGGTTGGGAACAACGAAGCAGAAAGTATAGCATCAAAATTTTTAGCGTGTAATTCGTTCATATACTTCATCTCCCAATATATCTCTCAATTTGTTCTTTGCGCGAAAGATCCTGCTATTCACTTTGCCCGTTTCTATGTTTAATACTTTGGCTATATGAATATTTTTCATATGATAATAGTATTTAAGAACAATTACATCTCTATACATATCTTCCAATTGGTCAACAGCATTACTAACAATTAAGCTTGTTTCTTTATCTATTACTATTTTCTCTACATCAGCATCTTCATCCTCTATATCATATATAGATTCGTAAACATTTTCATATGTCTCTACAATTTTTGCGTGCCTCTTATTCCTATTGTAGATATTTATTGCTGCATACTTTGTATAAATATGTACAAGCGCCGCAGTTGATTTATCCTCCGGCTTTCTAAATTTATCATACGTTGCGGTTATATTGTAAAATGCATCTTGTAGTGCATCTAAAGAATCGTGATAGTTTTTCAAAATATCATATGCTGTTGCATACATCTTTTTGTAGTATAAGTTATAGATACCCTCTACTATCTCACGCTTCTCATCATCTTCAATCGAATGTATATACGTTAAAATCATATCTTTTTCACTTGTTTTCTGTCATGTACTTGATTTCCATATCTATCAAATCTTCGATATGACGCTGTTGATCATGCGTTAATACTGACATCTTCTTAGTAATATTACTAGGTATGATTTCTTTATCGATATCAATATAGTCGCAAAGTAATTCATCAGCAGTAACACCTAAAGCATTAACAATACATATCAACGTATCAAAGCTTGGTACTTTACTTCCACGCTCAAGCTGTGGAATATATGAGTCAAGCACACCAACTTTAGCCGCAAGAGTTTTAGTAGAAATATTCTTGCTCTTTCTTATCTCTCTCAATCTTTTACCTAAAAATTCGCCCGATACCTTGCTTTCCTGATAGTCTGTTTTTCTTCGTGACATTTTATCCCTCCATTAGATTTTTTCTTATCTAATAGTATAATGCACCTTCCATATTTCTTAAATACACTATCCGATTTTCTAAATCTATTGGGTGGGTTTG
>JAZRRX010000014.1:0-2799 GCA_045651165.1 Eubacteriales bacterium
AAGAAAAGCTCCAAAAGAAACGCTGAATACAGGGCTACGCGCCCCGTACCCGCGCCACTGCTCGTGGAGAGCCACCTTTAAAAAGGTGGACGAAACAATCCAAAAGCAGATTGTTTTCGTACAGACAAATCCCAATTTATCGGTTTCAAAAACACAATCATTGAGTAATCCCTCAAAAAGCAGTCAAGAATATAGGTAAATATCATATCGGGGTAATATATGGAAAACAGATTTACAGATAAAGCGCAACGCGCCTTGACCTTGGCAAAAGGTCATGCAGAGGAGTTCGGTCATACCTATATAGGAAGTGAACATTTGCTTTTGGGACTAATAGAAGAACGAGATGGTGTTGCTTCAAGAATGCTATTCAAACGAGGAATAGTTTATAACAAGATAAAGGATGATATATCCTCCATAACTGTTATGAGCGAAAGAACGGTTTTGAGTTTGAGCAACCTCACTCCTCGAATGAAAAAAATAATTGAAAACGCCTATAAGTTAAGCGAAAAAAACAAACAAAACATAGTCGGTACTGAACATCTGCTCTATGCTCTGCTAAACGAAACAGATTGTCCTGCCGTTCGCGTGCTTGAGCAAAACGGACTCTATATTCAAGAAATGCAAAGTGATATTTTGACCTTTATGCAACTCTCTCAAAAATCGGGAAAGCAATTAGACAACAAGCGCAAAGAAGAAAAGCCCTCCCCCCTTGAAAGCTTTTCAAAAAATCTTGTGTCGTTTGCAGAAGAAGGCAAAATCGACCCCACGCTCTGCAGAGAAAAAGAAACGGAACGAATGATTCAAATACTCTCTCGAAGAACAAAGAACAATCCTTGTCTTATAGGTGAACCAGGAGTGGGCAAAACTGCCGTTGTTGAAGGACTTGCGGCAAGAATTGCCGAAGGTAGCGTTCCGCCAATGCTCAAAAATAAGGTGATTTACGCGCTGGATATTCCCTCAATTATAGCTGGCGCAAAATATCGTGGTGAATTCGAGGATAGAATGAAAAGCGTTATGCAAGAGTGCAAAAAGAATCCCGACATTATTCTTTTCATTGACGAAATTCATACTATAATCGGAGCAGGTAGTGCCGAGGGCGCAATAGACGCAGCAAACATTCTAAAGCCCGCATTATCACGAGGAGAAATTCAAGTTATAGGCGCAACCACGCTAAATGAATACCACAAGCACATCGAAAAAGATTCGGCTCTTGAACGCCGTTTTCAACCCATAAAAGTCAACGAGCCGAACGCCGAAGCAACGGAAAGAATACTTTTGGGTCTGCGAAATCGATATGAAATTCATCACGGACTTAAAATCAGTGATGAGGCAATTCGGGGGGCTGTGGAACTATCAATACGCTATATAAACGACCGTTTTTTACCGGATAAAGCGATTGACTTAATCGACGAGGCGGCTTCACGCGTAAAAATCAAAGGGTATTTATTGCCAAGCGCACTTGAAAACTCCGAAAATGAACTTATTACCATCCTAAAAGAAAAGGAGAAAGCGCTCGAGGAAAATAATTTAAACCGAGCAAAATCTCTAAAGCGAAAACAAAATGAGCTTGAAAAAAGCATAGCCAAGCAAAAGAAAAAGCTTGGTACAAGTAATTTTGAACATCCAAAGCTATCGGTTGAATATGAGGATATTGCCAAAGTGGTTACAGATTGGACGGGTGTGCCTGTGAGCAAACTCATTGAAGCAGAAAGTGATAAATTGCTTTCACTTGAATTCGAGTTAAGGGAGCGCATCATCGGGCAGGACACAGCCATCCAACTTATTTCACAAGCAATAAGACGTGGCAGAATGGGACTTAAAAGTCCCGAGCAACCCACGGGCTCATTCATTTTTGTAGGTCCTACAGGAGTGGGCAAAACCGAGCTTTGCATTGCGCTATCCGAGATACTTTTTGGTAGCAAGAGCGCACTTTTTCGCTTTGATATGTCGGAATATACCGAAAAACATAGCATTTCAAAGCTCATAGGTGCACCACCCGGATACGTCGGCTACGGTGAAGGAGGGCTACTGACCGAAAAAGTAAGACGAACTCCCTATTGCATCATTTTGTTTGACGAAATTGAAAAGGCGCACCCTGAAATATTTAATCTAATGCTTCAAATACTTGATGACGGCACTTTAACTGACGCGCAAGGCAGAAAGGTAAGCTTTAAAAATTCACTTATCGTAATGACCTCAAACCTCGGCTCCAATAATAAAGTAAATGCAAACACACTCGGATTTTTCAATCCAAATGATGAAAAATCTAAAATTATTGAGCGTGAAAAAAGCATTAAAAAAGCACTTGAAAGTACATTCAAGCCCGAATTTTTAAATCGCGTTGACGAAATTGTGATATTTAATTCCCTCACAAAAGAAAATATTGAGCAAATATGTTCAATTATGCTTTCTGACCTATCTCAAAGATTAGAAAAACTAGGGATTTCACTTGACTTTGATGAGTCCGTCATCAAGCAGATATCAAATGAGGCATATGATAACGGCTCGGGAGCAAGAAAACTCCGTCGCGAAATAAGACGACTTATTGAAAATCCACTCTCCTCCAAAATGCTCGAGGGTAAAATCCACGGTGGAGATAAAATCACAATCAATGCAGACGAAAACGAATTTGCGTTTGTTAAATAAATTGGAATTTATCGGTGAGAAGTTACAAAGAAAAAATGGTCGCTTTTGAAAAAGCTCCGCAAAACTTTTAACCAGCTTCGCGACAAAATTTCGCGCAAATCGTGTTGCTTTTCTTCGCAAAGCAACACATAACGATTTTCTCGGCATTTTAAC
>JAZRRX010000015.1:0-8532 GCA_045651165.1 Eubacteriales bacterium
GGCAAATGCCTCTGTAGCTCAGTTGGTAGAGCAGGGGACTGAAAATCCCCGTGTCGTTGGTTCGATTCCGACCGGAGGCACCAAAAAATGCGGATTTAGCTCATTTGGTAGAGCGTCGCCTTGCCAAGGCGAAGGTGGCGGGTTCGAGCCCCGTAATCCGCTCCATAAAAAACAAAGCACCACAAAAGTGGTGCTTTGTTTTTTATTGCACCGACTACGCGGTGCGAATAAATCGCTCGAATCGCAAGATTCGGTAAGGGCAAGTATGCGACAGCATACTTGGATGTTTGTTGCAATGCAACAAACTGTCTCGAGCCAACCGTAATCCGCGACACCATATGGTGTCCTTGGTTTTTTACTGCGTAGATTACAGGGCGAGAACCCGCACAAAGCAAAGCTTTGCTAAGGGCGAACTTTTCGTCTTTGCGTAGCAAAGTGATGTTGTAAAACATCAAGAAAATTCGTTTGTTTGCCACTAAAGTGGCAAACAGGTCGAGCCCCGTAATTTTTTGTGAAAATCAAGTAACGGTCGAAAGTATAAAAGAACGGACGATAAGTCCGTTCTTTTTGCATTATTATTTATTTCCTTTAGTTAAACTCTGGTAAACGCTCTGGTCACCGAAATTTTCATCTCCCATAAGAGTAGCAAATGTGTGCGCTATTTGAATGTTTTCTATTGTTACACCATCAAAAAGTTCTGCACCCTGTCCGTATGCGAAAATAAGTACGTCTGCTTCTGAATGATCATCATCATTATACTGAAGTTCTCCATTTTCATTAGGAAGAAGGCGTCCTGTTTCGTGGTCCGCTGTTATAAGTACGAGGGTTTCGGGATTGTAGAATGCAAACTCCATAAACATCGCGATTGCTTGGTTAAATCTAACTACTGCTTGAAAAGTTTTTGTTATGTTGTTACCATGGCAATGTTTATCAATGTATGCTTCTTCGTACATAAAGAAGAATCCATTATCATTTTCTGAAACTGATTTGAGAGTTTCTGCTATATGATCTTCAATGATAGTTACGCGTGAGGGAGTATAATAGTCATAGCCACAGTCAATTATTGTACCATACTTTGATTCTGCTTCGATTTGTGCCCCAATAATATCAGAATTCTTATCACGATCCTCTATGTGTACGGTGAATGATGAGGGAGTCGCGCCTGTTGATGTTTCGGTTGACATGACACCTGCAGATTTTCCAAGCTCGTGAGCCAATTCGGTAAGAGATTTAATCTCGTTTTTGTCTTTATCAAGTCCAAGATATTTGTTATATGTTTTAAAACCACAAGCAAGGGCAGTACCACCTGCTGCACTGTCAGTTATTCCTGAAAGAGATTCAGTTTTTGAATAGCCAATGTATGGCAACATATAGCCATAGAAAAGATCTTCACCATCGCTATATTCGATATTGTTGGTTACATAATCAAACAATAATGTTTGATAAACGCCCATTCCGTCACCAATAAGCATAATGAAATTCTTTGCCTTTTTAGTTATGGGCTCGTGAGTTGAAGCGGTTTCTTCAATTGTTACGGTTTCACCGTCACCTGATGCGTATGTTTCCACAAAGAAATATGCTGCAGCTGCTATAACGAAGTAATCTCCTTCAAGCGCAATGCTTCCATTTTGTGCGAGAATTGAAAATTCAAGTCCCTCTGTTTCTTCATTGAGTGAGGTAGACAAAGCTCTTGAGGTTTCACCCACAATTATTTCGTGAGCTTGAGCTTCTGTATCATCATCAACAATTTTAAGGTCGAGATTATATTTTTTAGAAGCGCTATCTCTTATGTATTCTGCTGCTCTTTTGTTATAATCGAGTCCTTGCTCGTCATAAACTATAGTAAATTCCTTTAAGGAAACACCATTTATTGTTGGTGGATTAAGATATTTGATTTTATTGCAGGATGCAAGGATGGAAAAGGTTGAAAGTATGATTACAAGAATTAAAAATAGAGATATTTTCTTTTTCATTGTGGCCTCCTAAAAAATGTTTTTGCTATTGATTTTATTATAGCATATAAAAATACAAGTTGCAAGTATTAATGTTAATTATATTTTAAAAAGCCCTTGACAACACAAGTTCTTTGTGCTATAATTCACCTGTTGAGAAAATATGGCGCCATGGCCAAGTGGTAAGGCAAAGGTCTGCAACACCTCTATCCCCAGTCCGAATCTGGGTGGCGCCTCCAAAAAAGATAGACACCCTTTTGGGTGTCTATCTTTTTTTTGCACGCGCTACGCGCGCAGAAGACGCAGTTCTGCGAACGAAGTGAAGCAGAATCCAGTTCGCAAATTTGACGAAAGGACGTTCCGTGCTCGCACGGGAACTCCTCGGCAAATTTAGTTCGCAACGCGAACCATCTGGTAATACCCAATTGGTGTCTATCTTTTTTTGCACGCGATACGCGTGGAGAAGATGCAATTTCGCAAACGAAGTGAAGCAAAATCCAATGTATATGGATAATTTAAAACCCCTCACTATGTCCCGAAAAGCGCCAAATGATTTTGCGCAAGAGCTCGGCGGGAATGGCACAGGATGCGCAAGCAAAGGTAAAAATAAGCTCGTGCGGTGTGAGTGGAGTAGTGCGCAAAATTGCTCCTCCAAAATAGATGAACGATATCTGTATTGCCAAAATGAGTAGCATAATAAAAATAAAAGTTGGATTTTTTGTGATACCGTTAAAGAGATTTAATCTATCGACGCGCGAATTAATGGATTGCATAACACTAAGAAAAATGAATAGCCCAAAAAATGCAGAGAGAAGAACAATATTATTTTCACTTTCTCTAAAATGCGAAGTGAAATATGGAAGCTTTAAAAATAGTATTGAAAAAAGTGCCGAAAAGCCTCCCGAAATTAGAATTTGGTGTATCATATATTCATTCAAAATGGGTTCGTTTCGGCGCTTGGGTTTTTCTCGCATTATGCGTCTTTGAGGAACTTCACCTGCAAATGCGAGTCCACCCAAGGTATCCATTATCATATTTACCCAGAGCATTTGAGTAACGGTAATTGGTGTTTCAAAACCGAAAAATGGGCAGAGCATACACACGAGTGCGCTTGAAAAATTCATTGTGAGTTGGAATACAAGAAATTTTCTTATGCTTTTAAATATGTTTCTTCCATACAGCACGGCTTTAACGATGGATGCAAGATTGTTGTCAAGTATGACAATATCACCTGCTTCTTTGGCAACGTCAGAGCCATTTCCCATTGCAAAACCGACGTCGGAGAGTTTAAGAGCTGGGGCGTCGTTTATACCATCCCCAGTCATTCCAACTACCAAGTCCTTCGATTGTGTAAGACGGATCAGACGACTTTTATCCTGTGGAAGTGCGCGCGCTAAAACGGCAAGACGTGGAAGTGTGCGCATAAGCTCTGCATCGGTCATTTTTTCGATATCATTGTGTTCAAGGCAGAGATCTCGTCTATTATTTATGATGTTGGATTGCTCTGCAATACTTTTTGCGGTCAAAATGCCGTCCCCAGTTATCATTACAACCTCAATTCCTGCTTTTTGCAGAGTTTCAACAGATGCGCGTGCTTCGTGTCTTATGGGGTCGGTAATGACGCATGCGCAGATGAATTTATCGTTTTCGAGCATGGCAATTACGCGTTTGCCACTACTTTGCGCTTGAGTTATAGCAAGTTCAACTGCAAATTTATCAAAATTTTCATCTTTTATATATGAAAAAAGAATTTCGGGTGCGCCCTTTAAATAATGCTTATTTTCAAAGTGCGCGCTTGATTGCTTAGTGTTACTATCAAATGGGATTTTATTTGTGACGTGGGAATATTCGGGTTTTACATATTTTTTTGTACATTCAACAAGGGCGCGTTCGGTAGCATTTCCACCAAGTATCTTGCGACCACTAATGCGCGCCGATGAATTATATACCGAATTTTCACAAAAGGCGTGGAATATTTCGGGTTCCTTTTGTTTTAATTCGTTGACACTAAAAATAGTTGAGCCGTCTTTAAGTATGAAACTATCCACGCTCATTTTTCCCTTGGTGAGCGTACCCGTTTTGTCGGTGAAAAGTATATTCATACTGCCCGCCGCCTCTATTCCTACGGATTTGCGAACGAGGACCATATCTGCGAGCATTCTTTTTACATTCGAGGAGAGAACTACTGCAATCATCATTGGTAAGCCCTCTGGGACTGCCATTATAACTACTGTTAAACCAAGTGTTAGTGAGTGCAGAAGTTCACTAACTATGAATTTTGAGTCGGTAACTTTGGATATAATAACCTCGCGAACAAATTCGCTTTCAATGAAAATGGAAGAAAATAAACTTAAAAGCGCAATGATTATTGCCGCGCCGTACCCAAGAGTGCTTATTTGCTTTGCAAGTTTAGAAAGACGAATTTTTAGTGGACTTTCTCGTGTTTCAGTTTGCAATTCTTGAACAATTCCACCAAGAAATGAGTTATCTCCAACTTTTAGGACTATCATTTCGCCTTCACCCGATGATACAAGTGTTCCTCTTAGGCAAGAGTGCTTTGAAGATGGAGAAAGCTCGTCTGTATTTATTGATTTTATAGGTAATTTATGTATCTCTTTGCTCTCACCCGTCAAAGCACTTTGGTCAAGAGATACATTGCCAGAAAACAGCAATCCGTCAGCCGAAATTTTATCACCTGCAGATAGAAGAATTGTATCACCAACCACTATTTCTTCAGTTGGAATGGAGTATATTTCACCATTTCTGCGCACACGTACGTGTGTTTTCGTTATTGTGTTCAGTTTTTCAAAAGCTGCGTGTGAGGAATGCTCTGAAATAGTTGAAATGGTTGTTGCAAGAAGAATGGCAACAAGTATCCCACCCGTTTCAAACCAATCTATATCGTGTAGTGTGAAAAGAATATTGACCACCAAAGAAATAATCAATACTTTTATGACGGGGTCGCAAAGATTTGATAAAAAGGATTTTAATATTGACTTGTTCTTTTTTTTCGTCATTTTATTTGTGCCAAATTTTAGTCTTGATTGCTCAACTTGTTCGGTAGTTAAACCAAAGGATGAGCATTTTAAAAAATCCGTCATTTTATCCTCCAAAAAGATAATTTTGCTAAATTATATGAGGATAAATAAGAAAATATAAGTTGACGGAGAATAGAAGTTGTGGTAAAATAATTGTAAATTATTGAAAAGGAGGGAAAGTAATGCTCAAAATAGGAAATGCAGAATTAAAACACGGAATTATATTAGCACCAATGGCAGGAGCTACCGACCATGCGTTTCGCACAATTTGTCGTTCGTTTGGTGCAGAATATATCGTTTCAGAGATGGTTTGTGCAAAGGCACTTTGCTATGAGCAAAAAATAAAAAAGAGCTTAGCAGCATCTCCCTCCAAAACTGCGCCCTTGGCGGCTATCGGTGAAAACGAGTTGCCAATGGCGGTGCAAATATTCGGCAGTGAGCCCGAATTTATGGCCGAAGCGGCTCGAATGATTGCAGAAAATAATTATCGTGGTACAACAAGCAAGTTTAAACCGACAGCCATAGATATCAATATGGGTTGTCCTGTGCCAAAGGTGGTTTCAAATGGTGAGGGCTCAGCTCTTCTCAAAAATCCCGAATTGGCAGGCAAAATCGTTGAGGCGGTTGTTCGTTCTGTGGATATTCCCGTTACCGTTAAAATAAGAACGGGTTGGGATAAGAACTCTATAAATGCTGTGGAAATGGCAAAGCGTCTTGAAGCATCGGGAGCCACACTTATCTGTGTGCACGGAAGAACGCGCGAGCAACAATACGCGCCGTATGCCGATTGGAGTCAAATAGCGCGTGTTAAAGAAGCCGTTAAAATTCCCGTTATTGGCAACGGAGATATATTTGAACCGCAGGACGCTCTTAGAATGATAAATGAAACAGGTTGTGACGGCGTGATGATAGGACGCGGTGCGCTTGGCAATCCTTGGATATTCGAAAATGTTATCAATCTTTTTGAGGGTAGAGAATTGCGCGAAATATCAGTGAACGAAACCGTTGATGTTGCTCTTGCTCATCTTAAACTTATGATTGAGGATAAGGGCGAGCGCGCAGGTATTGCAGAGAGTAGAAAACACCTTGGGTGGTATATGAAGGGAATACGTGGTGCATCAGAACTTAGAAATCGTATAAACTGCGCACAAAACCTTTCTGAACTTACTGAAATATTAACCACACTTAAGGAATTTTAAAAGCAAAAGGAATTTTTATGAAAAGAATTATATCGTTATTTATTATATTAGCAACTTTATTTTTGTTGATGTGTAGTTGCTCGCTTTTGCCTAAGTCAATGCAATTTTGCAAGGTGAAGTTTTACGTTGATGGCGAGTTATTTGAAACAAAGACGGTAGCATTTGGGCAAGCTGTTGATATGCCAGAAATACCCCAAAAAACAAACGAAGTATTCATTGGTTGGGGAACAGGTGGTGATGTTGCCTACTACTATGATTTTTCAAGCAAGGTAAGTACGGATATTGACTTGTATGCATATTTTGTTATAGATGCAGTTGCTATGAGTAATATGGTAATGAAGCAAACTATAAAGAGTATCGTTACTGTAGAAAACAAATGCTATAACACTTTGGGTGGAAGTTTAGTTGAAACAAATTCAAATATATCCCAGGGTTCAGGCGTGATAGTTGAAATATCGGATGGATATTGTTATGTTTTAACCAATTATCATGTTATCGACAATGAGAAAGGTTACTCTAGACAAGCGTTTACTGTTGAAGATGCTTGGGGAAATAAATATGAGGCTCAAATTTATAAAAATTATAAAAAGAGCGATTATGCTATGAGTGAAGATTATGACTTGGCGCTTTTGTGTTTTAAATATACAACAACGGGCAAAAATGACCTTGAGGCACTTGTCTTTGGCGCAAATCCTCAAAAAGCAGATTATATAGCTTCACTTGGCACTCCTGGGGGACTTCAAAATGCCATTACATATGGCCATGTATATGACTATCAAAAGGTTAATACGAGTGAAGACGGAGCATTACAAAAAATAACATTTGACGTTGTCATTCATAATGCTCCTTTAAATCACGGATCAAGTGGAGGAGCTATCATCAATACAAAGGGTGAGCTTGTGGGCATAAATTTTGCAGGATATGATGACGGCAAGTATGGTTGTGCAATTCCCATCTCAAAAGTTATTGAATTTATGAATACATTTGTATATTAAAAAAATCAGCAGGGAAAACCCTGCTGATTTTTTATATTGAACATATTAATTTTTCAAGATGTAGATAACCCGAATCAAATCGATATTTCATCGCGAGATCGGCTTCACTGGCAAGATAGACTGCTTTTTGCAAACGTTCAAGGTCAGTTTTGCGAGCGCTATTTACATAAAAGTTAAGTTTGTTAATGCTAATTCCTGTTTCGGCAGATATTTGTTGTTCATTTTTGCCTGCGAGGAGCATAATTTTTATTTTTAGCAAATCTGCGAATATACCAGAAATCTCACCCATAATAAGAAGGGGCTCAATTTGTTTGAATTTCATTATTGATAGAATTGATAGTGCATCATTTTTTCTACCACCAAGAATGGCATTTGAAAATTCATAAGTTCCATACTCCATCTCTGCTGAGCAGATTAGAGGAATATCTTCGCGAGTTATATAGTCGCGTCCTTGGGAACGAGCATAAAGCGAAAGTTTTTCAATTTCGTTTGAAAGCGTGAACATATCCTTTGAACAATATTCAACAAGAAATGAACAATCAGCTTGAGATGCTTTTATTCCTTGATGCTCAAAGTGTCGATAGGACCATAACGCGAGCTTTTGAGGTGTGGGAGATTCAAATTTGACGGGCAAAAGGCGTTCTGAAAGCTCTTTTAAAGCACCTGTGGGAGCTTTTCGTGGCATTTCTTCTGTTATGTTGCCAAAAGGAAGAACAAGCACAAAATTGTTATAGTCAAACTCTTCAAGGTGGGCAAGTGCATCAAGAAATTCATTGTATTCAGATATGTTCGCTTTTGAGGACATTTTTTTGATATTAAGTCCATTCAAAACCACAAGTTTGCGCTCTGCCATCATTGGTGGCATGGAAAGGGTGTCGATGAGCTTGTCTGGAGTGTAGTCCATAACATCCATCTGTATGAAATTAAAAATTTCGAGCGTTTCGTCAATGCCCATAGCTTCTTTTAATGATTTTATAGCGTGAGATTTGAGATAATCTTCTTCGCCATAGAAAAGATAATTGCCATCGGGATTTTCTTTTATTTTTTTGGTAAAATCCAAATTTGAAATGATATCCACAAACCTCACCTGCCTTTCCTGTTGTATTATATCACAAAAAGAAAGAGTTTGCAAGTGGTTTTTGTTGCGTATAAATTGGGATTTATGGAGGAGTAACAATCTGCTTTTGGATTGTTTCGTCCACCTTTTCAAAGGTGGCTCTCCACGAGCAGTGGCGCGGGTACGGGGCGCGTAGCCCTGTATTCAGCGTTTCTTTTGGAGCTTTTCTTTGCGCTTGTACTTGCAAAGAAAAGCGGCTAACGATTACTGATTACTAAATCCTTACTCGCT
>JAZRRX010000016.1:0-3014 GCA_045651165.1 Eubacteriales bacterium
GGGAAGTTGCGCCGAGATTCTTCGCTATAATCTTTTGCGTCATCCTCGAGCGGAGCGAAGGATCTCGGAACGAAGTGACGGACGCAAAAGATTATTACGCTCGAGAATGACACCTAAAGGTGTCCGGCGCAACAACCGAAGATTCTCGGAGTGAAACGACGGACGCGCTTCCATCTCCCCGATAAATCAAAATTTGAAAATTCACTATAGTATAATCTTTAACTTTCTGTGTTAATAGTTTTATTTAAGTCAATAATTAGGCAGAAAGAAGGTGTTGACTTGAAAAGAAAAGGCAGAATAAAAAGAGCATTAATTATTATTTTGATTACATTATTGGTTGTTTTCATCATATTACTAACAAGCGCTGTGTTCTATATAAAAAGTATAACAAAAGAGCCACTTGATTTATCCTTATTTGGATTTGATAGAGCAAATTCGGTAACAAAAATATTTATTATGAAGGACGGAGAGTGGGTTGAATGGCAAGAGGAGAGGATACTTGGTGAACACAATTTTGAATTTGTGAATATAGAAAACATTCCTAAAGATTTAATCAATGCTTTCGTTGCCATTGAAGACAAACGATTTTATGAGCATAAAGGGGTCGATTGGTACCGGAGTTTCGGTGCGATGGCAAACTATTTTTTGCATTTTGGTGGTAAATTTGGCGCATCGACTATCACGCAACAACTTATAAAAAACGTTACGGGTGAGAATGAAATTAGCATAGAGCGAAAAATTCGAGAAATGTCGTGGGCGCTCGAACTTGAAAATAAACTTTCTAAAGATGAGATACTAGAATTATATTTGAATATAATAAACCTTTCTGAAAATTGTTACGGAGTGGGTAGCGCATCGCAGAGGTTTTTCTCAAAACCCACAAGCGAATTAACTCTTATTGAGTGCGCATGCATTGCTGCTATAACGAACAATCCAAGTTATTATAACCCTATAACTCATCCCGAACACAACCAAGAAAGACGGGATATAATCCTTTCTCAGATGTATAATCAAGGGTATATTACTGAAGAAGAATTTAATGAAAATTATGAGAAAGAAATCACCTTAAATCCCGATGATAGTGTCGTGAAAACGAGCATTCACTCTTGGTATGTGGATATGGCTGTTGATGATGTTATACGCGATTTACAAATTGAAAAGGGTATGACAAAGCAAGCGGCAAGTGCTTATGTTTTCGGTGGTGGACTTGAAATATATATCCAAGTTGACCTTGGGATTCAAGATATTATGGAAGAATATTATGAAAATAGTGCGCATTTTCCCTCGGGAGAGGGAGCACAAAGCTCAATGATTATTATTGATTCTCGAAACGGGGACATTTTAGGAGTTGTCGGTGCGATAGGGGAAAAAAGTGCAAATAGAATACAAAATTATGCTACTGATACGCTTCGTCCACCCGGATCAACCATAAAACCGCTCTCGGTTTATGCGCCTGCGCTTGAGAGGGGAGTTATAACTTATGCCAGTGTGTATGATGACATTCCATATTCGTTTGAAAATAATAAACCGTGGCCTAAAAACGCGAATGGAGTTTATCACGGACTTTCAACGATGAGTTATGCTATGGCTAATTCAACGAATACGATTCCGCTTAAAATTCTTGATGAGCTGGGACTTTCACACTCGTTTTATTTTCTTCGAGATTATCTTCATTTAGATGAGCTTGTCGAACAGGGAAAGGACTCAAATGGCGCATTTATTACCGATATGGATTATGCTGCACTCGGTTTAGGACAGTTAAATTATGGTGTGAGTGTACGCGACATTACGGCGGCGTATTCGATTTTTGCAGATAATGGAATGTATCACGCTCCACGATCATATTCACTTGTGAAAAACTCTTATGGAGAAGTTTTATTAGAGAAAGAAGCAACCACCGAGCAAGTTATAAGTGACGGAAATGCAGAAATTATGACCAAACTTTTGCAAGACGTAGTGTGGGGTGGCACAGCAGACGGATTGAGTGTTAAAAACAGGGTAGCCATCGCGGCTAAAACTGGAACAACACAGGATAACAAGGACAGATGGTGCATAGGATATACACCATCTCTTGTTTGCGGAGTGTGGTATGGTTATGAATATCCTAAAGAGATTCCTCGCTCCGAAAAAGACCATTTTCTAAATGCCTTTGATACAATTTTAAATAGGATATATTCAAGAGATGTGCGCTCATCTTATGCCGATAGAAAATTTGACGAAAGCGCAAAACTTATACAAGTAAATTATTGTATGGATTCAGGACTTTTGCCAAGTGATGCCTGCTTGTCCGACTCCCGAGGTTCTCGAATTAAAACAGGATATTTTATTAAAGGTAGTGAGCCTACCACTCGTTGCCAAACACATATTTTAGTTGAATATGATGATATTTGTGGTGGGGTTGCAACTGTCTTTACACCCGAGGGGCATATAAAAAAGGTGGGTATGCTACTTGTGGAGAGAGAGTTTCCTGTTCAAATTATCGTAACTGATGCACAATATGTCTATAAGAAACTTGATAGCACAATTTTACCCTCATTTAAAGAAAACGAGCCATTTTTTGCGCCACTTGAGGATGATAAAAACAAAAAATATTTCGGTATAAGTATTGGAAAAACACAATTCAACCGACTCTCCACAGCCCATTTTTCATACTCCGATTTAGTATTCGAGAGGGATATTTTGAGGTGAGTAAATTTTGATTTGTGGGGGAGAAGTTACAAAGTAAAGATGCGCTAACGCCGCGCAGGCGCCACCTTTGAAAAGGTGGACGAAACAATCGCATTGGTTTTTGGGTAATCTTCGTAAATTTTCGATAATTCACAAATGAATTATCGGTTTTGAAACTCCAATTCCGTTCTTACGTACAAGTACGACGCACGAAATTGAACTTTCAAAACTACGAAAACCAAATCAAAGATTTGTTTTTCTAAAATTTACTTTGTTGTATTGTTAAAACTATGCTTAAGTGCATTATGATGCTTTAATAAGACATCACCTAAACCAAGAGTAATGTG
>JAZRRX010000017.1:0-6428 GCA_045651165.1 Eubacteriales bacterium
TTGGAATTTCACTCCAAAACTACGAAAATCACTGCTTTGGAGTAATTTTCTAAAATTTACTTAGATAAAGCACAGGGATTTAGATAGTATTGTGTCTATAATTTAAATAGCAAATTAAAGATTTTCGAGCCGCCTGTTAAAATGGCGAGAAAATCGTTATGTGTTGTGCAACAACACAATTTGCGCGAAATTTGACTTTAAATAGGTTTAAAAAGTTTTGGGGTTATAGGGGGATTTTTCAAAATTCCCCTAAATCCGTATAAACTAACTTCCTCATAAATCCCAATTTATCTGCTTTCAATCAAATCAATAAACTCTTTGGAGAGCTTTGCTTTATACATTTTGGGTGCAAATTGAATGATATCTTCAAATCCTTCTTTTGCCTCGTCAAATTTGCCGAGTTTATAAAGAGAAACTGCACGATAAAAGCTAACGTTTATTCTTGTGAGCTTGTGATTCTGCTTTTTTGTGTTGTTTTCTTTTATATCTATATCACAAACGTCAACCACATATTCAAAATCGTCATCTGAAAATGCATCAAATTTATCAAAAACCGTGAAATTGTTGAGCACGTATGAAAGTTTTGGGTTTTCAGCTTGCAATCTGCTGTATTTTTTAACAATGGTGGGCAATTTTTCATATTCTCCGCGTTCGAAATGAACGTACGCCACACGATAAAGATTGTTGCATTTGTCTATGGGGTGTGTAGTTTTGGGAGTGATTTCTTCAACGAGATTTAAAATTTCTTCGTGCTTGCCTGCGGACATATAATAAAGCATTTTGTGTCTTGTTGATTTTTTGAGAACGCCAAGAGCCAAAATTTCATTGAATTTTTCGGGGTCGAGATCCTCATAAATAACACTTTCGATATCTTTTTCACGCAATTTTTCAAATGGAATGCGAATGTTAGATGCAAGTAGAACGATTCCTATCATCGCAATGAGGACGCTCACACTCATAAGTAATATCAATGCTGCCAAAATAATAATATATGCAAGTACAATAAGCGCACATTTGATGCGGTATTCTTTAACTATTTGTTTTGCTGTTTTGTTGTTCATAATTTTACCTCTTTTTATAAATTTTCTTTCAAAAGTTTGCGAAGCCAGTCGTCAAGATCTTCAATAGGATCAAATTTTACTTCATAAACTATAAATTTGCCCTCACGGTGCGTGTCAACGAGCTCGGCCTCTCGCAAAACGGCAAGATGGCGCGATATTGCAGGGGGAGAAATATCAAATCGTTCAGCTATTTCACCCATAGTTTTGTTGCCTTTTTTTAGCATTTTCAGTATTTCTCTGCGCGTTGGATCACAAAGGGCTAAAAGCGTTTCTTGAATCATTTTTACACCTCGCTAAAATATAACAAATTTAAAGCGGAAAACAATACATTTAACATTTAAGTTAATTGTTAAATGTATTATAACACAAGTAAGAAACCGTGTCAATCTCTAGTGGAAAAATTTTTATGAAAAATTCTCGAAAAATATCAAAAATAAGGATTGACTGAAGACGATATTTGTTGTATAATCAATATCACAAAAAGCATTTTTGTGATATTTTTCTCCCTTTTGATACGAAGGGGAGCAACCTTTAGAGGTAAACATGATAAAGATTAAATTTAAAGATTGGATGTTTATGAACGCGGGCATTGTGCTTATTGCTTGCGCAACATATTTCTTTTTAGTTCCAAATAGTTTCGTTACTGGTGGAATGACAGGTCTTGCGACTATTTTGGGCAAGCTCACTTCCTTGACCACATCTACATGGCTAATGTTTCTTAACATTTGCATGCTTATTGTTGGCTTTATTTTTCTTGGTAAGAAAACGGGCATTTGGACTGTATACTGTAGCCTTGGATACACGAGCATCATGCTTATATTTGAGCGAATATTCCCAATGGCAGACGGAGTTACCTTGACAGACGAATCCTTTATGGAGCTTTGTGTTGGTATTCTTATATATGCTGTGGGTACTGCGATAATTTTCTATGCGGGCGCATCAAGTGGCGGTATGGACATTATGGCGCTCATAATTCAAAAATATGCAAAGGTTGACGTTGGCAAGGCGGTGCTTTACGTTAATACCTTTATTGCTTGTGGCTCAATTTTTGTTTTCGGCGGAGTTGAGCGCTCAATTCTTTCACTTATTGGTTTGTTTGCAAATTCATTTGTTATTGATAGCGTTATTGATAATTTCCATTCGTGCAAGTATTTTGTGGTTATTACAGATAAAACCGAGCTTGTTTCTGAATATATTATGAATAATCTCCACCACGGTGTAACGGTGAGTGAGGCGATTGGCGCATATACCCAGACAAAGAAGGGTATGATACATACTGTTTGCCGTAGATATGAGGCAATTAAACTCCGTGCGGCAATCAAAAAAATCGATGAAAACGCATTTATTGTTGTAACAACAAGTAGCGAAATCATCGGCAAGGGCTTTAGAAGTGTATAAATTTCATATTTTATAGAAAAAAGAGGAGCAAATGCTCCTCTTTTTATGTTTTCATTAAATTTATAGCCTTTACATTGCTTTTTCTTGCGTAATTTACGGTTTGATATGTGCCACCCTTGAGCTTTTCTAGATATGCAACGCAGAGATCGGCTCCATCAACGAGCGCTCGATTGCGCGCGAACATTACTCCTTCGGAATAATTTTCTTGAATGTATTTAACGCTGTCTGCGTGGGCTATGGTATAGTAATAAATTTGCTTTTCAAAGGGTGAATAGTACCTTTCTTGACCCTTGCATGGTAGAACAAGATGAAGCTTTATGTGTGGATATTTTTGTTTTAAATTCAAAACGGTGAGTGCCGCAAGTGAATCGAATCCTTTTGCACCACCCGTGCGAAAATCGGTGAAATCTTTGTCTTCAATTAATTCAATTAACTTATTTTCAATTCTTGATTGTATCTCTTTTTGAGAGAGTGCGCTTATTTTTCTGTGCCCTGTGAAGCAACAAATTTTGGACATCGATTATCACCACCTTTCACTATATATTAACATAAAACAATTTAAAAGTCAACAAAATAATGCCCAAAATTTCAAAACTAAATAATAATAGAAAAATGAAAGATATTGTTTTTGCACAATTCGATAAAAATGTTTAAAAATTGACGCTTTTTGACAAGCTTTCCTGTGGAAAACCCTGTGGAAACTGTGGAAAATATAGCAAAATCGCGATTCCGGTAAAAAAATAAACAGATGTTCCTGTGGAAAACAATTTACATTTAATTACAATATTGGGTTTTTCTATGTTTTTATATTTTGTCAAAAATCGTAGAATTGTGCAAACAAATATCAAGTTTTGTAATATAAATTCAGTTAACCATAGAAAAGTAAAATATTATAATTTTTCGTCTTCGATAAGTCCTTCGCGTTCGCGAATTTTCTCATATAAATCTCGCGCGCGTTCAAGACGGCGATAAATTGTTCGTTCATCGCAGTGATTTTTGTATGCTAACCCCAAAACGCGCGAGCTAATATCATATTTTGTCAGTCGATAAGCCTTTCCATCGAAATAAACTACGCGAACGGCATCAATTATATCCGTTTCACCGTTGAGGAAACACATACGAAGTGTGTCATAAACTGCAAGCATATCGAGTTTTGAACGCCTAGACACGCAAATAATATTAATTTTCTTGTAAACTTGTATAGGATTAAGTGTTTCGTTATCGAGTCCCAGTCGCGCAAATTTGCGAAATACCCTGATAATTTCATTCCTCTTGTCATTTTTCTGCATAAATTTTCTCCTCTCAAATGTCTTTTTAAACATTATAGAACAAATGTTCGTCATTGTCAAGTAGAAAAATGAAAATTTTATGCCATAATTGTAATTTTCTGGCAAATTTCTGATGCAGATAAAAGAATACTTGTGTTTTGACACGGAAAAAGCTTGAAATCCTTGCAAAGTCCGTGCATTTTAGGGTCGTTTGATACGGATAGAGTCGGAACTTTGCAAGCATTTGCAAAAAGTGAGCCGTGATATCTTTGAGATATTACAAATTTAGCGCTTGCAAACAATTCAAAAAGTTCATAAGGCGTTGTTGGACAAAAGATTTTTGCGTTTGGCATTAAGAATTTGACACTTTTAGCAAATGAAAGGTCTTCTTTGGGGTTTAATACCACCAATAAAGGAGAAAGTTCAAAGCTTTTTTCGATAAGTGTCATCGTTTGTGCTATAGATTCTGCCGATATTTTTAACTTTTTTAGACCACGAACGCAGGGAATGTAGATAAAATTCTCTTTTTTACGCTCATTTATCAACTTATGGTTGATTTCTTTGGCGTGCATTAGAGCTGGGTCGGGCACAAGATGGATATTTCGATGTGGCAAAAGTGAAGAGAGTAATTTTTGAGAATCCGTGTCGCGCACACTGATGAAATCGAAGGTGTTTACGGCGCGCGATATCATTTTTAACATGAAATCTCGTGTAAAAAAGTTATTTTCAACCGGTCCTATTCCGTTTGCCAGCATAATTTTGCGTTTGCATAGCAAATTTGCTATGTGAATTGTGGCTAAATAGTAGAATAAGGACGCGTTTGAAGTCGAGTTTTGCAAAAGTGAGCCTCCACCGAAAATAAAAAGGTCTGCTTTAAAGAGAGCTTGTAGATTTTTGAGTGGATTTTTGTTTCCAATGACTTCTATGGGAGAATCGGGCGCGTATTTTAACAATTTTTTGCGAATTGAAGATAATATTGCTTCGTCCCCAAGATTTGAATGTCCGTAATAACCACAAATTGCGATTTTTTGAGGTGTGGAGTGGGCTCGAGCGCAACTTTTTTGGTATTTGGTCAAGGTTTTTTCATAAAATATGATTGTTTTTTCTGCCATTTCTTTCGCGCTATATCCGTTTTTTACAATTTGGTAAGAAAAATTACAAAGACGCTCTTTTTCTTTGTCAGGTAGCTCAAAAAAGTGGCAAATTTCCGTCAAAAGTAGCGTTTTCAACTGTTCTAAATTCATGTTATTACACGAGCCACGGCATGTGAAATTTGTTTTTTGTGCGATTTTTAGAGTGTTGTGGTCAAGTAACCCGAGAAATCCCTCATTTCCAAGCAAAATGACGGGCAAACTGTGTGCCATAGCTTCAAGTGCTGCGCGTGAAACACCCACAAAAAGTGATGATGGTTCAAAATAATCAGCGGGGGAGTCCACATTACCCAATGCAATTATCAACTGATGGTTGATTTTCTCGTTGATTTGAAGTGATTTTTTGTGAATTTCGGGATATTTTTCACCTCCACCAATTATGATGATTTGCAAATCTGGATATTTGGGGTGCAAAATCGGTGCTATATCGCATAAAATTGATGCTCCGAGTGAGCAGTCGGCATCAAGTCGGCTTACAAAAATAATTTTTCGCATTTTTCGTTCACTTCTTTCTGTGTTTTGAGGATAAAAAGGGTGATTTTAAGGCAATTTTACACCATTCGCAATGACTTCAATCTGCGAGCGCGCATAACCGTATTTTGCAAGGTGGTTTTTTATATCTTCACTGACGGCAATCGTGCCATTGCCCCATTTCGAAAGACGATTTTTAGGAAATTTCATTGAAAAAAGCGCGTGCGCTGTTACAATAAGTGGAATTTTGTGTTTTTTGCAAACATAATGAGCTAAAAGGGCGGTTCTGCGCGTATGCGCGTGCACCATGTCGGGCTTTGTGTGCAAAATTATTTTAGAAATTGCGTGGAGCGAGGGCAAAAAATGAAAAATAAAACCAAGATTACTATGGAGTGAGTGTTTCTTTTGTGGCAGGGGGAGGTGAATGCACTTGATTTTGCTTTTGCTCAATTTTTGATGGAGCTTTCCGCCACCACTTGCCACTGTTATTTGGTGTCCCATAAGGGCAAGCTCCTCTGCCAAGATTTCCACGTGAGTTTCTGCTCCGCCAACGTCGAGCGAGTCAATCAACATCAAAATTTTCATTTGATATAAATTCTCCTTTTTTCTCTTATTTTGTGTAGTTTGCAAAAAATAATACTATATTCAAATTTTGATTTATGGGGGAGAAGTTACAAAGTAAAGATGCGCTAACGCCGCGCAGGCGCCACCTTTGAAAAGGTGGACGAAACAATCGCATTGGCTTATGTAGTATCTTCGTAAATTTTCGAAATTCCTGATGGAATTATCGGTTTAGAATTAAAATTCCAATCTTACAAGCAGGCTTGACGCTTGGAATTTCACTCCAAAACTACGAAAATCACTCCTTGAGAGTAATTTTCTAAAATTTACTTAGATAAAGCACAGGGATTTAGATATCAATATGCCTATGATTGAAGGTAGCAAATTAAAGATTTTCGAGCCGCCTGTTAAAATGGCGAGAAAATCGTTATGTGTTGTGTAACAACACAATTTGCGCGAAATTTGACTTTAAATAGGTTTAAAAAGTTTTGGGGTTATAGGGGGATTTTTCAAAATCC
>JAZRRX010000018.1:0-1958 GCA_045651165.1 Eubacteriales bacterium
TGCATTCTTCAGCGCCTTAATCAATTCGCAAAGACATGCTATATGCACTATTAGAATGAAAATGACCAATAGAATAACGAGAGTGCTTTCCTCATAGTGTGGTAAGACAAAAGGATAACAGTTAAAAATTCCTGCTACACAAACTCCTATAATAGAAATCCATAGAAGAATTTTTATTTGCTTCGTGGTCTGATACTCTTTTTCTGCTTCATATTTCCACCCTGACTTTATTGAACCCTCTAATGATGCCATTGGTACCAAGCATAATAGTCCTATGCTCCCGCTTAATAGAACACAAAAGAACATCCACCAATCTGCCTGTAGATATAAATACACTCCAAGAAAGGGCATTGCAAATGCGAAGAGCAGCAAGATAGAGTACATAACGATGATCTGCGTGCACTTAAACGGCTTAGCCCATCGTTTTTCAAACTCTGCAATCTCCTCTTCTAACTGTTTTAAGGATTTGTTTGATGAATACGACGGCTGTCTTGATGGCTTATTCCTTATGCTATCAAAAAGCAGAAGCCCTGAAAGTAAAGACAAAAACAAGAATTTATCTCCCACCTTATAGCCTTCGCGAGCGTTTCTTCGTATTTGATTATCAAACATCATCTTATATCATATTCAACCATGGTTTTTCGAGGAAAATAAATATTGATTTTTGCACCTATGATATACCTCGTAACCTCTAATAAATTTAAATTTACCCTGCTAAATTAACTAAATTTTCCTAAATTTGTCGTGGATGATCAAAGGATTGTCCTTACATACGAACATTTACGAAGCGTTATGCTTATCTTGTACTTGAAAACGTAGGAAATTTTCAAATTGGATACAAAGATGGCATAGTGGTTCTCACGCATATAGCGTGGGCTGCTATTGTTACATCTGTATCCAGGGTTTCCTACGACCTTCAAGTTATGAGTGTGACAGACAGTTCACGCTTCTTTTATTCCAAAACCGTAACGAAACAACACCGAGCTGCATCTATATAACACAAACCCGCAGGGCTATGAAAAAGTTCATCACTCCAACACTCGTCCTCATAGGCTTCTTCGCATTGATATATGCGATATTGTCATCTACGGACCATGCCAACAATATTGCCTTGTTTGGAGCCGGATATGCCGCATTCCTTGTAGCAATCTACACGCTCATTTATAGCATAAAGAATCCAACCTACAGTTGCAGTATGTGGCGTGGACTTCCCGATGATGCAACACCAGCACAGTACTGGGGATTCGGCATAGGAAACTTCCTAACCTGCATGACAGTCTGTTGGTCCACATTTGAACTTCCAGAAGAATCACTTTCTGACATCTCCATAGTACTTTATGCCAGCTTTCCCGTCTTTATAGCGGTGGTGGCATTCTTTGTCCGTAGATTAATCGTTAAAGGAAAATAGTTATGAAGAAAATTTTTACAAAAGAAATTATTAGTAATGTCATTGCAGCATTCATCATTGCATCAATCCTTGAAATCATCTATGACCTGATTACAGGTGATGTGACACTAGCTGAGATGATATCTGTCAAGTATATTGTAATCAAACTTGTATGCGCTATTCTATTTGCTGTAGTATTTGTCGCTGTATTTACATTACTTAATCTTCCGCTTGATCCAAGTAAAAAGGGAAAACAATAAAAGTTGGCTCCAGTGAAACCATCAAAAGAATAATTTTAAACAAAAGATATTATGAAACGAATTTATTTCTTTATTATGGCCTTAGTTGGCCTTGTTGTCACTTCTTGCGAGATGTTTGATGCAGAGACGAAGTATTATGTCAAGTATGAAGTAGAAGCTGTTGAAGGAACTGATGTTTCTGAGTTTCATCAGATATTGGTTGTAACTGCGTGGGATAAAAACGATGTGACCGAGTTTTTCGTAAAAGATTATTGGTGCGAGGAGTTTGGACCCTTTTACACAGGTGAGGATACATATATAAAAGTTGATTC
>JAZRRX010000019.1:0-5195 GCA_045651165.1 Eubacteriales bacterium
TACCGGAGCCGGCTCATTTTGCTCTTTTTTGTCGATGTTGATGTTGCAACTAGGAGCATTGTTCTTTTGCTCTGTTACAACTTTCCCGCAAAGTATTTGCTCTGAGCATTTGGGGCATATGTAACCCGCTCGTAATGGCACATTGCACACCTTACAAAAACTGATTACCTGATGAGGAATTTCCTTGCGATATTTAAACCAAAGTATAATAATCACAAATGAAATTATTGCAAGAGACAGTAATCCTATAATCGAGAACAACAGTATTTCCTTCCCCATGCTCCCCATTTTTATTCCCGATACAATTCCGCAAATAGCAACTGAAGTTCCAATAACTACTGCATAAAGGAATAAACTCATAAAAAATGCTCTAATTGCTCTTTGCCAGCGATTCTTTTTAATGGCAGCTATGGCATCACTAATTGGATAATATGGAGAGCGCTTACTGTATTCAACAAGTATCATTTTGCATTTTGCTTCTACGAATATTAATTGCCAAATATAATGGCAAATAGTTAAAATAGTTAATGTAGATAGTATGCCTAAAGACTCAAAATACGCAACAACATTTTCGGCAGTAAATAGCGTAAGCAGTTCATTAATATAGAACAACGATGTGAGAAAAGTAAATGTAACCACTAAGCCTCCAGTATAAAAACCTCGTCTAGCAGATTCGCGAGAATACTCAGTTGCTTCAGCGTTATTTGGATATTCAGTATAGTAAACCGCATATCTTGCCATATATTCCCCTCCTGATACTAACTGTCAATAACTATATTTGAACTATATCATATATCAGTCTTAGTTGCAAGTAACAAACACCCCGTGGAGCAATCCACGGGGTGTTCTATTAGGAAATATTAGCCCTTAATAGCAGCCTGGGTTGCTGACCGCAAAAGGGGGAATTATACTTTCAACGGCTTGCGAGGGGTACCAAAATAATACTGTTCATCACCAGGAACCTGATCTTCGTACTCTGCAAAAAAGGCTTTATGTCCGTTTTTCTGAATGAAATCATATTCTTTTTGATAAATCTGAACGGGCATAACAAAATCAACGGGATTATCCTTATAAGTAATGCCGTGATCGTAAAAATCGAACAAGTAATAATCAAAGCCAAACGCTTCCTTTGCCGCATTCGATGCCTTTACCGTTGCACCTGTTTTCAATTCAATCTCACCATTACACAACTTGCAAATGATGTTCGCCACATCGTCCAACATTACTTTTTCCTTGTCGGGATCCAAGGTTCCGTCTGCCATAAGAAAGATCTCCGTAACATATTTCAGTTTTTCTGCACACAGTCCCAGAGTAGCATATCTACTGAAAATGCCAAAATCATCTTGCATACGGTACATATCCACGCACACACCTGCAGGAACAAAATCCTCCGCAACCAGCGTATCAATACCCAGTGCTTCAAGATACTGCGCCTTTGCTGTTTTCTTTTCTTTTACAGAAATTTTTACTTTATCTGCCATAATAGGACCCCCTGTTAGTCATTTTTACATTCCAAATCATATAAATTACCTACGATTCCATGCGACGAAATCGTAATACAGTCTGCTGTTGCCACTGGGTACTGCTTTGGAAATTTCATCCTGAACCTTTTTGTAGTTGCTTTGCGGGTGTTTGTCGGTACCGTATTTGCTCCACTTGTGGGTCGTATATTCTTTATTGCCCGTATCGCTTGCTAAGTTTTCCAATATAATACTGTCGATGGGACAGTCTGCATTTTGAATATTGTCCAGGACATCTGTCTGGAACAACTTTTCGTCAAGATCTAACCACTCACGGCACATATACAAGCACACATACAACTTTATGGCAATATTAAACATTTTTTGGAAATGTCCGAAGCAAAGGCGTTTGTCACCGGTGATTTCCTTATAAGGGGCAAAGTGGTTTTCCAAAGCAGCATAATTGCTTTCTACAATTTTAACTTTGTCCTCAGTAGAAGTTGCACTCGCAAATTCCACAAAAGTATTCAACAAAACCGGTTTGTTCAATATGTCGCTGCAAATAAAATCGTCATGCGGCTCCTTATGACCATCGTTTCGCCACAGGCTTTCTTCTTGTTCCAGAACGACGACATTGTCTTTTGTTGTATTCTTGGATGTATGCCGAAACGCATCGTTCCAACCCATACGCAAACAAGCAATCAGCAGATCTTCTTTTGTTGCTTGTTTGCTTGCAATTCGCCCGAATTGCGCACCCATCATTACTTGGGTCTGAAAAGTAATGACTTCTTTCATTGTGATACCGCCTAAATTTTGTTCTGCCATATTTCTCCCCCTTTTCCATGTTTTTACCATTATAACATAGGCTTTTGGAAATTCCAAATTAAAATGACAAGTTTTGAAATGACGGTTCGGAAGCAAAATAACACCCCGACGACCAATCGTCGGGGTGTTAGATATTAGGTTAAGCAATTAGCCCTTAATAGCAGCCTGTGGTGCTATCTGCAAAAGAGGGAAATTTATATGAGATGCACCATATTTGGTGCATCTCGTTTTCTATAATCATATTACCACCAAACAAAGGAGTAAACAGTATGGAAAAGGACAAAATTTTTGAGTTAGCGGTTAACTTTCACAAGCGCGAGAAAAACAGCCTCAATGCTGACGACCTCCGAAAAATTGATGCTGATGAAATTAAGCTGTGGGCAATGTATACAGGCATGGGTAGTGATGCTGATATCTATATCATCAAGAAAGATGGCAGTGTATTTAACTACGACCACAACAAACTCTACGGATACGGTGCGGACACAGATGAACTTCACCTTCTTCAAAAATTTTTGCTTGAACAAGGTACTTTATGGGAACGTATCCCCTGTATGTACAGCAACTATCTGTATATTCGTCCAGCAGATAAGGCTTGGTTAGAATCGTTATGTGATGACTTGCGCTTGCTTTCTGCGGGACACCCGTATGCCTGTATGGAATGTGTTTGTCAATCCTTATGGAAGTAAGTTGCAAAAACAACGCCGAGGAATCGGCGGGGTTTTTATTAGCAATTAGCCCTTGATGGCAGCCTGTGCAGTATAGCATCAAGGGATGACTTTTTACCACACTTAGCAACGTTTGAGATTATACCATTTTGATTTTCGTTTTTCAATAGGTTCGGGAAAAATTGTTGTAATTCAGTCAAACCGATTACATCCCCGATATGTAGAGGAGGTTCATCCTCCTCGTCATCATTGAAGCTGATGACCGCATTACTTTTTCTGCCCTCTGTTACCATATCTATTGTGGTAGTATCTTTCCCATCCAAGTTCATATACCAACGGAAATGATTTCTGCCATTAGGCACGATTTTAGAAACAAACTTACGAATGATGTGTCGGTCAATTTGCGGATTGGAAAAATCTATCATAGCATTAAGCGAAGATTGTATTTCATCCCAACATATATCAGGATTTTGTATTGCATCTTCAGTTGCAAGCATACGCTCATATTCTTCCGTGAGTTCTAAAAGAGCTTTTTCAACTTTCTCTTTTTGCTCCTTATATTCCTCTTTGCTAATTTCACCGTCTGTTCTCATTTCAAGCAGCGTGTTCTTCTTATTCTTATAACGCTCTATTTGAGCTACAATTCCGGTTAGATTGACCTTCTTAGGTTTCTCGACCTGATAGCACTCTTTGATTAGCTCGCAGACTGTATCAACGGTTTCTTTTCGCTCTTGCCATATCTTCTCAAAGATCATCTTTGCCATCATTTCAAGTTTCCAATCGGCAATCATTGATTGGTCGCAATATCCGGTATCATCGGCTCCCGCTTTTCTTCGTTGACTTGCCGAACCATTGTTAAGTTGGTTGTAACATTGATAACCATACGACCAAGGCATACCTTTGTTTTTATGCCATCTGTTTTTTCTGAAAGAATGACCGCAAGTGCAGAGAAGTTTACTGCCCCACAAGTCTTTGTTTTCCTTAATTCCGTGAGTGGATTTTTTCTTCTGTGTGGCTTCGTTGGCACTCTTAAAAGAAGTCCTTACTCTGCGAGCTTTAATCTCTTGACACTTATGCCATTCTTCCTCTGATACAATCGGTTCAAAATCTGCTTTAACACACATATAAGTAGAAGCATCGTGATTATTGACTCTCTTTTGCTCCAAGTAGTTATTGCTATACGACTTGCCGTATGCCATAACCCCCATATATGTTTGGTTATTAAGAATACGGGAAACTACTCCTGCGTTCCACTTGACTAAGCCTGAAGCATTTAGGCGTTGCAGACGAGTAAGTTCATTCGCAATAACCATAGTACCTTTTCCACTAAGGTACATATCATAAATCATCCTGACAGTTTCGGATTGATCGGGGTTCTTAACATAAGTATCTCCAACACGGTCATAACCGAGGATGTTGCCACACCCATAAATCGTGCCGTTGATTCTGCTGATCTGTTGTCCTGCTTTTACTCTTTCGGAAACCTTACGGCTTTCTTCTTGAGCCAACGTTGCCATAATGGTCAATCTAAGCTCACCATCGCCATCCATTGTCCAAATGTTATCCTCAACGAAGTATACTTCTACACCCAAATTTTTGAGTTCTCTCGTTGCAACAAGAGTATCTACAGTATTACGGGCAAATCGACATACTTCACGGGTAACAATAAGATCAAATTTTCCCGCTTTTGCATCCTCAATCATTTGCAAAAAGGCAGGTCTTTTCTTCGCTTGAGTTCCGGTAATACCTTCATCAATATATTTATCAATCACATTCCAATTAGGATGATACTTAGCTTGGTCATCATACCATTGGATTTGATTTTCAAGGGCAGATAACTGTGCTTCGTGTTCTGTCGATACACGACCATAAAACACCATATCTCTTGTTCGGTTGCGATCTAAAAAAGCATAAGGATTACCAACTCTTTGCGGACTGTTTACATTTAACATATTTATTACCTCCTTTGTTCTGAGTCTATTATAGAAATTATTGAGAGGTTTGTGAAATGTGCGATTGCTCGTCTTGCAGCCGTAGTATAATTGCCTTTAACGTTGGTTCGTTGATTAGCTTTTCCTCATACAAAATCTCTACCAAAGCAATCACCGCATAAGTTTTGTCGATTTTCTTATCCATCACAACACCCCTCAGACTTTGCATTTCGAGGGTTCTTTTTAATGATAAGATAATCATATCCAAAGGATGTTTGACATTTATCACACCTCTCTTTGTCTACCTGAAG
>JAZRRX010000020.1:0-13687 GCA_045651165.1 Eubacteriales bacterium
TCTTCGCAAATGGCCCGGTAGTTCAGTTGGTTAGAACGCTAGCCTGTCACGCTAGAGGTCAGGGGTTCGAGTCCCCTTCGGGTCGTTCATCCCGTGTATCAACCATAGCTCAGGGATGGCACAAATGCTCCTGTAGCTCAGTTGGTAGAGCAGAGGATTGAAAATCCTCGTGTCGTTGGTTCGATTCCGACCGGAGGCATTCAACTTGCGGATTTAGCTCATTTGGTAGAGCGTCGCCTTGCCAAGGCGAAGGTGGCGGGTTCGAGCCCCGTAATCCGCTCCAAAACAAAAATAGCACCCAAAAGGGTGCTATTTTTATTTTGGCACGACCTACGGTCGTGAGGGTTCGAACGAGTGAAACGAGTAGCGGGCAAGCTTTTCGTCCTCGCTTGCGAGGTGGAGGCGTGAGCCGACAAGAAAATCTTGGTACAATGTTGTAACAACATTGTGACTCGAGCCAACCGTAATCGTTCTAAGATAATCAATAGTCAAACTTTTACAAATAAGCTCACAAAACCCCTTGACAATTAGATTGTTTTGTGCTATAATTCATCTGTTAAATAAATATGGCGCCATGGCCAAGTGGTAAGGCAAAGGTCTGCAACACCTCTACCCCCAGTCCGAATCTGGGTGGCGCCTCCAAAAAAGAAAGCACACCATCGGTGTGCTTTCTTTTTTTGCGCTCACTCCCTCATCGGAGTGGGCTCTGCGAACGAAGTGAAGCAGAATCCGGTTCGCATTTTTGACCAAACGACAATTGCCACTCGCGAGCAATCTTGTGGGCAAAATAGTGCCCTTAGGGGTACCATCTGGGTGCTTCCCAATCGGTGTCCTGTCTTTTTTCACTCCCTTTTATCGACACCAAACGCTAAATTTTCATTATCACCTTGAATATTTTGATTTTTTATGATATAATTAATAAAAATTCTTGAAAGAGGTGTAACATATGAACAAAAAAACGATTGCAATTATAGCCGTAATACTTATAGCTACTATAATTATTTCCTCGGGGGTTTCTTTTTTAATAACTAAAAACATATATCAAAATCCTGCGCAAACTCCCCAATCCACAGGAGTTCCCACATCGACAACTACTGTAACAACCACAAATACAACTACTACAACCACCACAACAACTACGACACAACCTCAACCTGACGAACCCAACATTGATGAGCTTGTTGCCGAACAGATACAAATGCAAAAAGATGAAAAAATAGCTTCTCTTCTCGAAAGCAAAGTGCGTCTTTCTTGTGATGAAAACGGAAATTTTAAAACGCTTGTATTAGCTGATATTCACGCTCCCGGAAAGATTGATCCATCTCTTGAACAAAATATTCGCATGTTGGTTGACACCGAAAAACCCAATCTCGTTATTTTCACAGGAGATAACACCCTTTGTTCCACAGAGGAAGATTTGCGCGCAGCTCTCGACTCAATGGTTGGATATATTGAATCCAAGGGTATCGCATGGTGCCACGTTTACGGCAACCACGACCATGAAAGTGGACTTTCAAAAGAACAAATGCAGGCAATATACGAATCCTATGATTACTGTGTTTCCAAAGCAGGAGATGAAAATCTATTCGGAGTTGGAAACTACGTTTTGCCAGTATATAAATACAATAGTGATGAGATAAGCTCTTTCGTATGGTGTCTTGACTCAGGAAGTCGTTTAAGTGATGAAGATAGAGAGGAGCTTATCCCAACTCATCCAATAGATAACGTTGCAATGCCTGATAATATTCTTAACGGAATCCAAATGGGCATACACAACTCCCCCTATGACTACATTCACGCAGATCAAGTTCAATGGTATTATTCAACTTCTGAATTTTTTGAGGAATACTTTGGACGCAAAATACCTTCGATAATGGCATTCCATATTCCCCTTCAAGAAAGCTTCTTTGCTTGGAGCAATCGAAATGGTCTTGATAACTGGACGGGTCAAAAAAATGAGGATATTTCTTGTTCGCAAATCAACACTGGACTTTTCTCAGCGATGGTTGAAAGAGGTGACGTACTTGCCGTAGTAAACGGACACGACCACACCAATACTTTTATGGTTGAATATAAGGGTGTTAAACTTTGCTATTCCCCATCACCAAGCCCACATAGCTACAACGATCCTAACACAATGGGAGCTCGAGTATTTATAAGCAACTCAAATTCCCCAACAGAGATAACAACTTATATTAACTACTTGTTTGGAAACTAATAATTTATGTAAATTCAAAACCGCCCTCTAATTTAAGGGCGGTTTTGTTTGTAAACAAGTTTCCCTTGACATACCACAATAAATATATTATAATTAAAATGAATAAATATGTAATTTTTCTAAAAAGGAACATAAAATAATATGGTTGAACTTTTATCCCCTGCGGGAAATTTTGAAAAAATGAAATCTGCACTTAATTACGGTGCAGATGCGGTATATTTGGCAGGCAACGTTTTCGGTATGAGAAGCGCTGCTGACAACTTCACAAATGACGAGCTTTATGAGGCAGTTGCTTATGCTCACAACATGGGCAAAAAGGTCTATTTAACAGTAAATACAATGCCCCACGAACACGAATATTCAGTTCTTCGCGAATATCTCACAACGCTCAAAGATTGCCCCATTGACGCTATGATTGTTGCAGACCTTGGCGTTATGGATACAATTAAAGAAATTTTGCCCGAAATGGAAATTCACGTTTCAACGCAGGCATCTATAGTAAGTGTTGCAGCAGCAAAAGCATATATCAAGCTTGGCGCAAAGCGTCTTGTTCTTGCGCGTGAGTTGACACTCGGTGAAATCAAGAAAATCAGAGCAGGAATTCCTGAAGAAATCGAACTTGAAGCATTCGTTCACGGCTCAATGTGTGTTTCCTATAGTGGAAGATGCATGCTCTCTCACCACATCACAGGGCGCGATGCTAACCGTGGTGCGTGTGCACAACCATGTCGTTGGAATTTCAATCTTATTGAAGAAAAACGCCCCGATTTTCCAATTCCGATTGAACAAAACGACCTTGGCACTTTCATTATGTCATCAAAGGATATGTGCACAATCGAACACATTCCCGAACTCATCGAAGCAGGAATCAAATCCTTTAAAATTGAAGGCAGAATGAAATCTGCTTACTATACTGCCGTTGTTACAAATGCTTATAGAATGGCTATTGATAGCTACTATAACGATAAAGAAAATTATAAGTTCAATCCCCTTTGGATGCGCGAACTTGAATCAGTAAGCCACAGAGAATATTGCACAGGCTTCTATTTCGATTATCCCATGGATAACGCCCAACTTACAAGCAATACGGGTTATATTCGCGAAAAAGCATATTTTGCGATTGCTTGTGAAATGAACGAAAAAGAAAAAGAAGCGCAGGCGCGCCTCAACGAAAACTGCGAAGATGGAAAATATTACCTCTTTATGCAAAAAAACAAGTGTAAGATAGGTGATAGCGCAGAAATTATTTCTCCAAGTGAGGTTGGTAAAACACTTAACATTACTGACTTGCGCGATGAAAATGGGAACGAAATTGAATCTGCTCCCCACCCCTTTATGCACTTCTTTGTAAAAGTTCCCTTCTCTGTTAAGGTTGGAGATATTTTAAGAGCCGGAGAATAAATGAAAAAATTACAAATTGCTTACCCCATAATTGTTGAGGGTAAATATGACAGAATGAAACTCCTTGCAATTTGCGAGGGATTAATAATAAAAACAGACGGCTTCGGCGTTTTCAAAAAGAACGAGAAGGCGGCACTTATTCGTGCGCTTGCAGAAAAATCGCCCATAATCGTACTTACCGATAGTGACGGTGGCGGCAAGGTGATTCGTTCACACATTTCTTCCCTTGTTCCCAAGGATAAGTTGATTCAACTTTACATTCCCAAAATTGATGGCAAGGAAAAGCGCAAAGCTGAACCCTCAAAAGAGGGTACTTTAGGTGTTGAGGGCATGGAAAATGAGTTTTTGTATAAACTTCTTGAACCTTTCTCAAGCGGAGCAAATAGTGAAGCAAACGAAAAACTCATAAAAATTGCAAAAAATCCACTTTCAAAGGTAGATTTCTTTCAGGACGGACTCACGGGTGGAGAAAATTCATCTAAAAAACGCGATGAATTAGCAAAGCAATTTAGTCTTCCGGCAGGAATGACACCTAATGCACTCCTTGAAGCTATCAAGGTTGTGGCAACTTATGACGAATATCTTAAAGCGGTAGGCAGAAAGGTATAAAATGTTTATTTTCGAATTAATAAAATCAATAATTTTAGGTATAATCGAGGGTATAACCGAATGGTTGCCCGTAAGTTCCACAGGACATCTAATTTTGTTTGATGAATTCTTCCCTCTCACAGTGGGAAGGGATATTCACCCCGAATTTGTATCGGAATTTGGCTCAATGTTCGAAGTTGTGATACAAATGGGTGCAATAATGGCAGTTGTTGTAATGTTTTGGAACAGATTGTGGCCATTTTCTTTCAAAAAGACCGCGGACGAAAGAAAGTCTGTGTGGCAAACTTGGTTCAAAGTTGCTTTCGCATCCGTCCCTGCAGCAATTGTGGGTATTGTGCTTGACAAAACAATAGAAAATGCAACAGGCAAAGATATTGACGGTTGGCTCTATAATGGCACAACTGTTGCAATTATGCTCATACTTTATGGAGCGCTTTTCATTATTATTGAAAAGAAAAATGCACATAAAACCCCTAAAATAACCGACATTTCACAAATTTCATATAAATATGCCTTGCTTATGGGAGTTTTCCAAATGCTTGCGATAATTCCCGGCACATCAAGGTCGGGCGCCACAATCCTTGGCGCAATTTTAATTGGATTTTCACGCACCTGTGGTGCAGAATTTTCATTCTTCATGGGTATTCCCGCAATGGTTGGTGGTTCTCTCATAAAAACTCTTGGATTTTTAGAATTCATAGGTGGAGAAAACTCATACGGCACGGAGCTTTGTGTTCCCACAGAAGCGTTGATTATTCTTGCCGTTGCAACAATTGTCGCGTTCGCAGTTTCTATGATTGCGATTAAATTCCTTATGAATTTTGTTAAAAAGCACTCATTCGCACCATTTGGTGTCTATCGAATCATCTTAGGTACAGTTGTGTTGATTTATTTTATCGCCAATTAATACGGAGGAAAATTTATGTACTCTAAAATATATAGCGCAGGCATCACGGGAATTGATGGATTTATCGTAACCGTTGAATGTTCCGCAAGAAACAAAATACCCGCCTTTGACCTTGTCGGCTTGCCCGATATGGCAGTCAAAGAGGCAAAAGAGCGCGTAAGAAACGCGTGTGCAAATAGCGGAATACAGTTTCCTGTTGCGGCGCTCACTGTCAATCTTGCCCCTGCCGATAAAAAGAAGGAGGGCTCGGCACTTGACTTGCCCATTCTTTTATCAATTTTGCACGCAGGCGCAGTGATTTCTCCCGATAGAGATTTATCTAAAAAATGCTTTGTGGGTGAACTTTCACTCTCGGGTGAGGTAAGAGCCGTTCGAGGTGCACTTTCAATGTGCGTTGCGGCAAGAGATGCAGGATTTGAAGAGTTTTACGTTCCGGCATCCAATGCCGATGAAGCGGCTGCAGTTGAAGGAATAGATGTTATTCCTATTCAAAATATAGGAGACCTCGTTCATCATTTGAACGGTGGTTTGGAAATGCCCTCACTTAAATATGACACCGCAAAATTCAAGCAAAGCGTTCGCGAATATCCCATTGATTTTTCGGACGTAAAAGGACAAGCTCTCGCAAAACGAGCTATGGAAATTGCGGCTGCAGGTGGACATAATATTATTTTGATTGGGCCTCCCGGTACGGGAAAATCAATGCTTGCAAAACGTCTTCCCACGATTTTGCCTCCTCTCACATTTGATGAAGCGATAGAAAGCACGAAAATATATTCCATTTCGGGCGGACTTAAAGATGGACAATCCCTCCTATATTCGCGCCCATTCCGTTCACCACACCACACAATGAGTGCAGTGAGCTTGGTCGGTGGTGGAGCAAATCCTGCTCCTGGCGAGGTATCATTGGCACACAATGGCGTGCTTTTTCTTGACGAGCTCCCAGAATTTCCAAAGCAGGTAACGGATACGCTCCGTCAGCCACTTGAAGATGGTAAGGTAACAATTACAAGAGCGCTTGCAAAAGTAACTTTCCCTTGTAATTTTATGCTCGTTGCAGCTATGAACCCCTGCCGTTGTGGATATTTTGGTCATCCTACAAAGGAATGCACCTGCAAGCCCGATGACGTAAAACGTTACATCTCAAGAATTAGTGGACCTTTGCTTGATAGAATTGATATTCAAATTGAGCTTCCCTCTCTTACATATTCAGAAATTTCTTCCAACACCGAGATTGGTGAAAAGAGTGAAACAATAAGAGAACGCGTGAGCGAAGCAAGAAATTTTGCTATTGAGAGAATGAAAAAAGCGCGTTATAAACCTCGTGCTAATGCAGATCTTGACGCAGCGCAAATTAAAAAATTCTGCCCGATGGACGAGGGCGCAAATATGATTTTGAAGAGTGCATACGATCACCTTGGTCTTTCAGCACGCGGATACGATAGAGTTTTGCGCGTTGCCCGTACCATAGCCGACCTTGATAAAAGTGAAATTATCCAAGCGCAACATATAGCAGAAGCCATTCAGCTTCGTTCCCTTGATAAGAAATATTGGGGATAAAGAAAAAGAACGGATCAATTGATCCGTTCTTTTTCTATCATTTCATTAAGTTTTTTGAGAGCATCACTAAGTCCACCGATTTCGTCAATAAGCCCACACGCGACCGCTTCATTGCCCTCAAGCACCGTTCCAACGTCGGTTGCGAGCATATCCGGGCGCATCATCATCTCATTTATGGCTTCTTCAGTTGCTTTTGAATGTCGGCAAATGAAATTTACAATTCTCTTTTGCATATCGGCAAAATAATTGTAGGTCTGTGGTGCGCCGACAACCAAACCGTTCACACGCACGGGGTGGATTGTCATTGTCGCGCTAGGCACGATGAAAGAGTGCTTGGCACTAACCGCCAAAGGCACACCAATCGAATGTGAACCACCAATTACCAACGAAACTGTCGGCTTTGTCATTGAGGCAATCATTTCGGCAATACCAAGTCCCGCCTCAACGTCGCCTCCCATGGTATTAAGAATAATCAAAATTCCCTTTACATCCTCCCTCTGCTCCATCGCAACAAGCAAGGGGATGATATGCTCATATTTTGTGGTCTTTTGACTTTGATCACTAACATAATGTCCCTCAATTTGACCAATAATTGTTAAAACCTGTATTCCGCTTTCTTTAAGCGAATCAGAGTTTGTTCCAAACTCCTTTATTTCCTTGTTTTCACTCATTTTGTTCTCCCAAAGCAAGTTTTTAATATATTATTTCCTTTTAGAGCAAAAATATTTACCAAATGTCAAAAAAATGTCAAAAAAACATTTACAATATTGAAAAAATATGATATACTAACTATGTATGATAAAAAATCAACAAAGTACAAAAATCTTTTAAAAAGAGGTAACAAATATGGCAAACAAAGTTTTAGTTGAAACTTCTGCAAGACATCTTCACTTGTCTCAGAGCACAATCGAAACACTTTTCGGCGCAGGTCATCAGCTTACAAAGAAGAAAGATCTTTCTCAGCCCGGTCAGTATGCTTGCGAAGAAAAGGTTGAAGTTATCGGTCCTAAAGGCTCTCTTAAGATGAGCGTTCTCGGCCCTGCAAGAAATGCAGACCAGGTTGAAATTTCCCTTACAGACGCACGTTCAATCGGTGTTGTAGCTCCCGTTAGAGAATCAGGTGATATCGCTAACAGTGGTGCTTGCATCCTTCGTGGCCCTATGGGTGAAGTTGAAATTGCACAGGGTGTTATCGCTGCAAAGCGTCACATTCACTTGACACCTGCAGATGCAGAAGCATTCGGCGTTTCTGATAAGCAGATCGTAAAAGTTAAGCTTGACACAGCTCGTGCACTTATCTTTGATGATGTTGTTGTTCGTGTAAGCCCCAGCTTCGCAGCAGCAATGCATATTGACACAGATGAATCAAACGCAGCAGGTTGCGCAGGCGTAGTTTACGGCGAAATACTTGCATAATTAACAAAACAACAATTAAACTTATTACATAAGGAGTAAAATTAAAATGAGCAAAGAATTTACATGCGAATACGCAATGAGCCGTGAGGTTGAAGAAATGTGCGTAGTTGCTAAAGGTCCCAAGCACGGACCCGCTCCCATTCCCGAAGAAGGCAAATGGGTAGAAGCAAAACAGATCAGCGACATCTCCGCATACACACATGGTGTGGGTTGGTGTGCACCCCAGCAGGGAGCTTGCAAGCTTTCCCTTAACGTTAAGAACGGTATTATCGAAGAAGCACTTGTTGAAACAATCGGCTGCTCCGGTATGACACACTCTGCAGCTATGGCAGCAGAAATCCTTCCTGGTAAGACTCTCCTTGAAGCGCTTAACACAGACCTTGTTTGTGACGCTATCAACACAGCTATGAGAGAACTCTTCCTTCAGATCGTTTACGGTCGTTCACAGTCTGCTTTCTCTGAAGGCGGTCTTGTAATCGGCGCAGGTATGGAAGACCTTGGTAAGGGTGAACGTTCAATGGTTGGTACTATGTACGGTACAAAGGCAAAGGGCGTTAGATACCTTGAAATGACAGAGGGCTACTGCACAAGAATGGCTCTTGACGAAAACAACGAAGTTATCGGCTACGAATTCGTATCTCTTGGTAAGATGACAGACTTCATCAAGAAGGGCATCGAACCCAACGAAGCATACGAAAAAGCTAAAGGCACATACGGAAGATTCAATGATGCTGCTAAGTACATTGACCCCCGTAAAGAATAATAAGGAGGTAGCGTACAATGGCAAAATTTGAAGGTTACGAGAGACGTGAGGCGAAGATCCTTGCGGCTCTTAATGAATACGGAATCAACTCCATCGACGAATGTAAGGAAATTTGCGATGCATACGGCATCGACCCCTACAAAATCGTTGAAGAAACACAGCCCATCTGCTTTGAAAATGCAAAGTGGGCATATACAGTAGGTGCAGCAATCGCAATTAAGAAGGGTTGCACAAAGGCATCTGACGCAGCAGCAGCTATCGGTATCGGACTTCAGTCCTTCTGTATCCCCGGCTCCGTTGCTGAAAACAGAAAGGTTGGTCTTGGCCACGGAAACCTTGGCGCAATGCTTCTCTCCGAAGAAACAGAGTGCTTCTGCTTCCTTGCAGGTCACGAATCATTCGCAGCAGCTGAAGGCGCAATTAAGATTGCTCTTAATGCTAATAAGGTAAGAGTTAAACCTCTTCGCGTTATCCTTAACGGTCTTGGTAAGGACGCAGCTTACATTATTTCAAGAATCAACGGTTTCACATACGTTGAAACAAAGTTTGATCCTTATACAGAGGAAGTTCATGTTCTCTCCGAAAAGCCCTTCTCTAACGGCCCCAGAGCTGACGTTAAGTGCTACGGATCTGACTCCGTTCCCGAAGGCGTTGCTATCATGAGACTTGAAAACGTAGGCGTTTCCATTACAGGTAACTCCACTAACCCCACAAGATTCCAGCACCCCGTTGCAGGTACATATAAGAAATGGTGTACAGAAAACGGCGTTAAGTACTTCTCTGTTGCTTCCGGTGGTGGTACAGGTAGAACACTTCACCCCGATAATATGGCAGCAGGTCCTGCTTCCTACGGTATGACAGATACACTCGGTAGAATGCACGGCGACGCACAGTTCGCAGGTTCTTCTTCCGTTCCCGCTCACGTAGAGATGATGGGTCTCATCGGCGCAGGTAACAACCCTATGGTTGGTATGACTGTTGCAGTTGCTGTTGCTATCGAAGAGGCGAACAAGTAATTTAAATTAATCCATTAGCCTCATCAAAATAGATGAGGCTAATTTTTACTATAATAAAATGAGGTAAAATAATATGAAAAAATTTATTGCTATTCTTATGGTTCTTATGATTTGTTTTTCACTTGTAGCTTGTGGAAAAAACAAAAAAATCAATGAACTTAACGAAAAAGTTGATGCCCTTGAACAAGAACTTGAAAACAACAATGCCAGTGATAAAATCGTTGGCACTTGGGTTTTTGGTAGCAGTGGATATAACGCCGGCACAAAATTAACTTTGAAGGCAGACAACACTTTTTCCTTTGCCAGAGGAAGTGAATCAATTAACGGAAATTGGACATTCTTACCTGAAATTAGCACAGCTTTATTGGTTGCACAAGGCGAGGTTGAATTCGCTATTTTCGAAGAAGTAAATGGTGTTTTAAAAGTTAATATGCAAGGCGAATATGCTGAAAAAGAAAATTGATTTGATAAAAAGGTCAACTCCGCTTGGAGTTGACCTTTTATTTGTTTATGTGTTTTATAAATTGGTGTTTATCGGATAGTTAGAAAAGTTGGTTTGCCTTTCAAACGGGTCGTCGGAGGCATCAACCCCTAAAAAACAAAAAGAGGGCTCACTATAAGCCCTCAACATTTATAGTATATCACAAAAATATCCGCTTGTAAACCCCCAATTTTATTTTCACATTAAAGTTCTCCCCATTGCACAAAAAACGTTTTGAAAATTCAATTAATCTGCCAATTGTTTTTTCCAAAAAATCGTGATATAATTAAATCACAAAGAAAGGATGGTACAAACCGATGAAAAAGTAAGTTATCCTTTTCTCAAAAGTTAATTCACCGTGAAAAATCCGAACGGAGCAAGTGAGAACAATAAAAGTTCGAGTCACTTAAAAAACATTGATATAGAGTCGGATTCGAATTTCTTTTGATGAAAAGACAGGACCATCACCCCTTGTTGACGTATTAGCTCGAATATCAAATGTGGATTCTCCATTGAGAGTAGTGTTGTGTGGTAACGGAGAGATTTGGCATATAGGGGTAGACAATAGAAAGAGAGGATTAAGAAAGATGTTAGATATTAAGGAGCACGAGGAGTGACCTTTAATTGTGAATTTACGACTCACAATTGGAGGTCACTTCTGTTTTTATTGGACGATGATGGGAAAAGGAAATGAATAATTCGCTAACCAAACAAAACAGGACACGTCATTTTCGGCAAAGCCGAGCCCGATGTGTCCTGTATTTTTATGTATATTCAAATAACAAAACTGCGATTTACATTATTTCGCATCGCAAACTATACTTTTCTTATCTCAATGCCGGCCATTTTGTGTATTTAGAACAGCTTGTTCCCTGCATAGCCGTTGGGCCTTGCGTAACACTGCAAAATACATTTGCATAGCATTTTCCGCGATCTCCGGGGCTGTTGGTTTGAACAGAAGATCCTCCTGATTTAAGTTCTCTTTGTCCCGCCCAATTTGCGCAGGTTGCGCAACATTTATGACTATTAGTTGCAGTCCAACTCATAATAAAATACTCCTTTTCTTTTTTAGTAATATGTTATTTTTTATAAAATTTTATTTTAAAACCGTCCACTTTTCGTAACGAGAGCAAGCTGTGTAATTACTTAATCTATCAGCTCTTGCATGCGGACCGTTTAAACACCAGCACTTCCCTTTTATGCTCGTGGAATCAAGAGTTATTCCTGTCCCCCATTGATTTGGAATTCTCGGCCCCATCCAATAATTGCAAGTGGCACATAGTTTTGTGTAACTGTTATAATACTGTGACATATTAAGTACCCCTCTTTGAAACGTAATTATAATAGTTCAAAGTTTTAATTTTCTCAGGAGTGAATTCTTTCGTATTCTTTCTTCATGCATTCCAAATAAGCAGATGCAACGGGAACAATTCCGGTCATTTCGTTAGCATCTTGACCCAATTCCTGACACATAACTATATATGCGAGATAGAATCCTTCGTCGATATTTTTTTCATCTTGCAAGATAGAACTTAAATCACTTGAGTTTACAAGCTCAATAGGAGCATTATAAATATCAGTAGCCCAAGCTTTTCTAACCTCATCTACATTAAAAGGATCAGAATCAGTATATGATTTCAAGGCGTCACTTTCTTCGATTACAGCCATATAGTACTCGGGAGACACTACCTGATAACTTTCTGATGCAAAACCGTTGATTTGATAATTAGCAACGCGTCCTGCAATTCCATATAGACATTTGATAAAAGGGTGTTCGAAGTTTGCCAATCCATAGCCTTTATCTCTGGAAGCTCTAAATCTCATATACTTGTCGAACAACCCACTTGTGCTAACAATAACGCTTTGTTGGAAATAATCCTCAACAACAACCTTAGCAACCACACAATCATTATTAGTAAATGCACGTTTGAACAACTCTTTTTTCATAAGTAATAAAAACGCTTCTTGAGAAATTGTAGTTCCAAATTTTTTAAAAAGATGCGCCACACCTTTTTCAAAATTTATCGAATTTACTCCACTTTTTTCAAGTACGGAGAAAATAGCATTAAGCTCCTCATCAACGTTAAGTGAATCCAAAAACTCTTTTGCAGCATTTTCTTCCTGAAGTTTTTTGGCAGCCTCTCGTTCTTTTTCTTCTATCTTTTTTCTCTCCTCTTCTTCCCTCTGCTTCTTTTCATCTTCGACCTTTTTCTTTCTGGCAAGCTTACCGTATACCGAAAACGAGTATGATCCAAATCCTATCATACCCATAATTCCAAAAATACTCAAGAAATCTCCACCAAACATCACCAACAAAAGTGATATGGTCAATCCCGTAGCAGCAACAACCACGGATTTTTCTTTTGTTAATTCTTTAAGTTTTTCCTTATCCATTTTAAACAATCTCCTTGTTTTAGTTTTTTGTTACAAATTGTAACATAATTATTGTAACAAAATGTTACAATAATGTCAAGAGATTTTGCAAAAAAGTGGAGATTTTGTTGTATGAAGGAATTTTGTGGGTTGGTAGGGCTAAAAATCATCCGAAGGCAAAGAAAACTCAATCAACTCAAAGTTGCAACCGATTTGAACATTAGTCGTGAGGCCCTTTCACATTACGAAAACGGCAAAAGAAGCCCTGATGTTTATATGCTTCGCAGATTATCCAAGTATTTTAATGTATCCATCGATTTTTTAATAAATGGCGAAGAATTTCAAACAAAATAATAAAAAACGATAGCAAATACTGCGCTATCGTTTTTTATTTGTATGCGGATTGGGAGTTGAGTGGACTTCAGGATCAGTTACTTGTGGCTCGTCAGGGACGTCCCAATCGAGTGCGTGAAGTGGCGAGGCGGGGTTTCGAGGAATATTAATCTGATTCGCCTCGCTAAGTGCAGGATTTATCGCCGTAGGAGCAAGATCCTCGGGAATTTTTACGTCCTGAAACATGAGGTCGGGGATTTTGGGGGTTCTTCTTTTGTTGTTAGTTTCTTTTTTCATATATTCTCCTTTGATTTATGAATTTTCAAAATTATTTTTCCTGATTTTCAATAAAATATTCATTGTTAAATTTGAACGATAAATTGGGCTTTATCGGGGAGTTAGTAAGTTTTAGATTTATTTGATTTTTAGTTGTAGGGACAGGCGTCCTCGACTGTCCGCAATAATGGACAACCCGATATTATCACGGCTTCGCACAAGCAAAAACTAATGTTTTTACATAAAAGTTACTTTATTTTTGTAACGGACAGTCGAGGACGCCTGTCCCTACAACAACGTGCAATTTGTAGCCGCATCATTATATCAATCTCCC
>JAZRRX010000021.1:0-14594 GCA_045651165.1 Eubacteriales bacterium
CTGTCCCTACAACTAAAAAGCAAATAAATCTAAAACTTACTAACTCCCCGACAAATCCCAATTTACCGATTAATAGGAGGTAAGTATGAAAATTAAAAATGCAGAAATTTTATGCGTTGGAACAGAGTTGCTTCTTGGTGAAGTAATCAATACCAACGCGGCATATATATCGCGTGAACTTGCAAAACTCGGTATTTCCGTTTACCACACGGCAGTTGTTGGAGATAATCCTACGCGCCTTTCGGACGCTGTGAAAGGTGCGCTTAAAAATGCAGATTTGCTCGTTCTCTCGGGGGGACTTGGCCCAACTTATGACGATTTAACAAAAGAAACTGTCGCAGATGCACTTGGGCTTCCAATGGTTCGTGACGAGAAAATTTTGCGCGAAATTGAGGACTTTTTTGCCGGTATCGGAATAAAAATGCCCGAAAACAATGCAAAACAGGCGGATATTCCGCTTGGCGCGATTGCTCTTAAGAACAGAACTGGCACGGCGCCCGGAGTTTTTGTCGAAAAGGACGAAAAAGTTGTCGTTCTTTTGCCGGGGCCTCCTTTCGAGCTCATTCCAATGTTCGAAGAGTTCGTTTATCCACGCCTTCGAGAGATGAGTGATAAGGTACTCATAAGCCACAATATTCATATAATGGGAATGGGAGAGAGTGAGGTTGAAACTTACCTTATTGACCTTATGCAAAATAGTACAAATCCTACCCTTGCTCCCTACGCTAAAGAGGGGGAGATGCGCCTTCGCGTTGGCGCTCTTGTTAATGACGAGGCAGAGGGTGAAAGAATGTGCGCCGAGATGATTGAAAAGGTGAAAAATACTCCTGTTGGTGAGCACATTTACGCCATTGATGCAGAATTGATTGAAAAATTTACAGTTGATTTGTTAAAAGAAAAGGGACTCACACTCTCGTGCGCCGAGTCCTGTACGGGTGGCTATTTTGGTAAGCGCATTACCGATATTTCGGGCGCGTCTGCGGTATTCCGTGGTGGATTTATTACCTATACAAATGAAGCAAAAGTTGAACTTTTGGGCGTAAAACCCGAAACTCTTGAAAAATATACGGCAGTTTCTCCCGAAACCGCAGAAGAAATGGCTCGTGGCGTGCGTGAGCGCCTTAAAACCGATATTGCGATTTCTATCACGGGTGAGGCGGGACCTAACCCCGACCCCACAACAAATCAAGGGGTTGGAACTGTATTTATCGGTATTTCAACTGCAGAAAAAACCTTTGCTGTAAAGCTTAATGTTGCCCGTCAGCGCGATCGCGAGTATATCAGACGAGTGGCGTCAAGTCGCGCAATGAAAGAAATTATCAAAATTATCGTTTAATTTTTACACAAAAATTCATTTTTTGAGATATTTTCTTAAAAAAACACTTGTTTTTTGCTAAAAAATATATTATAATTAATATATACTAAATATGCAACATTTCTAAACATTTGGGAAAACAAAGATTGCAGTCGGACTTTTTGAATCTATTTTTTCATTTTTTCTCTCCTCAATTTTTCCGGCGTGCTTATCTTGATACACAAAGAAGATGAGTAACCTCCACCACCAGCAATGCTTTGTTTTCTCAAATGACCTTTTTGTTTATGTCAAAAGCGAACCTCAAAAATGAGGTTCGCTTGTTTTTGTTTTGTGTCAAATTTTGATTTATCGAGAAGATTAAAATTATCACACAAACATCGTAGGGCGGGGGGGTGCTCCCGCCGCCCTTGATTTTACTAACTTTTTGGACGGCGGGGGCAAGCCCCCGCCCTACGTTTTAAAAATCATAAATCCCAGCTAAATCCCAATTTATCGAGAAATTACAAATAAAAAAGCAAACCCACCTGCTAAAACAGGTGGGTTAAATTTTTAGTCAATATAGTAATTGGGGAACAATCTTTCCCAAACCTTGCGGCAACCGTAGGTGTCGGCGATGGATGAGTGCGCAACGCCCTCCCAATCGATGCCGAAACATGCCATAGCATCGGTCAACGACGCGTGAACAAGCTCGGGGTGATTTTCGTGCATATATCTTACGTATTCAAACGCGCAGCAACGAATTTTTGACTTGAGCGCCAATCTCTCTTGCTCTGTTTCATAGATATATTTGATGTGAGAATAGTCGGTGGACACGCCGTAGGCGATGATATTGTCTGCCTTTGCGAAAATTTCTTTGATTTCGGGAGTGAGCTCCTCAAGAGTGGGTGAATTTTGAACCATTTCGGGAGTAATTCCGTGAATTTTCTCTGTCTTTTTCCACTTTGTTGTGTGAGTAGGCTTAACAAAGGTGTTCATAACAAGACGACCAAGTCCGTCAACTATTGAAATTGAAATTATCTCATCTCTGTCATAAAAACCTGTGAGCTCAAGGTCGAAGAAAAGAACGTTTTCGCGCTTCATAGAGAAGTGTTGTGAACGATATGCGTTGCCAATTTCACGGCGCTCTGCGAGGTCGATAGCATAACAACTTTCGCAAAGTTTTTTCTTGTATCTTGGGTGCTTTCCGCACTTAACACACATAAGTGGCTGACGGATGCAGGTCTTTTTGTCGTAAAAATAGGTTTTTGTGCCGTCTTTTTTGAGTGAGAACGCAACGGGCTCTTCAACGGGCTCAAAGTGTATCTGCGCAAGACGTTCCTTGCTGAAAAATCCGTAGGAAGAAGCACGGCGTGTGCTCATTCTTTCGATAACTGTACCGGAGGGCAAGACCTCGTTTTGCTCTTTTGAATAGCTAAAGTGCCAATCGTCAATCTCCGCCTCTTCAACTGTGTCAGGACTGAAAAAGAAGATAACTGTTTCGTCATCGTTTTCCTTGAAAGCGCAAGGAAGTGCAGTGGATTTTAAGTGAAATTTTTTAAGTTCGGCGCGCGTAAGATACTGTTTTGTTCTTGCTGCCTCGTCCGTTATGACGGGAATTACAACGCCCGGACGCAATTCTAATTTAGTTCTCAAAATAAATCTCCGTATATATGTAAAATAAATAAATATCTAAAAGCACTAAAAGTTAGTATAACACAAAAAGCGCTCATTTTCAATAGTGTTCATAAAAAAATATTCATTTAAAATTCAAAAAATAAATTTTTAGTATATTTTTTATTGTTTTGCGCACAATATTGACAAGCAGAATTTTTCTGCTCAAATAATATGAATGTATTAATATGTTTATATTCGGAGGTCAATTTATGATTATTGATAAGATCGCGCTGATTTTGACTATCGTCGGCGCGCTTAACTGGGGTAGCATAGGACTTTTTCAGTTTGATGTTGTAGCTTGGATATGTGGAGGCCCTGCCACAATGCTCGCGCGTGTAATTTACACGTTGGTTGCTCTTGCGGGTATTTGGTGTATCTCTCTTTTGTTCCGCGAAACAGACGACGATGTCGTTACAAGGGACGTAAGATAAAAGAAAACGGCGAGTCTTTGACTCGCCGTTTGTGTTTTAACTTAATTTTTGTCTTATTTTTTCGCGCCAAGAAGACCAAGTGCTCCATCGATTACAAGGAACAAGCCAACAATCCAAATGAGATTTCCGAGGAGATCACCAAGTGCCAAAGCAACACCGAGCGCGATTGTGAGAGCTGCCAAGATTACCTTCAAAGCATTTCTCTTTTTGCGTTTCAAAACTTCAATAAGATCCATAACACCCTTGGCTGCGATAAGTACACCAAGAACAAGAAGGACTATATTAAGTATTGTCCAACCAACTACTAAAATGATAACACCAAGAGCAATATTGAAAATTCCACTCTTTGTGCGTTTGTTAATAATGTCTAATACACCCATTATCACAAAAGCAATGCCTGCCAATGTCATAGCCCAAGAAAGCATTTGCATTTTGAAAATCATGAGTAATATACCAAGAATAAGGTATAAAACGGGGGAAGAAATATTAATTCTTTTTTTAGCCATAAATAACTCCTTTCAAGTTTTTTCGACATTATTTTACCACGAAAAAATATATTTGTCAATTATTTTCTTTTATGTCGAAGCAAAACATATATAATAAATTAAATATTTATTTATAATACCATTGATTTTTAATTAATTTTGTTGTATAATTCATAATGGATAAATATTAGAAAAAGGAGTGATTTGTGTGTCTCGAAGACTGAATACAACAAGAGCAAAAAACATAGCGTATAAATGTGTTGTTTATGGCATCGTTTTGTTTATTATATCAGTGGCGCAAGTTACTTTCTTTTCAAAAATTAATGTTTTGAATGCAACTCCCGATTTGCTCTTGGGCGCAGTTTTGTTTATTGCTATGAGAGAGGATCAGAAGGTCGCATCCATTTGTGGTGTCATCTCAGGATTTTTCTATTGCGCCATGGGTGGATTTGTATATCCCTTTTATATAATGTTTTCATTTTTGTGTGGATACACCTTGTGGTTTGTGTCGGATAGATTTCTTGGCAAGAATTATATATCATATCTTGTACTTGCCATGTTAACTTTTTTGTTAAAAGCACTTTTCAATATAATTGAATCATCACTTTTTGCATATACAATAAATATGATAAATATGTTTTCTAAGGCAATTTTGCCTGAATTCATATCTTCAATGTTGTTCTGCTCGTTTTCATATGTGATATTTGCATTGATTGCAAAGCTTCTAAATTCAAAATCAAGAAAGGAAGGACTTAAAAAATGAACGACAATTTTGATTTTTCAAATGATTTTAATAACGAAATAAATATGAGTGAAGAGGAGAGAAATTCACACAAAAAGATTTTTTCAAAGCTCGCGTTTGGATTTTTGGTATATTTTTTGATTGCTCAACTTCTTTCTGTAATTGCAACATTTGTAATAGGCAAACTCTCTCCACAACTTTTTAACAGTGAAGAATTTATGTTGATTTTGAGCTCTGTAATACAGTATGTAATTGCCCTTCCAATATTTTGGTTGTGCATAAAATCTATTCCAAAGCACGCGCCTATCAAAAATCACGTTAATACTAAAAGAGTTATGCAATATTTGGTTGTGTGCATGCTCTTTATGTATGTGGGTAACTACATTTCTACTTTTTTGATGACAGAAATTGAAACACTGCTTGGCAGAGCGCCCGAAAATGCAGTAAACACACTTCTTGGCTCAACAAATCTTTGGGTTAGCGCTTTGATAGTGGGAATTATAGGTCCTGTTTGCGAAGAATTGATTTTTAGAAAATTTGCTATTGATCGCTTAACTCCCTATGGTGAAGTTACAGCAATACTCTTGCCATCATTTATATTTGGACTTTTCCACGGCAACTTGTATCAGTTCTTTTACGCGTTTTTAATCGGTGTAATACTCTCATATGTCTATATTAAAACAGGAAAAATCATCTATTCAATGGGTCTTCACATATTCATTAATATGTTCTGTGGAATTTTGCCGTCACTGGTGTTCACAATGCTCGATTATAACGAGCTTATAACACTTGTTGAGTCGGGTACTATTACAGAGGCATATATTAGCGCAAATGCGCTTCCCATTTTGCTCTTTATCATCTATTCATATGGTATGCTTGCCATGGTGGGAGTGGGCATGTTTGTTCTTTTGAGAAATATAAAGAACATTCAAATTAATAAGGGAGAAGTTAGATTCCCCAAGGGTACTGCTTTAGAGACAGTTATGTTTAACGCAGGAACGATAGTTCTTGTGGCAACTTGCTTGGTTCTTGTTGCGTTAAATACATTTGGCACTTAAAAACGAAATTATAAAAATATTAACTAATTAGCAAAGGAGGACAAGCTCGATGGCTCAAAAAAAGCATAATACAAAAAAATATCTGGCTTTGTCCTTGGGATTTGCACTTGTGTGCATGATTTTTGTGGCACGTCTTGTGAATCTTCAATTCAATAAAGAAAAGACGGATAATCTTCGTTCAGACAGTGAATACGCGACAGAAACTGAAGTGATTCAGGCGTTGCGTGGCAATATTTGCGATAGAAATGGCAAGGTTTTGGTTACAACTTCTTATGCATACGATATAATTTTTGATTATAACGATATGCCCGATGATTTTGTGGAATTTAATCGCACGATTCTTAAAGTTCTTGATGCGATGAACGATACACAAAATAACGAGCATAGAACGAGCGACCTATTCCCTTTCGTTGGTGAATATCCAAATTTTGAATATTCGACAGAGGCTGTGACCGAGGGCACGGCAACCAATAAGGCGCTTAACAAAATGCTTGACGAACTTAAAATGAAGGGCGCAAGCGCGCAAGAATTGACAGAATATTTTGTTGACCGTTGGAAATTTGATAAGCTCGATTCAAACGGCAACCCCGTATATTCTGAAAATGAAATTAGCAAGCTCATTCGTGTAAGATACGATATGCTTCGCACACAATTTTCATCCGTTGCCCCCTACTGTATAGCAAGCGGAGTTGACATTTCGCTTGTTACATATATCAAAGAACTTTCAATAGTTGGTGTTTCTGACAGAATAAGCTCACAAAGAACATATATCTATCCCGGATATGCTTCACACATTCTTGGCAGAGTGGGTGGCATAAACGCTGATAACTGGGCGTATTATAAAGAACTTGGCTATTCAATGGACGAGCTTGTCGGTGTTGACGGCTGCGAAAAAGAATTTGAAGAATATCTTCGTGGCAAAAACGGACTTAAAACCATAACCCGAAACGGTGATGGTGAAATCGTCAAAGAAGAAATCACAATAGAGCCCATCGCGGGCAAGGATATTTGGTTAACTATTGATATTGACGTACAAATTGCCGCAGAGGACGCTCTTAAAGAGTATATGTTGGAAAACAAGAAGAACAAGGGCGCAAGTGTAGCCGTTGACCCAAATACAGGTGAAATTTTGGCTATCGCGTCATATCCGACCTATAATCTTCAAACCTTTTCAAAGGATTATAGCTCCATCGTTTCAAATAAATATAGTCCACAGCTCAATAGAGCTTTGAGTGCAACATATACTCCGGGTTCTACTTTTAAAATAGCAACTGCCTTGGCAGCGCTTGAAAGTGGAGTTCTAAACTCAAATACTACAGTTTATTGTAATAATGGTTATCACAAGCACGGAATAAACATAAATTGTGAAAACCACAATACATATCACACAAGCCATCTTAACGTGGTTGACGCTATAACATTTTCGTGTAATGCCTACTTTATCGAGGCGGGATATGATATGCTTGATATTGAGGTTATGAAACAATATTGCGAAGCGTTGGGACTTGGTCAAAGCACGGGAATTGAACTTTCTGAAAAATTAGGACAAATCGCGTGTCCCGATAACTCGTCAAATTGGACTCCTTACGAAGAAGCATCTTCGTATATTGGACAATCTATTCACGAATATACTCCCCTTCAGGTGACGTCATATATCGCAACTGTTGCCAATGGTGGAACACGTTATGCCACAAATCTTTTGCATTCTGTTCGCACCTTTTCAGGTGACATTGTGTATCAAAGTCAAAAAACCGTTTTGAGTACGGTTGAAATTTCCCAATCCACACTCGCTACTATCAAATTGGGTATGAAGAACATGGTGGAAAATTCCACGTCTGCTAGCTGGAATATGTATACAAAATATGAAATTAATGAAATCGTTTGTGGTAAGTCGGGTACGGCGCAAATTGGTGGAGACAAGCAAAACTGTTGGTTTACTGCCTTTGCACCAATGAACAATCCTCAAATTGTGGTAACCTCCCTTGTTGAAGAGGGAGATACGGGCGCATCTGTTTCTGCAATCGATGCCGCAGTTATTGCCGCTTATTTGAATAGATAGTTTCAAATAATAGTTCATATAACGGTAAATTGGGATTTGTCGGGGAGTTCTCACGAATTATTTTAACAAAATGTAACATAGTAGGGACCGACGTCCTCGACGGTCCATTTCAAAGATAAAGTAACTTTTTTATAAAAATATTTGATTTTGTTTTTGCGAAGCCGTGAAAAATGTGTTTATCGTTCGTTGTGGACCGCCGAGGACGTCGGTCCCTACAAAAGTTAGTTTTATTAAAATGAAATATCAACATCCCCGACAAATCAAAATTTGAACGACAAAATAAATAATAAATAGTTTTTTGGTTCTTTTAAAAAAAGAACAATCCTTTTAACTAATTACTTTCACAGGAGAAATTATGACCTCTCTTAAAACACAAATTGCCGTAATCGGCGCAGGGCACGCGGGAATTGAAGCCGCTATTGCTTCAGCACGTTTAGGTCTTGACACCGTGCTTTTCACCATGTGCTTGGATTCCATAGGAAATATGCCTTGCAACCCCTCAATCGGTGGCACGGCAAAGGGACATCTCGTCTTTGAAATTGATGCCTTGGGTGGCGTTATGGGTGAGATGGCAGATAAAGTAACTTTGCAGAGCCGTACGCTCAATCTTGGAAAGGGCGCTGCGGTCCATTCAAAAAGAATACAAGCCGATAGAAAGAAATATCAGGAGCTTATGAAAGAGCTTATTGAAAAGACGGAGAATCTCCGTCTTGTTCAAGCGGAAATTTGCGATATCGAAACCATCATTGTTGATGGCAAAAAGCAAATTTGCGCCGTTATCACCGCGCTTGGCGAAAGATGGGAGTGCGACAGAGCAATCATTTGCTCGGGTACATATCTTGATAGCCGAGTTTTCGTTGGCGATCGCAATTTCTCATCGGGTCCTGATGGACTTTTGCCCGCAAGTGGCGGACTTTCGTCGTCCCTTGAGCGCGAGGGAATTCGTCTTATGCGCTTTAAAACAGGAACGCCTGCTAGAGTTAAGCGCTCAAGCATTGATTTTTCAAATCTCGAAATTCAAGATGGTGAGGATATAATCACCCCCTACTCTGCCTTGACAGACGAGCATTATTTTGACAATATTGAGCAAGTTCCTTGCCATATAGTTTATACAAGTGAGAAAACTCACAATTTAATAAAAGAAAATATCCATCGTTCTGCGATGTATTCAGGACAAATTCACGGCACAGGCCCGCGCTATTGCCCATCAATCGAGGACAAAATTGTGCGCTTTGCCGACAAGGATAGACATCAACTTTTCGTTGAGCCAATGGGTGAAAATACTGAAGAAATGTATATTCAGGGTTTTTCAACCTCACTCCCTGCAGATGTTCAACATTTAATGCTCCACTCTCTTGAAGGGTTTGAAAATGCCGAGATTATGCGCTATGCCTATGCGATAGAATACGATTGCTCCGATCCCACACAGCTCTATGCAACTCTTGAATATAAGGAGATAAGTGGACTTTACGGAGCAGGTCAGTTTAATGGTACTTCCGGTTATGAAGAAGCCGCTGCACAAGGACTTGTTGCCGGACTTAACGCTTCCCTTTCACTTCTTGGCAAAGAGCAAGTTGTTCTCAAGCGAAGTGATGGCTATATCGGAACACTTATTGACGACCTTGTTACCAAAGGTACGAATGAGCCATATAGAATGATGACATCTCGTTCTGAATACCGTCTGCTTCTGCGTCAAGATAACGCTGACCGACGTTTAACAGAAATCGGTTATCGCGCAGGACTTATAAGTGAAGAAAGATATCAAAAATTTTTAGATAAAAAAGCGCAGACGGACACGGAAATTGCAAGACTTGAGAGCACCTATATCTCTCCCCTTGTAGCAAATCCGTTCCTTGAAGCGCGTGGACTCACAACAGTTGCAACGGGCATCTCACTTGCTGAGCTTTTGCGCCGTCCTGCACTTGATTATGACGCGCTTGCAGAAATTGACGCAAATCGTCCTACACTTCCTCGCGGAGTGAGAATGACTGCCGAAATTTCTATTAAATATGAGGGATATATCAAGCGCCAAATTGCCGAGGTTAATCGCAAAGCTCGTCTTGAAGAAAAGAAAATCCCAGAAAACATAGATTATCAATCAGTAAAAGGACTTCGTATTGAGGCAGTACAAAAGCTCTCAAAAGTGCGCCCGCTTACCATCGGTCAAGCATCGCGTATAAGTGGTGTTTCCCCTGCCGATATCTCCGTCTTGATGATTTATCTTGGAATTGTTTAATTGACCATTAAATTGGGATTTATCGGGGAGTTAGTAAGTTTTAGATTTATTTGATTTTTAGTTGTAGGGACAGGCGTCCTCGACTGTCCGCAATAATGGACAACCCGATATTATCACGGCTTCGCACAAGTAAAAACTAATGTTTTTACATAATAGTTACTTAATTTTTGTAACGGACAGTCGAGGACGCCTGTCCCTACAACAACGTGCAATTTGTAGCCACATCATTATATCAATATCCCGATAAATCAAAATTTGAATTACATTTTACCTATAAAGGAAGAAGATAAAATGGAAAAATTTTTAAGAACTGAAATGCTCCTCGGCGGTGATGCCGTTAAAAAACTGAATAATTCACGCGTTGCCGTTTTCGGCATTGGCGGAGTTGGTGGATATGCTCTTGAGGCGCTTGTGCGCGCAGGAGTTGGTGAGATTGACATTATCGACTCTGACTGTGTTGCTGTATCAAATATCAATCGTCAAATTATTGCCACAACCGAAACTGTGGGTCAACTCAAGGTTGACGTTGCCGAAAAGCGCGCCAAAGAGATAAATCCCGAGGTTAAAATCAATAAATATCCGCTTTTCTATCTTCCCGAAACGGCGAATTTATTTGATTTTAAAAATTATGACTATGTTATAGACGCCATTGATACAGTTTCGGGTAAAATGGAGCTTGTTAAACGCGCAAACGAAGTTGGCACACCCATAATTTGCTCAATGGGAACAGGCAACAAACTCGACCCCTCGGCTTTTGAGGTTGCCGATATACACAAGACAAGTGTTTGTCCACTTGCAAAGGTAATGCGCGGATTGTGTAAAAAAGCAGGAATAAAACATCTTAAGGTGGTTTATTCCAAGGAAATGCCAATCACCCCATACGATATTGAGGGCGCAGAGAAAAAAGGCACGTCAGGTCGCACATCTCCCGCATCTTGCTCATTTGTACCCCCCGTTGCAGGATTCATCCTTGCGGGCGAGGTAATTAAGGATTTGGTTAAAAACTAGATATATTTTTAGGAGATAATATGAGAAAAAAACTCACGTCTATTATACTTGGTGTAACACTTCTGTTGTGTTTAGTGATTTTGGGACTGATTATCTATATTTTTGTTCCCAAAGAGTGTAAACATCATTTTTGCGATAAAACAAAATACGAACCATCGTGTGAAGCAAAGGGATATACTCTCTATGAGTGTAAATCTTGTGATTATACATTTGAAGCCGACTTTGTAGCACCATTGGAACACAATTACACAGAAGAAATTATAGCTCCCACTTGTGAAAATGAGGGATATACTCTTCACACTTGTTCTTTGTGTCAAAAGGTTATAAAAGATAGTGTTGTTTCAGCGTTGGGACATAAATATAAACAAAATGTAATTGCACCCACCTGTGAACTTCAAGGTTGCACGGTGAACTCTTGTGAGAATTGCGATTTTGTAACAAGAACCGATTACACAATACCTCTTGGACACGACAAAGAGCAATCTATAGTTGCGCCCACTTGTGAAAGTGAGGGATATACCGTTTCCACTTGCAAGAGATGTGATTATGAATATAAAAACAATTATATCAACCCCACAGGACACAGTATAAGCAAAAAGTCAACCGTTGCACCGACTTGCACAGCACAGGGATATAGCACATACTCATGTTCAAAGTGCGACCACGAATATGTAAGTGATTATACAAGTCCCAAGGGACATAGCATTAGCAAGAGCGCAACAATTTTGCCTACATGTATCGCGCAAGGATATACAAGATATGCGTGCGCAAATTGTGAGCACCAATATATAAGTGATTATGTAAGTCCCGAAGGACACAAGGTTAGCAAAACGACGACTATTGCTCCCTCTTGTGCATCTGCTGGATATAGCAAATATGAGTGCGAAAACTGTGACCACGAATATATAAGCGATTATGAAGCTCCCACAGGACACACAATATCTTCAAAAGTTACTTTGCCCACGTGTACATCTGAAGGATATACAACCTATAGTTGCTCGGCTTGTGATTATCAGTATAAAGCAAATGTTGTTTCCCCCGAACAACATACATATGAAAAAACATATATCCGTCCCAATATAGAGCAGACGGGTTATACAATATATGAATGTATCGTGTGTGGAAGCAAGCACGAAGCAGATTTTGTGTTCTATTCCGATATTTTCTCCGGCTCTGCCGGTACGGGAGAGGGCTCTCTTGCCTTCGGTGTTGATATTTCGCACCACTCATATGACGTTGATTTTGAGGCACTTAGAAAAGCAGGCGTTGAATTTGTAATTCTTCGAGTTGGCTATAACAAAACGCTTGATACTAAATTTGAAGAATATTATCAAGCGGCTCGTTTGGCAGGACTTGATATCGGTGTTTATTTCTTTACCTTGGCAACAAACAAGGAGGAGGCAAAGGCAGATGCCGATCGCGTTGCTGAGTGGCTCGATGGCAAAACCTTTGAATATCCCATTTTCTATGATGTTGAGGACGACCCCTATTATTCGGGATATGCCCCCTCAACCTTTAGTGAAACGCAGATAATGGAAATTGCGCATACCTTTATGACAACTATGGTTGACCACGGTTATTATCCGGGACTTTATACTAATAATAACTTCCTTTATAACGTGTTCAACAACGAGAAAACACTCCGCCTTTATGACGTTTGGTACGCTCGTTATACAACTCCTACCGATGCACTTGTTCTTGAATATAGTAAGAACTATTCAATGTGGCAATATGACGGAGATGTTTCGGGCTTCTCAAACGGCGCAATAAGTGGTATGTGTGATGTAAACTATGCGTTTAAGGATTACCCATCAATTATTAAACAGTTTGGCTTTAATGGGTATGATTGATAAAATTAAATCAATAAAACTCAACAAAAGAGGTTAAAAATGAATTTTTACGATACAATAGCTGCTCTTTCTTCGCCCGTTGGTAAGGGAGGAGTTGCGGTAATAAGAATTTCAGGAGTGGAGGCAATAAACGTTGCTGACAGGGTGTTCAAATGCGCATCAGGAAAAAGCGTTTTTGACTTAAAACCGAATATGATGACATACGGAAGTATTGTTTTTGAAAACAAAACGATTGACGATGGTCTTTGTGTCAAATTCTGTGCTCCGAGGTCTTTTACAGGAGAAGATACTGTTGAAATTAACTGCCACGGTGGTATTTATATCACTCAAAAGGTGCTATCTGCCGTGTTTGCGGCGGGAGCAAGACCTGCCGAGGCTGGTGAGTTTACTCGTCGCGCATTCGTGAACGGAAAAATGGCACTCTCTCAAGCAGAGGCGCTCGGCACACTACTTGAGGCAAAAAATGACGGACAAATCGATCTTGCAAGGTCGGTTATGGGCGGAAAAATCAAGGAGGAGTGCAACAAACTCTATCAAAAACTCGTTTCCCTTGTGGCACAGGTTTATGCAAAGGTTGACTATCCTGAAGAAGACCTTGCCGATATGAATAATGACGAAATGACACAAGAGGTGCGTTTGCTTCTTTGTGAGGTTCAAAAGCTCAAGTCAACGTACAAAACAGGACACGCTGTTATGGAGGGAATCTCCACAGTGATTTGTGGCAAGCCCAACGTTGGAAAGAGTAGCTTGTATAACGCACTCGTTGGTAGAGATGCTGCGATTGTTACTGAAATTGAGGGTACAACACGCGATCTTTTGAGTGAGAGCGTAAGCATCGGCAGAGTAACCCTGCGCCTTTGTGATACCGCAGGTATTCGCGAAACTGATGACAAGGTTGAAAAAATTGGAGTTGAACGCGCAAAGCGTTCACTTGACGAGGCGGAGCTTGTTTTGGCAGTGTTTGATAACTCGCGCGAGCTGGACAACGAGGATAAAGAGCTTATTTCTTCTCTTGAAAGCATAAATGCAACCAAAATTGCGATAATAAACAAGACTGACCTTACCCCCATGCTCCCCGTTGACACAATAAACGATAAATTCGATTATGTTTTGAACGTTTCTGCAAAGGATGAAACGAATATAGAGGGACTCCGTGAGCTTGTCGAAAAGCTCTATATAAACGAAGAGATTGATATTCAAAATGATGCGGTGCTTATAAATGCGCGTCAAAACGCGGCGCTGATAAATACCGAAAAACATCTTTTGTTAGCACTCGATGCACTCGATATGGGACTTTCCCCCGACATTGCGGGAGTTGATATTGAACTTGCAATGTCATCTTTGTCCGAAATTGACGGCAGAGAGGTTGACGAGGATATTGTTTCACAAATATTTTCACATTTTTGCGTGGGTAAATAAACCCACGCAATTTTTTTGTTATATGTTCAAATTTTGATTTATCGGGGAGAAGTTACAAAGTAAAGATGCGCTAACGCCGCGCAGGCGCCACCTTTGAAAAGGTGGACGAAACAATCGCATTGGCTTATGGAGTTCGTAAATTTTCGATAATTCACAAATGAATTATCGGTTTAGAAAGCATAATACCATCCTTACAAACAAGTATGACGGATGGCATCATACTTTCAAAACTACGAAAATCACTCCTTGGGAGTAATTTTCTAAAATTTACTTAGATAAAGCATAAGAATTTAAATAGTATTGTGTCTATAATTTAAATAGCAAATTAAAGATTTTCG
>JAZRRX010000022.1:0-8853 GCA_045651165.1 Eubacteriales bacterium
AACCCGATATTATCACGGCTTCGCACAAGCAAAAACTAATGTTTTTACATAAAAGTTACTTTATTTTTGTAACGGACAGTCGAGGACGCCTGTCCCTACAACAACGTGCAATTTGTAGCCGCATCATTATATCAATCTCCCCCATAAATCAAAATTTGAAATCATAAAATTATTTTTCCTATTGAATATATCATCCAATTGTGATATAATCTCATTAATTATCATAAAAAATAGGTAGGAGGTATTTTATGCTAAAAAACACACCTACAAATAACAAATATATTCTTTCTTGGATTGAAGAAATGGCAGATATGTGCCGTCCTGACAATATAGTTTGGATTGACGGAACAGATGAGCAAGCAGAATTTTTACGCGCAGAGGCTTGTGCTTCGGGTGAGATGATAAAACTTAATGAGGAAAAGCTCCCAGGTTGCTATCTCCACAGAACTGCAATAAATGACGTTGCGCGCGTTGAGGGTCGCACGTTCATTTGTACGCGCACTAAAGAAGACGCGGGCAATATCAACAACTGGATGCACCCCGATGAATGCAAGGAGAAGTTGTCAAAGCTTTATGCAGGCTCTATGAAGGGTCAAACAATGTACGTTATTCCCTACTCCATGGGAATTGTCGGCTCGCCCTTTGCAAAATACGGCATAGAGCTTACTGACTCCATCTACGTTGTTCTCAATATGCTAATTATGACTCGTGTCGGCTTTGACGTGCTTGATGCCATTGGAGAAAGCAACGACTACATAAAGGGTTTGCACGCACGCGCTCAGTTGGATGAAGAAAATAGATATATCGTTCACTTTCCCGAAGAAAACACCATTTGGTCAGTAAATTCGGGCTACGGTGGGAACGTGCTCCTTGGTAAAAAATGCTTTGCGCTTCGCATTGCATCATATCTCGGTAGATACGAAAATTGGATGGCTGAGCATATGCTCATTTTGGGTGTTGAATACCCCGATGGTGAAACGAAATATGTTTGCGCGGCGTTCCCCTCTGCTTGTGGAAAGACCAATCTTGCAATGCTTATCCCTCCCGAATATTATGCGAAAAAGGGCTTTAAGGTTCATTGCGTAGGTGACGACATCGCGTGGCTTCGCGTGGGCAAGGATGGTCGTCTTTGGGCAATAAATCCCGAGAATGGATTCTTCGGTGTAGCACCTGGAACGAATGAAAAAACCAATCCCAACGCGCTTCACACAACCTTCAAGGACACAATTTTCACAAACGTTGTTCACAACACGCGTGACAATACAGTTTGGTGGGAGGGTCTTGACAAAAATCCCCCAGAAGATGCTATTGACTGGATGGGACGTCCTTGGGACTATAGAAAATATGACAAAAACGATAAATCCACTTGTGGCGCGCACCCCAATTCGCGCTTTACTGCAAAGGCAACGAACTGTCCTTGCCTTTCAAGTGAGTTTGAAAACCCCATGGGTGTGCCGATTTCGGCAATCATCTTCGGTGGCAGACGAGCAAAAACTGCTCCCTTGGTATTTGAGTCCACCTCATGGCAGAACGGCACGTTCATCGGCTCAATTATGGCAAGTGAAACAACGGCGGCAGCCTCAGGTGCTGTTGGTGTTGTTCGTCGAGATCCTATGGCTATGCGCCCGTTTGTTGGCTACGATATGGGTGACTACTTTAACCATTGGTTGAATATGGGCAAGATCATTCCTAATCCTCCAAAGATTTTCCACGTCAACTGGTTCAGAACCGATGACGAGGGCAATTTTATGTGGCCCGGATTTGGTGATAATATGCGCGTGCTTATGTGGATTCTCTCTCGTTGCGAGGGTAAAATTGGCGCGCGAGAGAGTGCTATAGGATACATTCCCTATGCAAAAGATATTTGCATAGACGGACTTTCTGATGTAACTCTTGATACAATCGACGAGCTTTTGGCTATAGATAACGCGTCTTGGCTTGAGGACGTTGAGAATATCAAAGAATTCTATGCCCAGGTGGGAGATAGAATGCCAGCTGAACTTTACAAGGAGCTTAATGCACTTGAAAACAGACTCAGAAACTAAAAAAAGCGAGGAATTTATTCCTCGCTTTCTATTTTTATTTAAAAAGTATTCCACCAATATCCATAAGGGGTGCATCGACAAGGTCGATTGCAACCTTACCGTAAAGCTCGCAAAACCTTCGAATTTTCTCACCATCCGGATGGTAATTAAGTGAGCCACAAAAATATATTTTGTCCCCGCACAAGCCACAAGAACCACCTATAAAGCCGTGATTGTAGGGCGGCAGGTAAATATTCCCCTCCCCTATTTTTAGGACGTCCACACCCGCTTTTCGAGCCGCCTCGGCAATACCCAAATCAGCAGTAATCAGCGCATTTTCACTCACAATGCAACTAGAACAATGTGCATATCCTTGCGAGATGTGGTTGATAGAAAATCCCTTTTTTTCAAGATATTTTAACACCGTTTTGGAGGCATATTTCGTGTTAGCAAATACATTTTTGCCAACCACCGCAATATTGAGCAAAACGTCATTTGGATATCTCTTGCCCATCGGCTCGTCAATTTTTATTACCCTACTAAAACCCCTGAGGTCTGGGGTGTAGTCCTTATGCATAAATATTGTGTCGCCCACCGACAAAAAAAGCATATCTACATGCGTGTCAACAGGATGCGAAAGCGCAGAAAAAGAAGGCAAAGATATCGTTTCAAATCCTTCTTGCTGTAATGCCTCGAATATTCTCTTGTCTGCATTCTGCGATAAGTATGCTAGCATAGTGCTATCCTTTCTGCGATAAATTGGGATTTGGCGATGTGCTTTGATTTTTATAACGTAGGGCGGGGGCTTGCTCCCGCCGCCCTAAAAGTTAGATTTAATTACCACGACGGGAGTACCACCTACGATGTTTGTGCAATAACTTTAATCTCCCCGATAAATCAAAATTTGAAAACCACAAACAAAAAAATAAAAAGGGCAGACTCGAGCAATATCGGTCTGCCAATTTTACGTTAATTAATCACTTATTAATTAAGCACGGTTTACTTTGCCTGAACGAAGGCAACGAGAGCAAACTGCAACAGTAACGGGAGTGCCGTTAACGATTGCCTTTACCTTTCTGATGTTGGGCTTCCAAGTTCTGTTTGTCTTGCGATTAGAGTGAGAAACGTTCTGACCGAAAACAACGCCTTTTCCACAAACACTGCATTTTGCCATAATGACACCTCCTGATAAAACGTTATAAAAACGTCCAATTTACATAAATAGTTTACGAACAGTAGATATTATAGCATAGAAAAACTCAAAATGCAAGAGTTTTTTGAAAATAATTTAATATAAATACAAAATTTTCGTCAAAACGAGTGACTTTTACTCTCAAAATATATCTCTCCACCATATTCCGTGTTGCCACAAAGAGATCCCTCAATTCGCAAAAGACGATTATATTTGGCAATTCTCTCTCCACGACACGGAGCGCCTGCCTTTATAAAGGGTGCGTTAGTGGCAACGGCAATATCGCAAAGAGTTGTATCCTCGGTTTCACCCGAACGATGCGACAAAATAAATTTATATCCATTTTCCTTTGCCAATCGAATGGTTTGCAGAGTTTCAGTAAGCGTGCCAATCTGGTTCGGCTTTATTAAAATCGCGTTGGCAATTCCCATCTCAATTCCGTCAGAAAAACGAGTGGGATTTGTAACAAACAAATCATCACCAACTAGCATCATTTTGTCACCAAGACGCGCGGTCATTCTCTGCCACCCCTCAAAATCCTCCTCGGCAAGACCGTCCTCAATAGAGATTATTGGATATTTCTCTGACAAATGCTCATAGTAGTCAATAAGCTCGTCCGCGCTATATTCAATTTTGCGCTTGAGCGTGCGATAGATGTTTTCGTCCTTGTCAAGCCAAGCACTTGAGGCTACGTCAAGGGCAATTTTGACCTGATTAGTATTATAAGTGCTTCTCTCAATTGCCTCAACCAAAAGGTCGAGTGCCTCCTCGTCGTCGTGTAGGTCGGGTGCATATCCACCCTCATCGCCAACTGCACTTGACAGTCCCCTTTCCTTTAAAATATTGGCAAGATGATGATATATTTCACTTCCCATCTGGAGCGCGTGTGCAAAATTGTCAGCGCCGACGGGCAAAATCATAAATTCTTGAATTTCGATATTATTGTTAGAGTGCGCGCCACCATTGATAACGTTGAACATCGGCACAGGCATGCGATATGCACCAAGTCCACTTAAATATTTGTAAATCGGAACGTGATAGTAGTTCGCACTTGCTCTAGCGCACGCCAAAGATACGGAAAGTGTAGCGTTAGCACCAAGTTTGCCCTTGTTTTGCGTGCCGTCTAATTCAATTAGAGTTTTGTCAATTCCGACTTGGTCGGTTGAGTACATTCCGTAAAGCGCTGGAGCAATTTTTTTGCAAACGTGAGCTACCGCCTCCTGCACTCCTTTTCCGTGATAGCGCTCCTTTTCGGCATCACGGAGTTCAAGCGCCTCGTGTCTGCCACAGGAAGCACCTGATGGCGCACTTGCAACGCCTACCGTTCCGTCATTTAAAATAACAGTCGCCTCAACAGTGGGATTTCCTCGCGAGTCAAGTATCTCCCTCGCACAACATTTGTATATCTGTGGTTTGTTTAACATTTTTTCTCTCCTTTTTCTTGGTATGTAAAACGATAAATTGGGATTTATGTGGGAGTTAGCAAGTTTTAGATTTATTTGCATTTTTAGTTGTAGGGACAGGTGGTCTCGCTGCGGCTCGGTCACACTCGGGGAAAAACAACACACTGTGTTGTTTTTTAATACCCTCGTGCCGCTTCGCTACCTCGACTGTCCGCAACAATGGACAACCAAATATCATCACGGTTTCGCACAAGCAAAACCTAACATTTTATATAAAAAGTTACTTTATTTTTGAAACGGGCGGTGGGTGACCGCCCCTACATTAGCGAATTTATGTCCAATATAGTGTAGGGGCGCGCATTGCCCCTCCGCTAATAAACAAAACTAACTCCCCGATAAATCAAAATTTGAAATCGTAAAAACAAAAAGCGCATAACAGTACAAAACTATTATGCGCCAAAAGTATTCTAAAAATACCATTATTTTGTTTTTGGATTAAGGATTTCGTAAAGCTTTGGAATGGCGGGCGAGAAATCGCAATATTTATCAAGAATTTTTCCAAAAAATGCAATGAGAATAGAATTGAGAAAAGCGGATATAACTGTGAGAATACCGATAAGGTCAAATCGAAATTCACCCAATAGAATGAACATCATCGTCAATGACAAAGCAAGCATTGAAGCATCAAAAATGAGCTTCATTTTATTCACGTTAAATCCCTTTGCCTCTGCTACCTCCTTAACAAAAATCTCGTAAATGGAGGGTGGAATATAAGTTCTAAGCATAAGCGCCACGGCAAATCCCGTGATTATCATTCCAACGACAGCAACGATAATGCGCGAAGTCATACTCGTCGGTTGCATAAAGCCCAAAAGAGCATTTATGAGGTCAAAGCACGCGCCATAGAAAATAATATTGCAAATTGTTGCAATAAATTTTCCCTTAAATTTGCCAATGATAATGCAACAGAGCGCAAGCAAAAGACCTTGAATTATATATTCGCAAAAACCGACTGTCAAAAAGCCGATTTTTCTATTTAAAATAAATGCGGGAGCAATTATCACAGAAAGGCCAAGTGCACTTTTCGAAACAAGACAGTTTCCAAGAGCACATAGAATATTGCCAATAATCCATGATGACTCACCGAGTTTGATTGTTTTTTTAGTCATATTTATTACCCATTCAATTCAAATTTAGTAGTGCCATATTATAACATAATTTTTTTCAAAATGCAAGATTTTTAGAGAATAAAGTTAGATTTGTAGAATCACGGACGCGCAATGCGCGCCCCTACACTTTGCTATACTAAAATCCTTCACCATAGGGGTTCCCCGAAACGAGCATTGCGCAGATTTGGAGGTTCCTGTAGGGGCGGTCATCGGCCGCCCGTTTCAAAAACAAACTAACTTTTTAAACATCCCGATAAATCCCAATTTATCGCAGAAAAAGGTCGCAGATTTTCCCGCGACCTTTTTTATTAATCTTTATTTTCTGGAGAGCAACCACCGTTACATTTACCACTATGAGGACAACCTATGCATTTGTTTCCCTGCTTTTTCTGTTTTCCAATATAAACAAGCACCGAAACTGCGATTGCAATCAAAACTATAACTAAAATAATATCTTTAATCATAATTCACCTCATTATTTTACATTGACTTTGCTCTTTTTTGCTCTCTGTGACAAAATAACAATGATTGTTACAAACACGATTACAAACAAAAGCCCAAGCAAAGCCGCAATTGCGTTAAGCGTTTCGGGAGAAGCAATCAACGTGCCAACTGTATAAACAAGATAGGAAATTATATATCCAATTCCGAACTGAAGTCCAATGCCACCCCAGAGCCACTTTGCGCTCTTCATTTCGGCATTCATAGCACCGATAGCTGCAAAGCAAGGAGGTGTGAAAAGATTGAACATAAGATATGCAAGAGCTGCAATCTTTGAAATTGCCAAAATTCCTGCAACCTCAGCACCTGCTCCCTCAAGCATAGCAAGTTCTTCTGTGTCGATAAGATTGTTAAGTCCCACAAAGCACACAGCAAGCGTGCCAACAACGTTCTCTTTTGCAATAAAGCCCGTGATGGTCGCAGCCGCAAGTTGCCAAGAAAGAACACCAACTATCGGGAAAAGAACGTATGCAAAGGGGGAGGCAATTGATGCCAATATCGACTCGTTCGCGTTTTCGGCAACAGTAAAACTCCAAGTGAAAGTCTGCATAATCTGAACTGCCATATTGCAAAGCAAGATGATAGTTGCCGCCTTAACGATATAGGACCATCCACGAGAACACATTGATTTGAATGCGCCCCAAAATGAAGGTGTTTTATATTCGGGAAGCTCCATAATGAAGAATGATTTTCTTCCTTTTGTGCCTGTAACCTTGTTGATAAGAAGCGCACCGATAAAGATAAACACGATACCAAAAAGGTACATCAAGGTGCTCACCCAACCTGCATCGTCAAAAAACGCGCCTGCAAAAAGTGCAATAACGGGAATTTTAGCTCCACAAGGCATAAAGGGTGCAAGCATAGCGGTTGCTCTTCTCTCGCGTTCGTTTCTAATGGTACGAGATGCCATAATTCCGGGTACTGCGCATCCAACTGTGATAACGAAAGGAATAACCGACTTGCCAGAAAGTCCAACTCTCTTGAAAATGGGGTCAAGAACAACTGCAACACGGCTCATATATCCGCAATCCTCAAGGAGTGCGATAAGGAAATAAAGAACCATAACAAGTGGCAAAAAGCCGACCACGGCTACAACACCACCGATAACACCGTCAACTAAAATTGACGCAAGGAAGGGATTTGCATCTGCCAAAAGCTCACCAATCCACGCCTGAAACGACTCAAGCCAACCAACCAAAATGTCGGCAATTGGAGTTCCCACCCAAACTTGCGAAATTTGGAACACAAGGAACATTACCACTGCAAAAATCGGAATACCAAGCCATTTGTTTGTCAAGATATCGTCAATTTTGTCACTTAAACTTAGCTCACTTGTCAAGATTTTTCTGCTTTCAACCTCTTTTACAATCTTGTTTACAAATTCAAATCTTTTTTTGTCGGCTTCAAGTGATTCTTCCTTGGTTGAAAATTCATTGTCCTTTTGAATATAGGGCGCAATTTGAGTTTTTCCAATAAGCCCAACTGCTTCGGACACAAGATTTTTCAAGCCATCACCACTAGTGGAAATTGTGTTGACAACGGGGCAATTTAACTTTTTTGAAAGAAGCTCTGCATCAATTTGAGTTTCCTTTTTTTCATTAATATCACTCTTGTTAAGCGCTACAACAACGGGAATACCAAGCTCCAAAAGTTGTGTTGTGAAGAACAAACTTCTTGAAAGATTTGATGCGTCAACTATGTTGATAATAACATCGGGGTTTTCATTTTTAACGTATGTGCTCGTAACACTTTCTTCGTTTGTAAAAGGGGACATAGAATATGCGCCCGGTAAGTCAACGGCAATTAGCTTTTGCCCTTCGAAGTATGTACTTTTTATAAGATGTTCTTTTTTGTCCACGGTAACGCCTGCCCAGTTGCCGACCTTTTCGCTTCGACCTGTCAGAGCATTGAACATCGTAGTCTTTCCCGAATTGGGATTGCCCGCTAAAGCAATTCTCATAAGATTTTTTCTCCATTTTATATGTAAATAATTTTCAACTGAATGAATGTGGATTTGGATTTATATGTCAATATAAATCAGTTAGCACAGGCTAACTGATATCCAAAAATAAAAGGACTTCCCTTTTATTCTTCAACGATGATGGCGTCTGCAAGTTGAGTGTCGATATTGTATCGCGCATCCTTTATTGACACCACGCATCCCCCTCTGCGATGTCTAACCACAGTGATTGATTCACCATTATAGCACCCCAAAGAGAACAAAAAAGAGTTTAGCTCCTCGTCATCGGTAACGATGCTATTAATAATGTATTCTTTTCCCGCCTCGGCATTTTTAAGTGTCATAATACCACCGTTCCTTTCATAAATATCCATACGAGTTAGCATATGCTAACCACGTTGTATTATATACCATCATTTTCCTTTTGTCAAGAGTTTTTTGATAAAAATTGTATTTTTTCTTTGATAAATTGGGATTTGTCTGTACGAAAACAATCTGCTTTTGGATTGTTTCGTCCACCTTTTTAAAGGTGGCTCTCCACGAGCAGTGGCGCGGGTACGGGGCGCGTAGCCCTGTATTCAGCGTTTCTTTTGGAGCTTTTCTT
>JAZRRX010000023.1:0-14231 GCA_045651165.1 Eubacteriales bacterium
ATACAACAAAGTAATTTTTAGAAAAACAAATCTTTGATTTGGTTTTCGTTGTTTTGAAAATTCAATTTCGTACGTCGTACTTGTACGTAAGAACGAAATTGGAGTTTCAAAACCGATAATTCATTCGTGAATTATCGAAAATTTACGAAGATTACCCAAAAACCAATGCGATTGTTTTGCTCCGCTTTTTCAAAAGCGGAAGCCCAGCGGCTTGAGCACTCCACAGGTAAACTAACTCCCCGACAAATCAAAATTTGAAATACAAGGAGAATCTTATGCTATCGCTAATTCTAAGCTTCATATTCCACATATATCATCTGATTTTGGGAGTATCAACCCCTAATAAATTTCCTCCACCCCTCACACCGGAAGTCGAAAAGAAACATTTTGAGCTTGCAAGAAACGGAAATGAGGATTCACGTCAAAAATTAATTTTACACAACTTGCGCCTCGTTTCACACATTGTGCGCAAATACTATTCAAATGCTCCCGACAGTGAAGACCTCGTGTCAATCGGTGTAATTGGTCTTGTTAAGGCAGTTGATACATTCAAATACGAAACGGGCATTCGATTCGCCACCTATGCCGCAAGATGCATTCAAAACGAAATACTAATGCACTTTCGCGCTCAAAAAAAGCGTAGTTCAGACGTTTCTTTATCCGAAACCATAGATGTTGACCGCGATGGTAACCCACTTACATATATGGATATCCTTTATACCAACGAAAATCTTGGCGATGAGTTTGACACAAAAACGCAAATCGAACGAGCGATTCGCCTTGTAAATAATCTGCTTGACGAACGAGAAAAGCAGATAATCACGATGAGATATGGACTTTTTGGTATTTCAAGGAGCTACACTCAAAAAGAAATTGCCGAAAAGTTAAATATTTCTCGCTCATATGTTAGCAGAATTGAAAAAAGCGCACTTGAAAAGCTAAGGCAGGGGCTTTCATAATAAAAAAGGATATGCCGAAATTGGCATATCCTTTTGTTTTATTCTAAATAAAGAGAATCTGCGTCCAAAAAAGCGTGAGTGTTTAGTGAATTATCGGTGGGAATCTTGTACTCCGCACCGCAATCTCGACATTTCACTAAAACGCCATCGGAAAATATTTCAAATCCATATTTTTCCTCATCTACTAAACCACCATGCTCGCATTTGCAGAATATTTTTCCCTCTGCTTCAAGCTCGGAGAGTACAAAAAGCACGCTCTGAGTAAGCTCGGAATCAAGCGCCTCGTCCTCATCCGTAGTATTTGCTTCACGGAAAGCAGAAAGATTAGTAATTCCGTGCTCCTCCATCAATTCCATCAGTTTAAGCTCACCTCGTGCAAGATTTGCTTTAACGTGGTCCATGTCACCAAGGAAGCAAATGTCCATATCGGAATACGGACACTGGAGGAAAAAGTCCTCTTCTCCAAAGAAAATTCCGGGGCTAACTACGAAATTATGTGGATTGGGACAAAAAAGGCAAGGAACAGTAAGACGAATCTTTCCATCTGCCTGCTTCATTACAGTCATTTCACTGCCACCGCAGTCGCACTTGAGCTTTATCATAGGAGCTGAAAGAGTAAAAATATCCAGCGCGCTCATAACTCCTGCTCCGCAATGAGGACAGCGATACGCTATTGTAGTTTGTTTATTTTTAAGTACCATAATAAATCCTACCAAAATGGCACGGACAAGCCGTGCCATTTTTATTTACAATTTAATTAGTGATTGTGTCCTTCGTGGCTTTCTTCAATACCGAAAATAGTTGCGAAAATATCTTCGTTGAACTCAATTCCGTATGAAGGAAGTTCGTCGTACCATGTGCCAACATCTTCGTTTGTTGCGCCTTCGTTAGCAGAGATTCTCCAAGCAGGATCTTCACCTTCGCCACCAAAGTACATAATGTGCCAACCGTATGTTGTTTCAACAAGACCGATTTCGCCTTCCTTTGTTGCGGCAAAGAGCCAATCTTCGAACTCTTCAACCATATCACCCTTGTTTACGCCATCATAGAAAACGTTAGAGTCGTGTGTTTTGGCGCCAAATTCTTCGAATTTTTCTTTGGAAATTGTGCCGTCTTCACCACAAGCTGCCTTGATCTGTGCAAGGAGAGCTTCTGCTGCTGCCTTAGCTTCTTCCTTTGTTTTGAAAGAAACTGCGGGATCAGTATCCTTTGTTGCGTCAACCTTGAAGAGAATATGACCAACATCACGAAGCTTGTAATCTTCTCTGTGAGCTGCTTCAGTTACGAAGTAAGCGCTGAGTGAATACTCGCTTGTTTTTTCAACATTAGCAAGTTTTTCTTCTGCTGTTTCAAGTGTCTTCTTTGCTGATTCAAGAGAAGTTTCAAGTGTCTTCTTGCTTGATTCAAGAGCTGCCTTTGCATCAGCATCAGTTTCAGCTGCGATTTCTTTTTCCAATTCAGCGATTGCATCTTCAGTAACCTTTACTGAAGTTTTAGCATTTTCAACGTTGATTACCAACATATCCCATTCCCAAGTTGTGTTAACAGCTGCGGATGTACCCTGTGTTTCGTTTTCTTCGTATTCAATGCCGTATTCTGCCTTAACGCCACCAAAGAGCATCTTACCAAGCTCGGATGTGAGTGTGTAAGTACCTGTCTTTGTTGCGTTTGTAATTACAGTATTAAGATTTGTGATAATGGACTTAGGAAGAGTTGTTGTTGCCTTCAACCACTTGTCGTTTGATGCGAGTGTCTTAAGAGCTTCAACAATTGCCTTGGGAAGTTCCTTAGCAGCCGCTGTCCATTCTGTAGATGAGCCTTCAGCAACCTTGATGAGTGTTTCGTCGATATTGCTTTCACCCTTCAATGCTGCTTCAATAATTGCATTCTTAAGTTCGTCAGAGTTGTATGCCTTAAGAGCGTCTTCAGAGGGCTTCTTATCATCTGCGAAATTCTTTGTTGCGTTCTTGTAAGCTTCATCAAATTTGCTCTGATACTTTTCAGTAAGAAGGAGCTTCTTCAATTCATCAACCTTGATGATTGCTTTAACGATATCATCTTCACCAGCCAAAACTGCTTCAATGATTGCCTTCTTAAGTTCTTCTGTCTTATATGCGTTAAGAGCTGCTTCAGAGGGCTTTTCGTCTGTCTTATAATCCTTTGTTGCTGTGTTATATGCACTATCGAATGAAGAATCGTACTTTTCATCAAGAACGATGCGCTTGAATTCTTCAGGAGTTGTTGCAGCTGCAAGTCTTTCGATAACGGACTTGTCCTTTGCCAAGCTTTCTTCATTCTTCATTTTGTTAGTTTCAGCTGTCTTATAAGCTTCTTTGTATGCTGCGCTTTCTTCGCCACCCTCATAGTCTTCGGGTTTAATCTTTGCAGCTTCTTCAGCCTTCTTGCCTTCAATAGCTGCCTTGTAAGCTGCACTTTCAACGCCGCCTACGTAATCTTCAGCCTTGGGCCATGTAATTGTGTACTGGCTTGTAAGTGAATAAACGAGATATTCTGCTTTTACGAAAGAAGAAAGGTTATCTTCAAAGAACTTATCTTCACGAATATCATCTACTGTTTCTTTAATTCTGTCATAAACGATCTGGTAGTAGGAAGAAGCGATGTTTTCGATAATAAGTGCTTTCTTAAGGTCGCTCTGATTTACGTGCTGACCGAAGTTAGAACGAAGATATTCTTCGAATGTAACTGTTTGACCATACTGTTCATAGTAAGACTCAGAGTATGTCTTAGCAGCTTCCTTAAGAGACTTGATAGAATCCTTTGCATACTGCTTTGCATCTTTTTCAAGTTTAGCAAAATCAACTGTGCTATCTACCTTAGCAGCTTCGCAGTACTTAAGGTATGTTTCAACTGTTGTCTTTGTTCCAGCTACGAAATAATCATAGTATGTTTGAGTCTTGGAAGCATCAGTGTACTGCTCGTTCAACGGAACGCTATTATCAAACTTGAGGTATCCAAGCATGATGTAATAGTAGTTCTGTGAATACCAGTTCTGATAGTAGGAGTTTGCAAAGTACTCCATCATTGAAGCATTAACTTCAAAGTTATCGGATGATGCGCCTTTTTTAACACGGAAGAAAATTCCTGTTCCGGCTACGAGTGAAAGCAAAAAGCCAAGCAAAATAACCGCTGCAACGATTACCGCAATGAGGCTGGTTTTGCTCATTTTCTTTTTATTTACGGGTTTAACCTGTGCCATTTTTTGTATCTCTCCTTTTTTGGCATTAATAGGATTATTATAGCTTTAAAATGTTGTTTATTTTTGAATAAATTATTAACAAAGTGTGAATTGTACCATTATTCTATCTTTTTATATAAAATTCCTCACACGTTCATAATAATGGGTAAAATCATAGGTCTGCGCTTGGTTTTTGAGTAAATATATTTGGACAAATCTTCCTTCAATTTGGTTTTAAGATCCATCCTATCAACCATGCGAGCGCGGTCGAGATAATTTTCAATTGACTCTGTTGCAACCTCTTTAATTTCATCCATAAGATCCTCGGCTTCGCGAACGTAAACAAAGCCACGAGAAACAATGTCGGGCCCTGAAATTAGTAGCTTTGCGCCAAGGTCAACTCCTGCCACAACAACCACAAGTCCGTCTTGGGACAAATGACGTCTATCGCGAAGAACGATGTTTCCAACTTCACCAACACTGTTGCCATTAACAAGAATTTTTCCTGCAGGAACACTTCCCATAAATCTTGCTCCGATTGCCGATAATTCAAGCACTTTTCCAATGTCGGAAATGAATATATCCCTCTCTGCCATACCCATTTCAAGAGCCAATTCTCTGTTGGCATTGAGATGACGATATTCCCCGTGAACAGGCATAAAATATCTGGGTTTTAAAAGCGCTTGCATCAATTTCAATTCCTCGCGGCACGCATGTCCCGAAACGTGAACACTAACTATGGTATCGTGAAGCACGGTAACACCATTTTTAGTGAGCTCGTTGATAATTCGGCTAATGAGTTTTTCATTGCCAGGAATGGGGCTTGATGAGAGAATAACAACGTCATTTCTTCCAATAGTTACTTGATTGTGGTCAGAGAATGCCATTCTATAAAGTGCGCTCATAGGCTCACCCTGTGAACCCGTTGTTACGATAGTGATTTCTTCAGGTCTAAATCTCTTTATCTCGGAAATATCTATCAACACTCCCTCGGGAATATCCATATATCCAAGCTCGGACGCCGCGCCAACAACGTTGAGCATACTGCGACCGGTAATTGCAACCTTTCTGCCGTGTCGAGCGCTCGTGTCAATTACTTGTTGCACTCTGTGAACGTTTGACGAGAACGTTGCGATAATTATTCTCTTGTCATTTTGAGTTGAAAACACATATTCAAGTGATTTTCCAACCTTGCGCTCACTTGGAGTGTAACCTTCGCGCTCAGCATTGGTGCTCTCACACATAAGAAGTTCAATTCCCTCTTTTCCAAGCTCTCCAAGACGCGTTATATCCATAACTTCACCGTCAATCGGAGTCAAATCAAGCTTAAAATCTCCCGTGTGGAATATTTTTCCTTGAGGGGTGTCGATACAAAGTGCACACGCGTCTGCGATTGAGTGGTTTACGTGAATAAATTCCACTGCAAAATTCGTTCCAATTTTAATCGTATCACCGGCACTAACAACCCTTAAATCCGCATCAAACGGAAGTTTGAATTCAAGGAGCTTGTTTTTGATAATACCAAGCGTCAAAAGTGTGCCATAAACAGGTACGTTTATCTCGCGAAGAAGATAAGGAATGCCACCGATGTGGTCCTCGTGTCCGTGAGTGAGAAGAACTGCACGAACCTTGTCAATATTATCTTTTAAATAGGTAAAATCGGGAATTACAAGGTCGATACCGAGCATGTCTTCATCAGGAAAACCAAACCCACAGTCGATAACGATAATGTCATCTCCGCACTCAATGGCAGTAATATTTTTTCCTATCTCATTAAGTCCACCAAGAGGAATAATTTTAACCTTTGCATTAACATCTTTTGCAATATGGGGCACAAAAGAAATGTTGTTTTGTGCCTTTTTGCTCTGATTTGGCTTGTTATATGACTTTTTAGATGTTTTCTGACTATTTTTGCTCTTATTTTTATTATTTTCAGTACGATTTTCGTGTTGCTTTCGAGTGTCTTTTTTAGACTTTTGCTCCTCTTGAGATGCAATCGCCTCATTTTGAAGCTTGGCAAGTTTTTCTCTTACTTGTTGCTTTGAAACTTGCTTTTTCTTTCCTTCTTTTTTTCTTTTATGAGTAGGAGCATTTATTTTTTCACTCTTATTTTCTTTTTCTTTTTTCATTTGATACACTTCCTTTCTATATGTAAAGTTGTAAATTGAACATTTGAGTAAATTGGGGTTTATCGGCGTGATAACAATCTGCTTTTGGATTGTTTCGTCCACCTTTTCAAAGGTAGCTCTCCACGAGTAGTGGCGCTCACCGCGTAGGTGAAACAGCGTTTCTTTTGGAGCTTTTCTTTGCGCTTATACTTGCAAAGAAAAGCGGAGCAAAACAACAGAGGGGCTGGATTGTTACTCCCCCACAAATCAAAATTTGAATCACGAAAAAAGGCGCAAGCAAATACCGCGACAATGCGCGGTTTTTTCTAATATTAAGGTGCCTCCATTTTGATACTGTTTCCGCGGACTAAACCGAACACACCGCATATCACAATATCGGAACACCTTGTTTATAACTGTCAATTCGTCTTTTTTATTATACCCCAAAAACAAAGAATTGTCAATATAAAAGCGTTGACAATATCTTCCTTTCATCGACAGAATATTTTATATTTTTGTTGACAAAACTCGACCATTGGTGTATAATAACCTTCACAAGAAACAAATTTCTTGAAATTATTTCTTAAAGGAGCATTTTACCGATGAAATCTACCGGCATAACAAGACCCGTTGACGCTCTGGGCAGAGTTGTTATCCCTATGGAAATACGCGAAAATCTCAACATTAACCCTAAAGATCTTTTGGACATTTCCATGCAGGGTAACCAGATTGTTTTGACAAAGCACGGCGAGACTTGCGTTTTCTGTGATTGCGCCGATGATCTTGTGAATTTTGAAGATAAAAAGGTGTGCAAAAACTGCCTTTCTAAGCTCTCACAACTTTAATAACAGTTTGATATTTTCTTCATAAGTGATAAAAGCCGAGCAGCGCTCGGCTTTTTTTGTTGGAAAATTTCTGATGATACAAATTGGGATTTATCGGGGAGTTAGTTTATACGGATTTAGGGGGATTTTGAAAAATCCCCCTATAACCCCAAAACTTTTTAAACCTATTTAAAGTCAAATTTCGCGCAAATTGTGTTGTTACACAACACATAACGATTTTCTCGCCATTTTAACAGGCGCAGAAAAAATCTGTAATTTGCTATACCATTAGTAAGCACATTACTCTTGGTTTAGATGATGTCTTATTAAAGCATTATAATACACTTAAGCATAGTTTTAACCCTACGGTTAAGTAAATTTTAGAAAAACAAATCTTTGATTTGGTTTTCGTTGTTTTGATAGTTCAATTTCGTACGTCGTACTTGTACGTAAGAACGGAATTGGAGTTTCAAAACCGATAATTCATTTGTGAATTATCGAAAATTTACGAAGATTACCCAAAAACCAATGCGATTGTTTTGCTCCGCTTTTTCAAAAGCGGAAGCCCAGCGGCTTGAGCGTCCCACAATCAAAACTATCTCCCCCATAAATCAAAATTTGAACGTAATTTTCTATTGACTTTTATCTTAAAAAGTAGTATAATATCCCTCGGTGAGTTCGTAACCATCCTCACCTAAAACAAAACTAAGGAAGTAATAAAAATGAAAAGAAACAATCAAAAAAAGGTGCGTTTTTTAACGCTTTCCGCCATGATTGCGGCTTTGTACGTCGTTTTGACCCTCGTTTCAGCCGTGTTTGGCTTGTCCTCGGGTGCAATACAAATAAGAATTTCAGAAGCACTTTGTGTTTTGACCTTCTTCACGCCCGCCGCAATCCCCGGTCTTACCATAGGTTGCTTTTTTGCTAACCTTATCACAAGTGGAGCGCCACTCGATTTGATTTTTGGCACGCTCGCAACATTTATTGGTGCTATTGGCGGTTATTATCTTCGTAAAAACAAGTACCTCATTACCTTGCCAACAGTTTTAGCAAACACTATAATCATTCCACTTGTCATAGTGTACGGATTTGGCTTTTTGGATATGACGCTACCATTGGTTGCACTTACAGTTTGCATCGGTGAATTGATTTCGGCAACCGTTCTTGGGCACTGCCTACTTGAAATTTTAAAAAGATACAATTTTAAATGGAATTAAAAAAGAAGTCCCAAACGGGACTTCTTTTTTTATTCAAATTAAGCCAACATTGTTCTGTCGTTTGCAAATTCTTTTCCACTTGCCTTATTGAACAATTCAAGAAGGTCTTCAACGGTAAGATTTTTCTTTGCTTCACCCGAAATGTCAACAATTATTTTGCCCTCGTGCATCATAATAAGACGATTGCCATGCTTAATTGCATCGCGCATATTATGAGTAATCATAAGAGTTGTTAAATGATTTTTATTTACTATATTTTCAGTAATTTCAAGCACTTTTTCTGCAGTTTTGGGGTCAAGAGCTGCGGTATGCTCGTCAAGGAGCAAGAGTTTTGGCTCTGCCATAGCGGCCATAAGAAGTGTTACCGCCTGACGCTGACCACCCGAAAGAAGACCAACCTTACTTGTCATTCTGTCCTCAAGACCAAGTCCCAAGGTTGAAAGAAGCTCGCGATATTCTTCCTTTTCTTTTCTTGAAATTCCCCAGCCGAGACCACGAATTTTTCCGCGTCTTTTGGCAAGGGCAAGATTTTCTTGAATTTCCATATCTGCGGCAGTTCCCATCATGGGGTCTTGGAAAACTCTGCCAAGATATTTTGCTCTTTTGTGCTCAGGCATTGGAGTTACATTTTTACCATCAATGATGATTTTTCCGCAATCCACTTGCCAAGTACCACAAATTGCATTCAGAAGTGTGGATTTACCTGCGCCGTTACCACCAATAACAGTTACAAAATCACCATCATTAAGCGTCAAACTTACATCGCGAAGCGCAGTTTTCTCATTGATTGTACCCGCGTTGAAGGTTTTGGAAATGTTACGAATTTCAAGCATCTTCTTCTACCTCCTTTGCGCGTTTCATCAAACGGATTTTGTGCATTATTTTGTTTTTGATATTTGGAGCACCAAGGAAAATTGCTACCACGATTGCAGAGAACATCTTGAGAAGGTTTGTATCGATTCCTGTGAATACGATTACCTGATATACGATGTAGTAAATAACTCCACCAACCAAAACAGTTGTCAAACGAACTGCAAAGTTGCGCGCTATTTTTGAGAACAATACTTCACCGATAACTATTGCCGCAAGTCCGATAACGATTGCACCACGACCCATATTGATGTCATATGCACCCTGGTATTGAGCCAAAATTGCACCAGCAAGAGCAACAATGGCATTTGAAATCATAAGTCCCAACACCTTGTTGAAGTTGGTATTGATGCCTTGAGAACGGCTCATATTAATATTACATCCTGTTGCACGAATTGAGCAACCACAAGCCGTACCGAAGAACCAATAAAGCACCATTATTACTACCGCTGCGAATATAAGCATCATCAAAATGGACTCTTTGTTATTATTGGAGGCAAGAACAACGTCATATTTTCTCCAAGAGAGAGCAATATTTGATCTTCCGTCAGCAATTTTAAGGTTTATACTCCACAAAGCAAGCTGGGTTAATATACCCGCCAAAATTGCAGGAATATCAAACACTGTGTGCAAAAGTCCCGTCACAAGTCCGCAAAGCGCACCGGCAATTATAGCACAAAGCATTGCTATCCAAGGACTCACACCCTCTGTCATAAGTTTTGCACAAACCAATGCACCTGTACAAACAGAGCCGTCAACTGTGAGGTCGGATATAGCAAGTATTTTAAATGTTATATATACCCCTATTGCCATTAATCCCCAAATTAAACCTTGGGCGATAGCGCCGGGAAGCGCTCCTAATAAATCTTGCATAGTTAAATTCCTTTAATTATAAATAAATTATTCTAATTCCATTTCAACGTAACCTGCAGGAACTGTAAGTCCAAGAAGGTCACACATTTCTTTATTATATTTCTTTGTTGCGGGAGCGTATTCAATGGGCATATTAGAAATATCCGATTCGCCCTTAAGAATCTTCGCTGCCATCTTACCTGTTGCTACACCAAGGTCGTAGTAGCTGATTGTAAGAGAAGCTACACCACAAGATTTTGCAAGGTTTTCTTCACCTGCAAATACAGGAATCTTCTTTTCAGAAACGATGTTACCGATTGTTTCTGCACAAGAAGCTGCTGTGTTATCTGTAGGGATGTAAATAGCATCACTTACTGCACAAGCTGCATTTACTACTGAAGAAATGTCATTGGAGTCAGAGAAGGGGAATGCCTTAACTGTAACACCCTTAGCACTGAGTGCCTTTGTAACTTCTTCAACCTGATATTTTGAGTTTGCTTCTGCTGAGCAGTAAATAATACCTACTGTTTCAATGTTGGGCATAAACTCAAGGATCATATTTGCCTGAGCTGTAAGGTCTGCAAGGTCACTTGTACCCGATACATTGCCACCAACGATACCATTTGTAAGAGTTGTATCAAGAGCCACACCGTATTCTGTGATAGATGTACCAAGAATCGGTATAGTTTCTGATGCGTTATAAGCTGCCTGAAGAGCAGGAGTTGCATTAGCCATAATAAGATCAACATTCTCTGTTACAAACTTATTAACTATTGTGCTGCAAACTGTTGCTTCACCAGATGCATTTTGAACGTCGAATATAACTTGGTCACCAAGTTCTTCTTTAAGAGCGTCCATAAAGCCCTGAGTTGCAAGGTCGAGGGCGGGGTGCTGAACGAGCTGACAAATACCAACTTTAAATGTTTTCTTTACATCATCTTTTTTGTTACACATAACGAGTGCTACGCAAGATACGAGAACGATTGCTGCGGCTAAAATAATAGCGATTTTCTTTTTCATAATTTTTTCCTCCCACCGTAATTACGGCTATAAAATTTGTTGTTGAGAGCAACAAAAAACCCTCCACCCAAAAGGATGCAGGGACGAAAAGACCGTGTTACCACTCTGCTTCGGTTAAATCTCGCGATTTAACCCTTACCGACTTCCATCAAAGTCTACGTCCGTAACGGGGACTACCGTTGCGCCTACAGTTCAAAATGAAGTTCAACGCACAACTTGCAAAATGTACGCCACAAAACTACTGGTTTACGGCTCGCACCAACCGCCGATTCTCTGAAAACACTTCGTTTTGCGCTCTTTTTGCTCAAACGTCTTTTTGATTTGAGTGTATTATAGCACCATTTTTCGTGCTTGTCAATAGATTTTTTAAAAAAATTTAAAAAAATTATTATTGTTAATATTTTGTTAATTTATTAAATTTGGATTGAGCAAAAATGCGGATAATGCTAAATAAATTGGGGGTTAAACATATAAAAAAGAGCTTCAATGAAGCTCTTTTTTTGCTATTTCAATCAATATTTCTTTTTTGTTTAGTTCAGGATTATCAATGACGCGCACCAAAAGTTTCTCAAGTATTTTTCCAACCCTTGAAAAATCACCTTCACACAAGGGCAAAATATCACTTCCGTTTACCGAAAGATCCGAAATTAAGAGGGGATTGTTCTTGTTGCGCTCAATTTCAAGCGTGCGCACAAACTCTGCCGTGTTTGTTCCACCAAAAATTTCAAGCACCTCAAGTGCCTCATCATATATATTATTATATAAATGAAGAAAATGTCGAGCTACGGCAGAAAATTTTATTTCGTTTTCGGGAACGGCAAAGCTTTTAACGGTGCAAACTCGCAAAACAAGTTTCTTTTCGGCATTTGAGAGGCGCAGGGAAGTCAAAAACGCGTCCTTTTCAAGCTCGGAATATTCATTCACAAGAACCGCAAGTCGAGTGGCAAAATTGCCATCTTTTAAAGCGGAAATTTTAGAGATTGTCTGCAAAGAGAGAGCGGGTGTATCAAAAATATGTTGCCAAATTTCGCCCTCAATCATCTTGTTAAGAGAATACTCTGCGCCCTTGCAAGAAATCATTTTTTTGAACTCAGCGCCAACGCGTTCGCGCGCGATATTTTTAAGCAAATGTGCGCATTTTGACGCGCAGAGAAGTGTTTTTTCTTCAATTTCAAACTCAAGTTGAGATGCAAAACGAAATGCTCTCAAAATTCGAAGCGCATCCTCTGAAAATCTCTTTTCAGGATTGCCCACGGCACGAATTACGCGATTTTCAAGGTCTAATTTACCTCCAAAAGCGTCAATTACACCCTCTTTTTCGTTAAACGCCATAGCGTTTACAGTAAAATCCCTACGCGAAAGGTCGTCACGCACGTCATTTGAAAACGCAACGCTCTCTGGGTGTCGAGAATCTCGATACTCGCCATCAACTCGAAAGGTTGTTATTTCGATCGGGACATTTTTTTCTCCCACTGAAAACAAAACAGTTACTGTTCCATGCTTAATGCCTGTGGGAATAGTGCGAAAATCCTTGAACACCTCAAGCGTTTGCTCGGGCTTTGCACTCGTTGTAACGTCCCAATCGGATGGCTCTTTGCCGAGCAATCCATCGCGAACTGCACCACCAACTGCGTATGCGGAATATCCCGACTTTTCAAGCAATTCTATGCAATTTTTAACGTAATCGGGATATTTCATAAATTTCTCCTGAAAATTAATTTGTGGTTATTATTCCGTTGCCTCGAGATATGCTTTCTGCTCATCAGAGAGATAATCTATCTTAATTCCGTTTGCGCGGAGCTTAATTTCTGCAACCTCGCGGTCGATTTCTTGAGGAACGGCATAAACCTTATTTTTAAGTTTTCCGCGATTTTTAGCAAGGTATTCAAGACCTTTTGCCTGAATTGCAAAGGACATATCCATAATTTCTGCAGGATGTCCATTTCCTGCTGCAAGGTTTACAAGTCTACCTTCTGCAAGAAGGTTGAGAATTCTGCCGTCTGCCATTCTATAGCCACGAATATTGGGCTTTCTATCCCATTCCTCAACTGCCATATCGGAAAGAGCAATCTTGTCAATTTCAACGTCAAAATGTCCACTATTTGAAAGAAGAACTCCGTCCTTCATTACTTCAAGATGCTCGCGACGAATAACGTCCTTGCAACCTGTGAGAGTAACGAAAAGGTCACCGATTTTAGCAGCTTCGTCCATTGGCATAACAGAAAAACCGTCCATTGTTGCTTCAAGTGCTTTGATGGGGTCGATTTCAGTAACAACAACCACAGCACCCATACCCTTAGCACGCATAGCCATACCCTTACCACACCAGCCGTAGCCTGCGATAACAACAGTTTTGCCTGCGATAATAAGGTTTGTGGAATTCATAATTCCGTCAAGAGTGGATTGTCCTGTTCCGTAACGGTTATCGAAAAGATGCTTACAATCGGCATCATTAACGTCAATCATGGGGTAGTCAAGAAGACCTGCGCGTTCACGCGCGAAAAGACGGTGAATACCCGTTGTTGTTTCTTCGCAACCACCGATGAGGTTCTTTGCATAATCACGGCACTGACCATGGATAAGATGAGTGAGGTCACCACCATCATCAATCATAAGGTCGGGGCAAAGAGAAAGAGTTTTGATAAGGTGCTGCTCATACTGTTCGTTAGAAACACCACGCCATGCGTTAACCTCAAATCCGTCCTCAACGAGTGCCGCAGCAACATCGTCTTGAGTTGAGAGGGGATTACATCCTGTTACCCAAACCTCAGCCCCTCCTGCCTTAAGTACCTTTGCAAGATACGCAGTTTTTGCCTCAAGGTGAATGGACATTGAAATTTTAAGTCCCTTAAAGGGTTGATTTTTAATAAAATCCTCTTTAATTGTATTAAGAATGGGCATATATGACGCCACCCAGTCAATTTTATCGTGTCCCGAGGGCGCAAGTTTAATATCTTTAATATCGCTCATTTTGTGTTCTCCTTTATTTATAAGTACATACACAATAATTTTATCACATTTTGTGCGCTATTGCAATAGGGAATTGATAAATTGGGATTTATGAGGAAGTTAGTTTATACGGATTTAGGGGGATTTTGAAAAATCCCCCTATAACCCCAAAACTTTTTAAACCTATTTAAAGTCAAATTTCGCGCAAATTGTGTTGTTACACAACACATAACGAT
>JAZRRX010000024.1:0-20235 GCA_045651165.1 Eubacteriales bacterium
ATTCTTCCGTAGTGAGTATAGTGAACGTCACGAACGTCGAATGATGCTCTATCACGAGAAAGACCGCCGGGACCCAACGCAGAAAGTCTTCTCTTATGAGTAAGTTCTGCCAAGGGGTTGTTCTGGTCCATGAACTGTGAAAGCTGAGAAGAACCGAAGAACTCTCTGATTACAGTAACGATGGGTCTGATATTGATAAGTGCCTGAGGTGTAAGCTTTTCATTATCTTGAGTAGTCATTCTCTCTTTGATAATCTTATCCATTCTTGAGAAACCAATTCTCATCTGGTTCTGAAGCTGTTCACCTACGGAACGGATACGACGGTTGCCAAGGTGGTCGATATCGTCATACTTACCCACTTCGTGTGTAAGGTTGAACAAGTAGTTGATAGATGCAAAGATATCATCTCTTGTAACGTGCTTAGGGCAAAGTCTGTGAAGGTTGAGCTTCACTGCTTCCTTGAGTGCATCAAGGTCGCCACCAACTTCTTCCATAAGTGCAAGAAGAACGTCGGTCTTTACCTTTTCCTTAACTCCACAATCCTGGAGGTCGGTTCCGATTATATATTCAGGTTCTAATGTGTTATTTGAGAATACCTTGATTACGTTTCCGTTATCAAGTTCGAGAGAAACGGTGTTAACAGCCGCGTGTGCAATAGCGTCTGCAACCTCTCTTGTTATTACTGCGCCCTTTTCGTAAAGCACTTCACCAGTAAGAGGAGCAACAACGTCCTCTGCCAATCTGTGATCTACGATACGATCTGCGATATTAAGTTTCTTGTCGAACTTATATCTACCAACAGGCTGAATGTCATATCTTCTTGCATCGAAGAAGTAGTTATTAAGAAGTGTATAAGCGGATTCAACAAGCGGAGGCTCGCCGGGACGAAGTCTCTTGTAGATTTCCTTAAGCGCTTCAACACCTGCAGATGTATGATTTCTAGCTGCAAGTTCTTCACACTCGTCTTTATCAAATGTTGCCGCAAGCATTTCTTCGTTGCCAAAGATTGCGTAAATATCATCTCTGGTTTCGATAGTTGAACGATAATCAAGCACTTTGCCCTTTTCGTCAGTTTCGTCTGCAGGAACTACGCCAAGAGCTCTGATAAGCATTGTAATCGGAACTTTTCTATTTTTATCTATACGTACCCAAACAACGTTATTGATGTCTGTTTCATATTCAAGCCAAGCACCACGGTAAGGAATAACTGTTGCGTTATACATTCTCTTACCTGTTTTGTCAATTTCAGAAGCATAGTACATACCGGGAGAACGAATAATCTGAGAAACGATAACTCTCTCAGCACCGTTAATTACGAATGTACCTGTTTCAGTCATGATCGGGAATTCACCCATGAATATATCTGTCTGCTTAACTTCGCCTGTCTGCTTGTTGGTAAGACGAACGTTAACCTTCAAGGGAGCTGCGTAGTTTACGTCTCTCTCCTTGCATTCCTCAACAGTATACTTAGGTTTCTGATCGAAAGAGTATGATACAAATTCGATTGAAAGATTGCCCGAAAAGTCTGTGATCGGGGAAACGTCACGAAGAACTTCTGCAAGTCCCTCCTCAAGGAACCACTTGAAAGACGCTGTCTGGATTTCAACAAGATTTGGGAGCTCAAGTGTGCTCTTATTCTTGGAGAAACTCATTCTTGTGGTTTTACCCTGTTTGTGTTCTCTGATGTTGATCATTAATACAATCACTCCATTCAAAAATATTCGCCATCGCAAATTGCACCTTTTTGCGATGTTGCTACTCGCCAATTTTTCCTTATATATAAATAAGCGCCGTTTTTCGCCAATATATAAGATTCAAAAAGGACATAGTTAGCAATTATATTGCAGTTTACTATTTTATCACAACAATCACGCGTTGTCAAGGGCTTTTTTGGAATTATTTTTATTATTTAGGAAAAAATATGCAAATTTTTAAAAACTTTTTTCAAAAAAGCTATTGCATTTTGTTTGAATATGTGTTATCATATGCAATGTATGGACGAGAACACTGTGCACACCCTCTCAGGTGCTGGTGTTTACTGTTTCAGTATTTTATCAAGGAGGGTAAGGCTTTGGCAAATATTAAAAGTGCAAAAAAGCGCATAAAAGTTATTCAGGCTAAGACATTGCAGAACAAAATGTTCAAAACACAGCTTAAGACTGAAATCAAAAAATACGAAGCAGCTCTTGCAGCAGGAGACGTAGAACTCGCGCAGGCTACTTACAAGGCAGCAACAAAGAAGATTGACCAGGCAGCTTCTCGTGGCATCATCCACAAGAACGCAGCAGCTCACAAGAAGAGCCAGTTCACAAAGAAGCTCAACGCTTTGGGTTAATCCCATTACAATAAAAAGACGTACACTTCTCACCGTGTACGTTTTTTTATTTTATTTTTAATCTATTATATTTTTAAAAAAATTAGCATATAATTTTATCTATTTTTTATTGACTTTTAAATTTATATTTGCTATAATGTGATTAATCATATTTCTAGTTTAAAAAAAGTACGCTTACTTGTATTCGAAAGGAGAAAAAATGAACAAAATACTTAAAATTAGCATTCTTGTTGTTATCTGCCTTATCATTGTTCTCAGTGTTGCACTTCTTATAGGTCAATGCTCCAAAAAACCCGCAGATTCCACAACAACTACCACTACTACATCATCCACCACATCATCATCAACAACAGGTTCAAACAATCCCCCCGTTTGCACTGAACACGTTGATGCTAATACAGACTATCTTTGCGATGCTTGTGGTGCAGAGCTTGAAAGACCCAATGATTCAACTTATGTAGAAACAAATGATAAAATTTATGTAATCACAACACAGCTTAACCTTCGTAAGAATCCTAACGAAACAGGTGTAGCTTCAGTAGCCGTACAGATGGATGAAGAACTTACAAGACTTGGTCACTACACTTCCGGCGAAAACAACGGTTGGTCAAAGATCGTTTATGATGGTCAGGAATACTATGTATTGACAGAATATATTACAACTCAGAAGCCCATCACTGAATTTACCGGTGAAGCTGAGAGAGTTTACGTTGTTCGCAACGAAAAGGTATACTCCAAACCCAGCCTTATTACAGCTAACCAGTACTCCGAAGCAATGGATACATTGTTTGCAGGTACTGAAATCGTAGTTACAAGACTTGGTGTTTCCACAACAACATTCGCAAAAGAAGATGGCACACAAGTTACATTTGCAAAAATCCAATACACAGCTGACGGCGTTGAAGTTGTTCGTTACATCGACAACTCTGCTCTTACAACAGAAGCTCCTATCAATCCCGATGGAGAAATCGTATTTGAAGAAAACAGTGATGTTCTTAAGGTTATTGCAGAAGTAAGTATCGCACTTAGAAAAACTGCTATTTGGATTAATGGTGATGATGAGCACAACAATGCTCAGGTTGTAGGCCACGCATACAACGGCAATACACTTCAGGCAACACACAAAGGTGTTGAAAGTGATGGTACAGTTTGGTACAAGGTTATCTTTGAAGGTAAGACTTACTATGTAATTTACAAATCCACACTTCTTGAAATCCAGACACCCGCTGCACAGTAATTTAATAAGACGTTAAATCCGAGAGCAATTTGCTCTCGGATTTTTTGTTACAAAAAAGAGGAGTCTTGCGACTCCTCTTTGATTTTTAATCTTCGTTCATTCTCTTTTCCATCATATCAGCTTTGGTTACAAGTACCTGACGGGGTTTATTTCCGTCGGGAGCACTTACATATCCAAGAGCTTCCATTCTGTCAATAATCTTTGCAGCTCTGCCATAGCCAATCTCAAGTCGGCGCTGGAGCAAGGATGTAGAAATCTTACCCATTTCAATAGCAACATCAAGTGCCGCCTTAAATTTGGGATCTACTCCCTCTTCACCGGGCTCTCCATCATCTTCAAAGCCAGCAAAACCGCCACCGCCTTTGCCCTTAGGATTACCACATTTAGCAGCTTCCTCTTCAAGACGTTTAATAAATGCATCATTGAACGAAACACCGTCATTGTGCTCGTTGATAAATTCAACTATTCTTTCAACCTCACGGTCATCGATGAACGCACCCTGAACACGCATCGGTTTTGTTGAACCAATGGGAGCAAAGAGCATATCACCACGTCCGATAAGTTTGTCTGCGCCTGCAGTGTCAAGGATTGTCTTTGAGTCAACTTGGGAGGCAACAGTAAATGCAATACGAGAAGGAATATTTGCTTTAATAAGACCAGTTACTACGTCAACTGAAGGACGCTGTGTACCAACGATAAGGTGGATGCCCGCAGCTCTCGCCTTTTGAGCAATACGACAAATTGCAGTTTCAACATCGTCTGCCGCAGTCATCATAAGGTCTGCAAGCTCATCAATAATAATAACAATATAAGGAAGATATTCTTTTGAAGGATCGTTAGCGGTAAGCTCATTGTAACCGGAAATGTTCTTTGCACCAACGCTTTCAATAAGTTCAAATCTTCTTTCCATTTCTGCCACCGCAGATGCAAGCGCGCCTGCTGCCTTTTTAGGATCGGTAACTATGGGCGCATAGAGGTGAGGAATGGATCTAAAGGGTTGGAATTCAACCTTTTTGGGGTCTATAAGGATGAGTTTAACATCACGAGGACTTGCCTTATAGAGAATACTCATAATTATACAGTTGATACAAACAGATTTACCTGAACCCGTTGTACCTGCGATAAGCATATGGGGCATCTTTCCGATATCAAAATAAACAGAATTACCACCAACGTCCTTACCAAGAGCGGCAGTCAAAATGCTCTTCTTTTCTTCAAATTCGGGATTATCAATAAGGGAACGCAAACCAACTGTTGCAGCAGTTCTATTTGGAACTTCAATACCAACTGCAGCTTTGTTGGGAATTGGTGCTTCAATTCTTACGCCCGTAGTAGCCAAGCTAAGTGCAATATCATCAACAAGATTAGCGATTGAACGAATACGAACACCAACGTCAGGCTTGAGCTCATAACGAGTGATTGTTGGACCTCTTGAATATGTAATTTCTTGAATACGAACTCCAAAGCTCTTAAGAGTATCCATAAGCGCATTTGCGTTTGCTTTTATTTCTTCATGAGCTACTTTTTCGTCCTCGTCGTTTCTATAATTTTTCATAAGATTAACGTCGGGTCTTACATATTCGCGAATTATATTTTCAGGAATCAAAGAATCTTCACCGTCATCAGGAACAGTTTCGATATCAGTTATTTCCTTCATTTCAAGTTCAATAGTTTCTTTCTTCTTTGCTACTTTTTTGGGTTCTTCCTCAACAATTTCTTCTTCAACTACTATGTCATCCTCGTCAGCAGTAGCAACAGCAAATTCTTTAGGAGGATTTTTAAATATGGATGCAACATCAACTCTGCCATCATCAAGCTCGTCTTCTACATCTTCATCAAAATCTACCTTTTGAAGCTTGGGTTCGTCATAAACAACGGGCTCAGGATCAACGAATCTCATCTCGCCATATTTCTTTTTATCGTTGATTTCTTTTTGTTCTATTTCAATAGCACGGCGTTCTGCCATGGCTATTCTTTCATCTTCAAGCTCTTTTTCCGCTTTAAGAGCCATTTCTTCTTCTATTTTACGTTGCTTTTCTTCTTCAGCCTTTTGCTTCTTTTCAATTTCTTTTTGTTCGCGTTTTTCTGCTTTGCGAATTCTATTCTTCTCTCTTTGAGCAACACGAAAAGCTGCCCATTTTTGTGAAATATACTCTGTAATAACACTTGGATTAATACCGCTTGAAAGAATAAAGAACACCAAGCTCAAAGCCAACATTATGATAAAGCTTCCAACAAATTTAAAGAGGAAATAGATACATTCACAGAAAAGTCCACCAATAATACCTGCACTAAAAACGTGTGCGGTTGAATATTTGAAAATTTCTGCTATTCCTATGAAAACACTACGGTCCGCAACGATACTTCCCTTTACGAAAACATGTATAAGACCTGACAAAGAAGCTAAAAATACAAATACAAATATAATTTTTGATTTTGCTAAGCCGTTGTCAACAAATTTTCTCCAATGTATAGCAAGATTGAGCAAAGCAATGGGAATAAGAAATGCACCAAAACCGAACAAGCCCAAAAATACGTTTTTGAGGAATACCCCTGCCATGCCAACGTGGTTAGCTCCTGTAAACGTTGCAAGAATAAAGCACGCTTCAAGCAAAAATGCAAATGCAACAAACACAAAGGGTAATATTTGATTTAAAAGTCTTTCTGATGGGCGTCCATGCGATGACTTATGCGCCTTGCTTCCCTTCTTTTGAGGTGCATTTTTATTTGGAACTTTTTGCAATTCCTTTTTTGATTTTTGAGTGACGGATTTCTTTTGTGCTGCCATTTTTACACTCCTTTAAAGAATTTATGTAAATATCGAAAAATAATTATATACATACATAATTAATTATATCATATTAATTTTGTAATTTCAATATTATATTTGCTTAATTTGTGAGGTTTTTTATGAATTTTGTTAGAAAATATCGACTCCACCTCATTATAGGAGCACTTGCAGGCGCAGTGAACGGACTTTTGGGCGCAGGAGGTGGAATAATAATAACATATTTTCTCGCACGCATTTTAACTGACGAGCAAAAAGCCGAAAACGGAGTTTTTGCAAATGCAGTAGCAACTATGATGCCCATATCAATAGTTTCTCTTGCTCTATATCTTTTCAAAGGATATATTTCGTTTGACAATAAACTCTTTTCGTTAGTCCCCTCTGCAATAGTGGGCGGGATATTAGGCGCTTTTTTACTAACCAAATTAAAATTAAAGTCAGTCAAGCTCATATTTGCTTTTTTGGTTACAATTTCAGGTTTTTTCATGTTGTTCAAATAAAGAAACGGAGCATTTACTGCTCCGTTTCTTTATTTAAAACTATCTCAAACGCTCGTTTGATTTCCTCAAAAGTATAACCATATCTTGCAAGAGAGCCCGCTATTTTTTTGCGCACCGCAGAATCTCTTGGAATTGTTTTATGCTTTTTATGAATCAAAAGAACACAATTTTCTATCATCTGCTCTTTCGTTATATCTTTTAGAGCATTTTCTATATGTTCTTTTTCATATCCCTTAGATAAGAGTTCTTGATATATTCTCTTTTTGCCCCAGAGCTTTCTAAGGCAGGACTCAACCTGCCGACACGCATCGTACTCCTCGTTTATTGCTCCAATTTCTTGAAGATGCAGAGCAGCATTTTCAGCACTTTCTCGGTCTATTCCCTTACCTCTAAGACGTTGCACCAATCGTTTTCTTGAGGATGAAGAATAAGAAAGCAAATCACTTCCCTTTCTTATCGCAAGACATTCCTTTGAGCACTTTTCAAGCTCATCAAAGGCAGACTCACTTAAAATTGTACCCTTTCTGAGCCCCAACTCAAGATATTGATTGGTAAAAAGCAAAAATTTGCGCGTATCTTTGTTTCCACAATCGTCGGATATGCGCAGAGTGAGGAGCATTTCTGCCCCCTCACTCACAGCACTTACCGAAATTATCTCTATCTTCATTTCAATTATTCTTCATCAGAGAGAGTTTCGATTTCGAAGCTATCGATATCGTCATCATCGTCAAGTTCGAATTCGTCATTGTGTTCAACAAGCTTGTCAGCCAAAGCACGCACCTTTGCTTCAAGTTCGTCCATAAGTTCTTGGTTACTTTCGAAAACCTTGCGAGTATTATCCTTACCTTGCGCCAATCTTTCACCCTCATAAGAGAACCAAGAGCCACTCTTCTTAATAATACCAAGAGTGATACCCATATCAATAAGCTCACTTGACTTAGAAATTCCCTTTCCGTAAAGAATATCAAATTCTGCCACCTTGAAAGGAGGAGCAACCTTATTCTTAACAATCTTACATTTAACACGGTTACCATAAACGTCCGCTCCGTTTTTCAACTGTTCTGTTTTTCTAACGTCAATACGAACAGAAGAATAGAATTTAAGCGCACGACCACCGGGAGTAGTTTCAGGGTTACCATACATAACGCCAACCTTTTCTCGAAGTTGATTGATGAAAATTACAACCGCGTTGCTCTTCGAAATAACCGCAGAGAGTTTTCTCATTGCCTGGGACATAAGACGCGCCTGAACACCCACCATTGTTGCACCCATTTCTCCGTCAATTTCCTGACGAGGAACGAGAGCTGCAACGGAGTCCACAACAACAACGTCAATAGCGCCTGAACGAACGAGCGCTTCTGTAATTTCAAGTGCATCTTCACCACAATCGGGCTGAGATACAAGCAATTCATTTATATTTACACCAAGAGCTTTTGCATAAACAGGGTCGAGAGCGTGTTCGGCGTCAATAAATGCAGCCTCTCCGCCTGTTTTTTGAACTTCTGCAATAATGTGAAGCGCAACAGTTGTTTTACCCGAAGATTCAGGACCAAAAATTTCAATAATTCTTCCTCTCGGAACACCACCAATACCGAGAGCAAAGTCAAGTGCGAGAGACCCTGTATGAACCGCCTGCACTTCCATATGTGTATTTTCACCAAGTTTCATTACTGCTCCTGCGCCAAAATCTCTTTCAAGCTGAGCAAGTGCGGTACTCAATGCTTTTTTGCGAGCCGCTTTATCATCAATAGGTGTGGTTTTTGCCACTGCTGTTTTCTTAGTTGCCATAGTATATTTCCCTCCAAAATGATTTACAAATTTAATTTACGAGCATATTATACACCCTATTTTTTCATTTGTCAAGACATTTTTTCTTAATTCGGAAATATTTTTTTATTATTTTTAAATTTTAGTGGCAGATTTCCATTTTTGGAATTGATATTTTTTATTATTGACATATTTAGACAAGTATGGTACAATATCAACGGCAAAAATTAACTAACTTTGTAAAAGGAGAAAAATATGGCAAATGTTTGCGTAATTACCGGTGGTGGAAGCGGAATGGGTCTTGCCGCTGCTAAATTTATGCCCAAAGATAAAATAATCGTTATTTCGGGCAGAACACTTTCAAAACTCGAGGGCGCAGTTAAAGAACTTGAAGCACTCGGATATACTGCTTATGCTAAAGCTTGCGATACATCCAAAAGAGAAAGCGTTAAGGAACTTGTAGTTTTTGCAAAGAGCCTTGGCGAAATCAAAAACGTTATCAACTCTGCAGGTTTGTCCCCCGCAATGAGCGATCCCGAAACAATCGTAAGAGTTAATGCTCTTGGCACAGTTTACATTAATGAAGAATTTTCAAAGGAAATGAATGCGGGCAGCGTTATTGTTGACGTTTCTTCAAACTCCGCTTATGTTCTTCCCTCTTTCATTATCAACAAGAAGGATTACAAGCTTGCTGACACAGATGAAGAAAAATTCGTAAAGAAGATTATCAAAAAGTCAAATATGGCAAAGACAGATTATCAGAAATCAGGATTTGCATATTCTCTTTCAAAAAATTTCGTGGTTTGGTACGCTAAAAAGTGTGCTTTCGAATATGGACTTAAGGGCATCAGAGTTTGCTCTCTTAGCCCCGGACTTATCGCAACCGATATGGGTAATCTTGAAGCAAAGGAAGGCGGAATGCTTATTCCCTTCTCGGCAGAAGAAAGAATGGGCAAGCCCGAGGAGCTCGGCTACGCTCTTGCAACAGTTGCTGACGAAAGAAACGGTTACCTTGCAGGTGTTGACGTTCTCGTTGACGGCGGAAGCACAAACGGTATGAAAGAATTCAAAAAGAATAAGAAATAATATTTCACAAAAAGGACTCATATGAGTCCTTTTTGTCTTATAAATTGGGGTTTATCGAGGAGTTAGCAGATTTAATATTTATTCGTATTTCTTGGTTGTAGGGACAGCCGTCCTCGACTGTCCGCAATAATGGATAAACCAATATCTTCACTGATGAGCACAAGCAAATCTAACATTTTTTGATGTAAAAGTTACTTTACTTTTGTAACGGACAGTCGAGGACGCCTGTCCCTACAACAATGTACAATTTGTAGCCATATAGTTTGAAACATCTCCCCGATAAATCAAAATTTAAAGTTTGGGAACTTATCCAAAATTACAAATTTAATACATAAAACACCCAAAATTAGGCAACATTATTTAATGAATAATTTTCAGAGGTTGATTTTATGTTTAACGAATTTTTGGCAGATATAAATTTTGTGGTCGGTTTTATACTTTTTCTTTGTTATTCTTATCAAATTTTCTATACGATAGTTCCCTTTGCAATAAAAGCGCGAAGACACAAGCAACCAATAAAAAAGAGCAAAATAGCAATCTTTATCGCCGCGCGAAATGAAGAAAAGGTGATAGGCGAACTTTTGCATTCTATCGCAGAGCAAGATTATGACAAAGAGCTTTTGCGCACCATAGTGATTGCAGACAACTGCACCGACAAAACCGCAGAGATAGCGAGAACACAAGGCGCTACCGTATTCGAAAGATTTAACAAAGAAAACATCGGCAAGGGATATGCTCTCGATTTTGCAATCAGTGAGCTTAGAAAAATTGGAGAATGGCAAAACATTGATGGCATAATTGTGCTTGATGCGGACAATCTTTTAACCACAAATTACGTCACCGAGATGAATAAAACATTCTCTGACGGATACGAATCATTCACAAGCTATAGAAACTCGAAAAACTACGGGGACAACTGGATAAGTGCAGGATATGGGCTTTGGTATATCAGGGAATCAAAGTTCCTTCACTATGCGCGCATGCTTCTGCGCTCATCTTGTGCCATTTCGGGTACGGGATTTTTCGTGAGTAGAAAAATCCTTGACAAATTCAACGGTTGGAAGTTTTATTTGCTCACCGAGGATATTGAATTTTCAATTTTTGCAATCATAAACGGCGTGAAAATCGGTTGTTGCATAGACGCGGAGCTTTATGACGAGCAGCCAATAACCTTTAAGCAATCATATAAACAACGATTGCGTTGGTCAAAGGGATTTTTTCAAGTTTGGCAAAAGCACGGAAAAGAGCTTGTAAAAGGCATATTCAGACATCGTAAATTTGCCTTTTTTGACATGACAATGAACATTATGCCAGCTTTTATTCTTAGCGTACTATTGCTTTCCACAAGTGTGAGCGCGATAATCTTTGGCGTTTTCGGTATAGGCAACCCTGCTCCCGTAGTCGAGAGCCTACTTGGATACATCTCATTCACTTACTCAATAATGTTTATAATGGGACTTATAACTGTAATCAGTGAGTGGAAAAAGATACACACAAGTACAGGACGAAAAATAGGATATTTGTTTTTGTTTCCCATATTCATGTACACCTATATTCCAATTTCAGTAATCGCATTATTCAAAAAGGTAACTTGGGAACCAATTCATCACACACGTTCTCGTTCTCTTGATGAGGTAACTGGTAAAAAATGAAGATATTTATAATTTCTCTTATAATAGCCACCCTCTCGGGAATGGGAGTGGGTGGTGGCGGACTTTTGGTAATCTATCTGACACTATTTGAAAACACAGAGCAAATAATTGCACAAGGAGTAAATCTTTGTTTTTTTATAGTGGCAGCAATTGCTTCAACAATTTACAACATCTACAAAAGAAAAATCGTGTGGAAAACCACTTTGATTTTAAGCGTCTCGGGAGTTTTATTTTCAATTTTAGGATCGTGGATTGCGGGGATAATAAAGCCAAATATCTTAAGAAAAATATTTGGCATTATGCTTATTATTGGTGGCTTTTCTTCGTTAGTTTCCGCCTTTGGTAAAAAGAAACAAAACAAAAGTATATAATTAATAGAAAATAAACAAAAATATTTGAAGAAATTTTCAAAAAACTATTTACAAAATGTGTTTTTTGTGCTAAAATAACCCTTGTATGACGTATGGCTCGGTTTTCGGGAAAATAAGACGGCAATAGTCGTGTTTCACCCGCCGATGACTGTGCTTTGCGTTAATAAATTTTTAGAAAGGTGAAAACAATCATGATCTTGAAAGACGAAAAGCAAGCTATCATTGCTGAATACGCTATCCACGAAGGTGACACAGGTTCTCCTGAAGTACAGATCGCTATTCTCACTCACAGAATCAATTCTCTTAACGAGCACCTCAAGAACAACCACAACGACCATCACAGCCGTCGCGGTCTTCTTAAGATGGTAGGTCACAGAAGAAATCTTCTCGGCTACCTTCAGAGAGTTGATATCGAAAGATACAGAGCAATCATCAAGAAGCTCGGCATCAGAAAGTAAGAACAAATATCGGAGTGGGAGAGTGGGTTTTTGCCGACTCCTCACTCCCTTTGTTTGTTTTTAAGAAAATTATTAAGTCGCACATCTTACGGACGTTTTAGCAGTTAATTATGCATTGAAATATTTCAATTTGTAATTAAGTGCTAAACCCCGTAAGAATAAAATAGAAAATTAGAATTTTTATGGAGGAAATTTAAAATGAGTAATTCAATTAGCTCACCTATGGTGTTTAAAAATTTCAAAACATTTCATTACACATTGGCAGGCAGACCCCTTGTTGTTGAAACAGGTAAGCTTGCAGGCCTTGCAAATGGCTCTTGCCTTGTAAGATACGGCGATACAGCAGTTCTCTGCTGTGCTACAGCATCCGAAAAACCTCGTGACGGTATCGACTTCCTTCCCCTCTCCGTTGACTTTGACGAGAGAATGTATGCGGCAGGTAAAATCCCCGGCGGTTACCTTCGTCGTGAAGGCAGACCTCCCGAAAAGGCAATTCTCACAAGCCGTGTTATCGACCGTCCTATTCGTCCTTTGTTCCCCAAGGACCTTCGTAACGACGTTTCTCTTTCTCTTACAGTAATGTCATACGATCCCGATTGCTCACCCGAAATCACAGCTATGATTGGTGCATCAATTGCCCTTTCTATCTCCGATATTCCTTGGAATGGTCCTATCTCTGGCGTATTTATGGGTCTTGTTGATGGCGAACTCGTTGTTAACCCCACAGAAGCACAGAGAGCAGTTTCTGACCTCGAGCTTACAGTTGCTTCTTCTATGAAAAAAGTTGTTATGATCGAAGCAGGTGCTAACGAAGTTGCCGATGACCTTATGTTCGATGCTATTATGCTCGCTCACAAGGAAAACCAGGGCGTTCTCGAATTCATCAATGCAATCGTTGACGAAATCGGTAAGACAAAGTTCGAATATCCCTCTTGCGAGCTTGACCACGATATGTTCGATAAGATTTTCGCATTCTGCGAAAAGGACGTTATGGGAGCTCTTGACACAGACGACAAGACAGTAAGAGATGCAAAGATGTTCCCCATTAAGGAAGCTATCCTTGCTAACTTCACAGAAGAATATCCCGACCTTCCCACAATGATGGAAGAGCTTGTATATAAGATTCAGAAGAAGATCGTTCGCCGTTGGTTGCTCGTTGACAAAAAGCGTGTTGACGGCAGACGTATGGACGAAATCAGACCTCTTGGTTCTGAAGTAGGACTTCTTCCTAGAGCACACGGTTCAGGTCTTTTCACTCGTGGACAGACACAGGTACTTACAGTTGCTACTCTTGGTACACTCAGCGAAGCACAACTCCTTGACGGACTTGACAACGACAAAGAAAAGAGATATATGCACCATTACAACATGCCCGGCTTCTCAACAGGTGAAGCTAAGCCCGCACGTTCTCCTGGACGTCGTGAAATCGGACACGGTGCATTGGCTGAAAGATCTCTTGTTCCCGTTCTTCCTTCTGCAGAAGAATTCCCTTATGCTATCCGTCTTGTTTCTGACGTAGTTTCTTCTAACGGTTCTACATCTCAGGGTTCAGTTTGTGGTTCTACCCTCGCTCTTATGGATGCAGGTGTTCCGATTAAAGCTCCCGTTGCAGGTATTTCTTGTGGTCTTATCACAGCTGAAGATGGCTCTTGGGACACAATGCTTGACATTCAGGGTCTTGAAGACTTCTATGGCGACATGGACTTCAAGGTAGCAGGTACTCATAAGGGTATCACATCCATTCAGATGGACCTTAAGATTGATGGCCTTACACCTGAAATTATTAAGAAGGCATTTGAGCAGACACACGTAGGCCGTGATTACATCATCGACGAAGTTCTCCTTAAGGCAATTCCCGCTCCTCGTGCTGAGGTTTCAAAATACGCTCCCAAGATGACAACAATGAAGATCGATCCCGATAAGATTCGCGAAGTTATCGGTAAGGGTGGTTCTGTAATCCAGAAGATCGTTGCTGATACAGGCGCAAAGATTGACATTGAAGATGACGGTACAATCAGAATTGCTGCTGTTAACGGTGACAGCGCAGCTGCTGCTAAGGCATGCATCGATGCAATCGTATTCGAACCCGAAGTTGGCGCTGTTTACACAGGTACTGTAACTGGCATTAAGGAATTCGGCGCATTCGTTGAATACGTTCCTGGTAAGGAAGGCCTTGTTCACATCTCCAAGATTGCAAAAGAAAGAATTGAAAAGGTTGAAGACGTTCTTTCACTTGGTGACACAGTTAAGGTTAAATACATGGGCGTTGACGCTAAGGGAAGAATGAACTTCTCTATCAAAGATGCACAATAATCAATAATAAAAATTCACTTTTTCCTTGGGAGCAATCCCAAGGAAAAAATATCTCATAACGCCGATATTATCGACAGAAAGGATATAATATGGCTAAAAATGATTCAAGAACTAAAGCTTTTTCAACAACTGCTAAACCAAAGCCCAAGAAAAAAAGTTATAAAAGCAAAAAAAGAATAAGACAACAGGTTGTTCTTTCAATTTTTGCCGTTATTGCACTCATTCTTGTTGTTTTTGCTACCCTCATTATCGGCAAGATAATTACCCTCAAAAAAGCTAAAGATAAAGAGCCAAATAATCAACAGTCTGTTTATACAGTCGCTCGTAATGAGTTGGATGTTCACATTGGCAATTTGCTTTTGATAAACGATAATTACAAATACACCTTGCCTGCAGATTTGAGTGGTATGATAAATGTTTATCAGTATCGTCAAAACAGTGATAACAACAATACAACCCAAATTGACGGCAATTTTACATATGCATTAACTTCGAACAAAATTACGCTCAACGAAGATACCCTTAATGCGTTCAATCAAATGATTTTGGATTATTGCAATCAGCCCAATTTTGAAAGTGCAAACAATAATTCAATTTCAAACCTTGAAATTGCTTGGGGTGGCTATTCTGAATCTACTCGTGTCGAATATGAGGACGATATAGAAAAATACGGCAAGGATTATTATGATCACGCGCTTGGAACAACATTGACAATAAAAATCAACACTCCTTCAACAGTTGTTACAGAATCTATTCTTAAAACAAATTTTGACTGGATTAATAAAAACGCTCACAAATATGGTTTCATTGTTCGTTATACTTCTAAGTGCCAAAATCACACAGGTATTGATAGTTCAAAGAGAGTCCACCTCCGTTATGTGGGCGTTGAACACGCGACATATATCTATGAAAACAACATTTGCTTTGAAGAATATCTTGGATTGATTCGCGAAAATCACAATAGCAACAATCCTCTTGAATTCACAGCAAATGGTAAAACTTATAATGTATATTACGTTGCTTATTCAGGTAACCCCACAAACATTCCTGTGCCCGAAGATAAAACTTATTACATTTCGGGTGATAATATGAATGGATTTATCGTTACTGTGGAAAAATAAAATCGATATTAAAACAAAAATCAAGGATTTAATAATCCTTGATTTTTTATATGCAGAAAGGTCTAAAATGAAAAAACAAAATTTAGCGAATATACTTTTGCTCATTTTTATTATATCAATCATTGCATTTTTCTCACTTTCTTATATTATTATTGAAGAAAAGAGCTTTTCCGAGGACGAAAATCGCGTTTTACAAACATCTCCAAAAATTTCAATCGCAAAATTGCTCAATGGCACTTACACACATCAACTCCACAATTATTTTTCAGACCAGATAAATTTGCGCACCCAAATGATAGAATATAAAGCACTCACCGAACTTTTGATGGGCAAAAAAGAAAACAATGGAATCTTACTTGGCGAAGATGAATATTTAATAGAAACTCCTTCTTATACCCAGGATAATTACGAACTTTTAAGAAAAAATCTTTATAAAATAGAAAAATTGATAAAAAATCTCAAAGGAAATGATATAAGCGCAAATTCTGTCATTATTCCCCGAAAAGTTGATATATTGCAAGATTATTTTCCCAAAATTTATTCAGATAAGAGAAATCAAACGATTTGGAACCTCGTTTCTGAAAACCACATATCACTCAAAAATACTTTATATGATGCACAAACAAACGGTGTTCAGGTTTTCTATAAAACCGACCACCACTGGACAGCAGAGGGCGCATATTTTGCATATCAAGAAATGGCAAATATTTTGGGATATATTCCCTACCAAATAGATAATTTTTCACTCATTTCCCTTTCAAACGAGTTTTATGGGACAAATTATTCAAAATCGGGATTTTTCTTTACGGATAGTGAAGAAATAAAAGCTCCAAGCATCGAAAACGGACGATATAAAGTTACAATAGTTGATACGGGCACTGAATTTGATACACTATATGATATGGCATATTTAAATAAGAAAGATAAATATTCCATTTTTCTCTCGGGTAATAATGCTCATGTAAAAATCTATGACACGGAAAATTGTGAAAAAGAAACGTTGCTAATTATTAAAGATAGTTTTTCACATTCACTCGCTCCCTACCTTTGTGAGCATTATAATTTAGAACTGATAGACCCAAGATATTATAGTGGCTCAATTGAAAATTATATTAGCCAAAACAACATCAAAAATGTACTATTTTTATTTGGAATAGATACTTTAGCCATAGCAAATTTATCTATCAAATAACAAAAAAGCACCAAAATCGGTGCTTTTTTATTATTTAACTACATTACATTCTTTAATTCCGTAATATTTAAAAGTTTGTATAGTGCTTTCGTCTACAACTTCTCCGGCAACAATAATCGGTACAGCAGGGGGACATCCAACACTCGTTATAGCAACAACTCTACCAAGGCATTCTTCTATTGGCAAGCTTTCATGAGGGGATGTAATCGCTTGTCGAATTGACATAACTCTTTCTGCTAATTTAAATGAAGGAACATCTTCGTTTATGGGACTTAGTTTTGGAATTACCTTCATTATTTCTAAAACACGCTCCAATTTTTCAACTTCAGGCGTTACCATTAAAACAACGAAATCAGGATCGCAAAATTCACATACTATTCCCTTTTCTAAAAGAATTTTGGCAAAATCATGACCTCTATACCCATATTCTTTGGGGTTTAAGGTAATTTTCAAAGGTTCGTTTCCGTAAAGCTCGTAACCTAGTTCTATCAACTTGTTTTTCAAAGCGTTCACTTTAAAAACAAAATTGCAAAGACGCTCCTTGTGATTTTCAAGGTAAGTATTTGCCTTATCAAGTGATTGTAAAATCAAATATGAAGGACTTGTTGAACCAAACAAAGACAAGGCGTTTTTGACATATGCGCCAACGCTTGCAGAAAAGCTATTTGAAAGATGCAAATATGCTCCCCCCGTAAGTACGGGCAAGGTTTTATGCGCAGAATCACAACAAATGTCTGCTCCTAAGTCAACAGGATGCAATGATTTTTCCAAAAATTTCAAATATGCACCATGAGCATTATCCACGGCAAGCAAAATTCCATTTTTTTGACATATCTTCGCAATAGATTCAATATCAAGAATATTTCCAAGATAATCGGGACTTGTTAAATAAATAGCTGTGGGCTTTTTACCTGATTTTTCAAGCAATTCGGACAGATAATTAGCATCAAAATTACAGGAAAGATAATTTTTTGCATTTGGTGGACAAATCCACTCAACGTCCGTATCAAGCAATGCAACAGCACTGTGAAATGTCTTGTGGGCGTTTCTACCTGCCCAAATCAAAGGCTTTTCACCTTTAATTTTAGCATTAATAGCAATCAAATATATCATTGCTCTTATGCATTGCGAAGAACCTTCTGTTGAATAATATGTTTTGCAACCAAAAAGCTCACTTACATTTGCTTCACTTTGAGCAATTATTCCGTCTGCTTCATAAAGAGAATCTGCGCCATCAATTTCAGTTATATCCATACTTTCAACGCCCAAAAATGACTTTCCCTTATGCCCAGGCATATGTAATTTTATATTTTCGCTTTTCGCGTAGTCGCGCACGAAATCGCAAATAGGTGTTTTCATATTATTCGCCCAAAGCACGTGCAATTGCTACCATTATCGCGCACTCCATTCTCTTTCTGAAGAGCTTGCAACCATCCTCATAAACACCGGTTACGCTACCCGTAGCGTGATATGCATTCGCAGCACAACCACCTGAACAGTAAAGGCGAGCCCAACAATCGCGACATTCGGGATGTGCATAAACATTACAAGCGGCAAATTCACCCTGCACTTCAGTATTTGCAACACCAGTCCAAATATCACCAAGTTTGAATCTTTCTTCACCAACGAACTGATGGCAAGGATACAAATCACCCCAAGGTGTTACTGCCATATATTCAGTACCACTTCCACAGCCCGAAATTCTCTTATAAATACAAGGACCACCCGTAAGGTCAATCATATAATGATAGAAAGTAAAGGGATTGCCCTCTTTATCCTTTTGAAGCATAAGAGCAGCAAGGTCTTCATATTGCTTCATTACAATTTCCATATCCTCATCAGTAAGAGCAGAGGGGTCATCTTTAGCACACACAACGGGCTCCATACTAAGCTCGTTAAAGCCAAGGTCAAGCATCTGCTTGATATCTTCAAGGAAATCAGGATTCGCATGTGTAAATGTACCGCGCATATAATATTCCTTGCCACCACGCGCCTCAACGAATTTTTGGAATTTGGGCACAATCTTTTCCCAGCTTCCATTACCTGCGTAGTCAACGCGGAATCTATCGTGAACCTCTTTTCTGCCGTCAAGTGAAAGGACAACGTTTGAGCACTCTTTATTTGCCCATTCAATAACGTCGTCGTCAACAAGCACACCATTTGTAGTCAATGTAAAGCGGAAATTCTTTCCTTTCTCCTTTTCGATGCTACGAGCATATGCAACAAGGTCTTTAACAACCTGGAAATTCATAAGGGGCTCACCACCAAAGAAGTCAACCTCAAGATTATGACGAGTACCTGAGTTTTCAACAAGGAAATCAAGCGCTCTCTTACCTACCTCAAAGCTCATAATAGCTCTATCTCCGTGATATTTGCCCTGAGAAGCAAAACAATAAGAGCAATTAAGATTGCAAGTGTGAGCAATATGCAAACAAAGTGCCTTAACTACGCCAGCAGTTTTTTCCTTGAGCTTATTAGCCATAGGTTCAAAAGTGTCAGGAGCAAAAAGTTTACCGTTATCTTCAAGCTCAACGATTTGAGCATAGCATTCTTCTATATCACTTGAAGAAATTTCAGTATATTTTTCAAGAATTTCTGCAATTAATATATCTTTTTCCTTATTCTCAAACTGTGAAATAATATCATAAGCCACGTCATCCACAACGTGAACAGAGCCTGAACAAACGTCAAGTACGATATTATATCCTCCAAGTTTATATTGATGTATCATATCTATCCTCCATAAAAAATGCCGCCAAGCCGGCGGCATTTTGCATTTTACTTGCTTTCCTTTGTGCTTTCGCACTTCTGATTAGCAATACCGCAGCTGGTCTTGCAAGCAGACTGACAAGATGTCTGGCATTCGCCGCATCCACCTTTTTTAGCACTTTCGCAAAGGTTACGTGTTTCTATTGTTTTGATGTGTTTCATAATTTTCACCTTCTATGATTAAATTTTTACATAAATATTATATCACAGTTATTTCGCTATGTCAATATATTTTATAAATTTATATATAAAATAAAGAAGAACCGCCACCTCAAATGAGGTGGCGGTAAATTTATTTAAGTTGACTTAAACTAATTTATTATTCTTCAGTGGACTCTGTTTCAGAAGTTTCTTTGTTTTCTTCTGCCTTAGCACCTTCAACCTTTTTAGTAGCAGGCTTTCTAATGAAGAGGCAAAGTCCCAACAAACCAACAACTGCAGCGATAATCCAGTAAGCTGTCTTATCGGGAGCAGGTTCTTGAGAATCAGAATCAGGAGTAGGAGTAGGAGTAGGAGTAGGAAGAAGCATAGGAATTACTTCTGTTTCCTTGTGTCCGCAATGTTCACATGTACGTTCCTTCAAACCTGTAGCTTCTGTTGTTGCTTCCTTAACTACAACCCATTCACCATACTTATGAGTGAGAGC
>JAZRRX010000025.1:0-19912 GCA_045651165.1 Eubacteriales bacterium
GAATTCAACGGATGTGGGGTCACCACCGTGTTCACCGCAAATACCAACGTGAAGGTTGGGGTTAACGGGTCTACCAAGTGTAACTGCCATGTTCATAAGCTTACCAACACCTGTCTGGTCGAGCTTTGCAAAAGGATCGTTTTCGAAGATCTTTGCATCGTAGTAAGCATTGAGGAACTTACCAGCGTCGTCACGAGAGAAGCCGTATGTCATCTGTGTAAGGTCGTTTGTACCGAAGCAGAAGAAATCAGCGTTAGCAGCGATTTCATCAGCTGTGATACAAGCTCTGGGAATTTCAATCATTGTACCTACTTCGTAGTCGAGTTCAACGCCTGCAGCAGCGATTTCAGCGTTAGCTGTAGCAACTACAACACTCTTAACGTACTTAAGTTCCTTAACGTCGCCTACAAGAGGAATCATGATTTCAGGACGAACATTCCATTCGGGATGGTTCTTCTGAACGTTGATAGCTGCACGGATAACAGCAGCTGTCTGCATCTTAGCGATTTCAGGATATGTTACTGCAAGACGGCATCCACGGTGACCCATCATGGGGTTGAATTCGTGGAGAGAAGAGATGATAGCCTTGATTTCTTCAACTGTCTTACCCTGAGCATTTGCAAGAAGAGCGATGTCTTCTTCAGTTGTGGGAACGAATTCGTGAAGAGGTGGGTCAAGGAATCTGATGCAAACGGGATTACCTTCGAGAGCTACATAGAGCTGTTCGAAGTCAGCCTGCTGGTAGGGAAGAATCTTTGCAAGAGCAACTTCTCTTTCTTCAGCAGTGTTAGAGCAAATCATTTCACGGAAAGCAGCAATTCTGTCTGCTTCGAAGAACATGTGCTCTGTACGGCAAAGACCGATACCTTCAGCGCCAAGCTCACGAGCCTTTCTAGCGTCTGTAGGAGTATCAGCATTTGTTCTTACTTTAAGTGTACGGAACTCGTCAGCCCAACCCATGATTGTGCCGAAGTTACCAGAAATTTCTGCGTCAACAGTAGGAATGATACCGTCGTAGATAGCGCCTGTAGAACCATCGATGGAGATGTAATCACCTTCAACGTATGTCTTACCAGCGAGAGTGAACTTCTTGTTTTCTTCGTCCATATTGATTTCACCACAACCGGATACGCAGCATTTACCCATACCACGAGCAACAACTGCTGCGTGAGATGTCATACCACCACGAACTGTGAGGATACCCTGAGCTGCCTTCATACCTGTGATATCTTCAGGAGATGTTTCAAGACGAACAAGAACTACCTTCTTACCAGCGTTGTTCCAAAGTTCTGCATCTTCAGCAGAGAATACAACCTGACCGCAAGCAGCACCGGGAGAAGCGCCAAGACCTCTACCCATAGGAGTAGCAGCCTTAAGAGCCTTCCGGTCGAACTGAGGGTGAAGGAGTGTATCAAGGTTTCTGGGGTCGATCATAAGAACTGCTTCTTCCTTTGTCTTGTGACCTTCTTCTACGAGGTCAACTGCGATCTGGAGAGCTGCCTGAGCTGTTCTCTTACCGTTACGAGTCTGAAGCATGTAAAGTTTTTCGTTTTCAATTGTGAATTCCATATCCTGCATATCGTGATAGTGGTTTTCAAGGATTTCGCAAACCTTCTTGAATTCTTCGAATGCAGCGGGGAACTTATTAGCCATTTCAGCGATAGGCATGGGAGTACGAACACCTGCAACAACGTCTTCACCCTGTGCATTTGTAAGGAACTCACCCATGAGTTTCTTTTCACCTGTAGCGGGGTCACGTGTGAACGCAACACCTGTACCACAGTCTTCACCCATATTACCGAATGCCATTGCCTGTACGTTTACAGCTGTACCCCAAGAATAGGGAATATCGTTGTCACGACGGTAAACGTTTGCACGGGGGTTGTCCCATGAACGGAATACTGCCTTAACTGCGCCCATAAGCTGTTCTCTAGGATCAGAGGGGAAGTCTGTACCGATCTTTGCTTTATATTCAGCCTTGAACTGATTTGCAAGTTCTTTAAGGTCATCAGCTGTGAGTTCAACGTCGAGCTTAACGCCCTTAGCTTCCTTCATTTCATCGATGAGCTCTTCGAAGTACTTCTTACCAACTTCCATAACAACGTCGGAGTACATCTGAATAAATCTTCTGTAGCAGTCATATGCCCAACGAGCATTGCCTGACTTTTTAGCCATAACTTCAACAACCTCTTCGTTAAGACCGAGGTTAAGGATTGTATCCATCATACCGGGCATGGATGCACGAGCACCGGAACGAACGGAAACGAGAAGGGGATTTTCAAGATCACCGAACTTCTTGCCTGTGATAGCTTCCATCTTACCGATGTACTCGTTAATTTCAGCCTGGATAGAAGGGTTGATCTGACGGCCGTCCTCATAGTACTGAGTACATGCCTCTGTGGAAATTGTGAAGCCCTGGGGAACGGGAAGACCGATGTGGGTCATTTCAGCGAGGTTTGCACCCTTACCGCCGAGGATCTCACGCATGCTTGCATTACCTTCTGTAAAGAGGTAACAATACTTGTTTGCCATTTTTGATTCCTCCAAAAATTAAAATATAAAAATGTTTTTATAAGCGTTTATAAGGTTTGCTCCGTAATTAAGCAGAACGATAAGGCATACAAAATGTATGCCAAGCGAAAAATACGCTTATTCCACCCGACATTATACCATAAAATTCCCATTTTGAATAGAGCTTTTTATAATTTTTTTGCTTTTAATTGTAAACAATTTGTTAACAAAATAACGAAAAAGCCAATATTAAATCCATTTATGAACTTTATTCAGCTTTTTGTCAAATGTTTGAAAATAATTCTTTACAAATATAAATATTTATGATATAATATAATGTCAAAATTTAAAGATAGGAGGAGCTTATGGTAAAAATCATATCTGTAGATGCTAATTCAAGAGCGCAAAAAGCCGGAATATGTGAAAACGATATACTTGTATCAATTAACGGAAGAGAAATCAATGACGTACTTGATTATAGATTTCACCTTGCAAACAAACGCATTGATATCTGTATTTTAAGAAATGCTGAAGAATTGCATTTCAATATTTCAAAAGCTGAATATGATGATATCGGTCTTGATTTTGAAACTCCTCTTATGGATAAAAAGCACTCTTGCGAGAACAAGTGTATTTTTTGTTTTATAGATCAGTTGCCGAAGGGGTTGAGAAAAACTCTTTATTTCAAGGATGACGATTCACGCCTTTCTTTTCTTCACGGCAATTATATAACCTTGACCAATCTTGATGATAAGGATATTCATCGAATAATCGAAATGCATATATCTCCTGTGAATGTATCGGTGCATACAACAAATCCCGAACTTCGCGTTAAAATGATGAAGAACAAAAGATCTGGTGAGGTGTTGTCATATCTCAAAAGATTTGCTGACGCGGGAATACACATTTGTGCGCAAATTGTTCTTTGTAAGGGAATTAATGACGGTGAAGAGCTTATTCGCTCCATGATGGATTTAACCGAGTATTTTCCTGCTCTGCAAAGCGTGTCGATAGTGCCTGCTGGTAAGACAAAATTTAGAGATAACCTTTTTCCTCTTGAAAGCTTTACAAAAGAGGATTGTAAAGAAGTGATTGCACAAGTTGAAGCTTTTGCTGACGAATGCCTTGAGAAATATGGCTCACGTCTTTTCTTCTGTGCTGATGAGTTTTATATCAAGGGTGAGTTACCCTTGCATGATGACGAATATTATGAAGGATATGCTCAAATTGAAAACGGTGTTGGAATGCTCACTTCATTATTGACTGAATTTGGCATTGAAACTGAGTATATTGAAGAATATCTTGAGAAATATACTGCACCCAGAAAAATTTCCGTTGTTACAGGAATGGCAGCCAAGGATCAAATAATTGATATGTGTGATAGACTTTGCAAGATAATTGACGGGCTTGAGATTAAAGTTTATCCCATTCTTAATAATTTCTTTGGTCATGAAATTACTGTTTCAGGACTTTTGACTGGCGTGGATATATATGATCAATTAAAGGACAAAGAACTTTTGGATGAACTTATTCTCCCGCCAAACGTTCTTCGTTCCGAGGGTGACTTGTTCCTTTGTGGAATGAGCATTGATGAATTATCAGAAAAATTGAATGTTAAGATAGGACTTTCGGGCAACGACGGGGCGGGATTCATCTCGGCAATGCTCGGAATACAGTAAAGGAGGTATTAATATGGCAAAACCAATTGTTGCAATTGTCGGCAGACCTAATGTTGGCAAAAGCACACTCTTTAATAAGTTGATCGGCGAACGCCGTTCAATCGTTGAAGATACCCCCGGTGTAACTAGAGATAGAATTTATGGTGAAACCGAATGGTGCGCAAGAAAGCTCGTTGTTATTGACACGGGTGGTATTGAGCCCAAAACAAATGATATAATTTTGAAGCAGATGCGTTTTCAGGCGCAAATTGCTATTGATACAGCGGACGTAATCATCTTTATGTGCGACGTAAGAACAGGTCTTACCGCAGACGATAGAGATATTGCCACAATGCTCAAAAAGAGTGGGAAGCCAATCGTTCCTTGTATCAACAAATGTGATAGTGTAGGACATGTACCCTATGAATATTACGAATTTTATGAGCTAGGCTTTGATTGTGAACCGATAGCTGTTTCATCCGTTCACGGAACGGGCTCAGGTGATCTTCTTGATGCAGTTCTTGAAGCATTGCCCGAGGAATCAGAATTTGATGATGAAGAGGACGATAGCATCAAGGTTGCCGTAATCGGCAAGCCCAATGCAGGCAAATCTTCAATTATCAATAGATTTATCGGTGAAGAAAGACTCATCGTTTCTAATATTGCAGGTACAACGCGTGACGCGGTTGACACAAAGGTTGAAAATGAATATGGCAAGTTTACCTTCATTGATACTGCGGGTATTCGTCGTTCTTCAAAGGTTAACGATAAGATAGAAAAATATAGTGTTCTTCGTGCACATATGGCTGTTGAAAGAGCGGACGTTTGTCTTATTCTTGTTGATGCAAACGAGGGAATTACCGAGCAGGATGAAAAGATTGCAGGTATTGCTCACGAAGCAGGTAAGGCGTCTATCGTTATAGTTAACAAGTGGGACTCCATTGAAAAGGATAATAGCACAGTTAACGAATTTACAAGAGATATTCAAACAGCACTTGCTTATATGTCTTACGCTCCAATCCTCTTTGTTTCAGCAAAGACAGGACAGAGAGTAAGAGAAATCTATAAGCACATTCAGTACGTTTATAATCAGACAAACACAAGAGTACCCACGGGTATGCTTAATGACGTACTTGGTGAAGCAACAATGAGAGTTCAGCCACCCTCTGACAAGGGAAGACGCTTGAAGATTTACTATATGACTCAGGTTAGCGTTGCGCCTCCGACATTTGTTATTTTCTGTAATGACGTTGAACTTTTCCACTTCTCATATAGAAGATATATTGAAAACTGCATAAGAGAAACCTTTGGATTCAAGGGAACACCCATTCACATAATAATTCGTCAGAAGGGGGATGAGGTTTAATGTTTATTGATAAGATACAAATTTACATTAAAGCAGGTGACGGCGGTAACGGAGCTATCTCCTTCAGACGTGAAAAATACGTAGCCCAAGGTGGTCCTGACGGTGGTGACGGAGGACACGGTGGTAACATCGTTTTCCGTATTGATGAGGGCTCAAATACGTTGCTTGCGTTCCGTTATAAAAGAAAGTTTATCGCAGGTAATGGTGGTAATGGTAAGGGCGCAAAGTTCCACGGAGCAACTGCCGATGACCTTGTAATTATGGTTCCTCGTGGAACACTTATTAAGGATGCCGAAACAGGCAGAATTATTAAAGACATGTCCGATGATGAAGATTTCATTTGCTGCAAGGGTGGACGCGGCGGATGGGGTAATAAGCATTTCGCGACTCCCACTCGTCAAGTTCCCAACTTCGCAAAGAACGGTACAAAGGGAGAAGAGAAGGAAGTTATCCTTGAACTTAAGATGCTTGCTGACGTTGGTATTATTGGTTATCCAAGTGTTGGTAAATCATCAATCCTTGCCCGCATAAGCGCGGCAAAGCCCAAGATTGCGGACTATCACTTCACAACACTTTCACCAAATCTTGGAGTAGTTTCCACTGGTGGTGAAAGCGGATTTATAGCAGCTGATATTCCTGGTCTTATTGAGGGCGCGGCAGACGGAGCAGGTCTTGGACATGCATTCCTTCGTCATATTGACCGTTGCCGACTTCTTTGGCACGTTGTTGATATTTCTTGCTTTGAGGGACGCGACCCCGTTGAAGATATTATTAAAATTAATACCGAGCTTGAAAGATATAGCCCAGCACTTGCGATGCGTGAGCAAATCATCGTTGCAAACAAGGTTGACGCTTTGGATGAAGAGCTTGTAGATATTAAAGCATTTGAAGAATACGTAGAAGAGAACGGCTATAAGCTCATGTACGTTTCTGCGGCTACAGGAGAGGGACTCCCCGAGCTTATCAAGTATTCAGCCGAGGTGCTTCGTGAATTGCCCCCAATGATAATCTATGAGGCAGAATACGAACCCGAAGATGCGTATGTTGGTGGAGGTAAGGAAACAACCATTAGAAGAGAAGACGGTGTGTTCATAGTCGAGGGCGAATGGCTCTTCAATCTTATGGGACAAATCAATTTCTCGGACTATGAGTCACTTAACTACTTCCAAAGAATTCTTTATAGAAGTGGCGTGTTTGAAGAGCTTGAAAAACACGGATGCGTTGACGGTGATACCGTTTCCATCTACGATTTTGAATTTGACTTTGTAAAATAAAATACAGGAGGATAGTATTTATGAATATTTGGCATGACATTGACCCAAGAGAAATAACCCCCGAGGAATTTACTGTCGTAATTGAGATTCCGCGCGATTCCCAGTGCAAATATGAGCTTGATAAGGAAACAGGTCTTATTAAGCTTGACCGAGTTCTTTATACTTCAACTCACTATCCTGCAAACTACGGATTTATTCCAAGAACTTATGCGGACGATAAGGACCCTCTTGATGTTCTTATCCTTTTCTCACCACCCCTCTATCCCTTGACACTTTGCAAGGTAAGACCCATTGGTGTTGTTCGAATGGTTGACGGTGGAGATATTGACGATAAGATTATCGCAGTTCTTGTGAACGATCCAACATCAAAGGATTATAATTCAGTTAACGATCTTCCTTCACATATTTTCGATGAAATTATGCACTTCTTTAAGGTGTATAAGCAGCTTGAAAATAAGAAAACAGCTGTTAAATCTCTCTATGATAGAGATAAAGCGCTTGAAATTATTCAGCAGGCAATTACAGATTACGAAGAGAAGTTCACAAACTAAATATATAAAAAAGTCCGACGAAATTCGTCGGGCTTTTTTATGGTTTTTGAATATAATTATTTTACTATAGCAGATGCTGATTTGCCGTCAAGCGTGTATGTAATAGTTACAACTCCGTTTGTAATATTAACGGATACACTTCCCGTGAAGTTTTTAAGCTCATCACAGTTTTTAATAGCATCTTCCCATGCTTTAGCATCCGTATTATTTCTATCTAAATTATTCCACTTATTGTCATCAGCAAATTCAGCACTAATATATCTTGTCAATTGTTGAGCTTCTGATTGTGCCTTGGTTTCTTTTGCCTTATTAACGTATGCGCTATATCCAACGATAGCAACGGTTGTAAGCACAGCAAGAATTGCGATAACAACAAGCAATTCAACAAGCGTGAAGCCCTTTTTAGTCTTTTTCATTTTGTTCTCCTTTTACTCAAAAAATGTAAAATTTACTTGATAAATTATACTATTAAATCCGACAAAAGTCAACACAATTTTCAAAATAAATTATTAATGCATAAAATATAAAAAAACAAGGCACTCGTTTTCACGAGTGCCTTAAGTTTTTTATTAATACATTCCGCCCATGCCTGCGGGAGCAGCGGGTGCGGGGGTTTCTTCTTTTTTGTCGGAGACAACGCTTTCGGTTGTGAGGATTGTGGAAGCAATTGAAGCGGCATTCTGAAGGGCAGAGCGAGTAACCTTTGTGGGGTCAACAATACCACTTGCGACCATATCGCAATATTCTTCTTTATAAGCATCAAAGCCCCAACCGATTTTACCGGAATTTTTGATTGTGTGAACGATAACACCGCCGTCAAGACCAGCGTTTTCTGCAATCTGTCTAACGGGAGCTTCAAGTGCTTTAAGAACGATCATAACACCTGTCTTTTCATCGCCTTCAACAGTTTCTGCAACCTTTGCAACATCTGCGATAATGTTGAGATATGCAGTACCACCACCTGCAACAATGCCTTCTTCAACTGCCGCACGTGTAGCATTAAGAGCGTCTTCAATGCGGAGTTTCTTTTCCTTCATTTCAACTTCAGTAGCTGCACCAACTTTGATTACTGCAACACCACCTGAGAGTTTAGCAAGGCGTTCTTGAAGCTTTTCTTTATCAAATTCACTTGTTGTGATTTCAAGAGCATTTCTTATCTGGTGAACTCTTGCAGAAATATCATCGGGATGACCTGCGCCGTCAACGATAATTGTTGTATCCTTGTTAACCTTAACCTGACGCGCGTGGCCAAGATATTCAATGGATGCGTCCTTAAGTTCAAGACCGATTTCGCTTGAAATTACTTCACCACCTGTGAGGATTGCGATGTCCTTAAGCATTTCTTTTCTTCTGTCGCCAAAGCCGGGAGCTTTAACTGCAACGCAAGTAAATGTTCCGCGGAGTTTGTTGAGAACGAGAGTTGTAAGAGCTTCGCCTTCAACGTCCTCTGCAATAATGAGGAGCTTTCTACCTGCTTGAATAACCTGCTCAAGAACAGGGAGAATCTCTTGAAGATTAGAAATCTTTTTATCTGTAATAAGAATGAGGGCATCGTCAATTACTGCTTCCATTTTATCCATATCGGTTGCCATATAGGGTGAAAGGTAACCGCGGTCAAACTGCATACCCTCAACCACTTCGCTATATGTGTCTGCGGAACGAGATTCTTCAACTGTGATAACGCCATCAGAAGTTACTTTTTCCATAGCATCTGCAATAAGCTCACCAATAAGCTCATCTCCTGCAGAAATTGTACCAACTCTTGCAATATCAGCCGAGCCGTTTACCTTCTTTGAGTTTGCAACAAGGCATTCAACAGCTCTATCAACTGCCTTTTTGATACCCTTGCGAAGCACCATGGGATTAGCACCTGCGGTAACGTTTTTCATACCTTCACGAATAAGTGCCTGAGCAAGAACAGTAGCAGTTGTTGTGCCATCACCAGCCGCATCATTAGTTTTTGTTGCGACCTCTTTAACGAGCTGCGCACCCATATTTTCAGCTGCATCGTCAAGTTCGATTTCCTTTGCGATGGTTACGCCGTCATTTGTGATGAGGGGAGCACCAAATTTCTTGTCAAGAACAACGTTTCTGCCCTTAGGACCAAGTGTGATTTTAACTGTATCAGCAAGCTTATCAACGCCACGGGATAAGGCATTTCTTGCTTCTATTCCATAAATAATATCTTTTGCCATAATAACCTCCGAAATTATTCAACTATTGCGAGAATATCGCTCTGTTTTACAATAATATATTCAATGCCGTCTGCTTTTACTTCAGTTCCTGAATATTTGCTTGTGATAACCTTGTCTCCAACTTTAACAGTCATTTCAACATTGTGTCCGTCAACAAGACCACCGGGGCCAACTGCAACAACCTCAGCAATCTGTGGTTTTTCTTGTGCAGAAGCGGTAAGAATAAGACCTGATTTTGTTTTTTCTTCAGCAGCAACGAGTTTAATTACAACTCTATCAGCAAGTGGTTTAATTGTCATAATATATCCTCCAAATACGAGTAAATTCATAATATTTTATGCTAACTTTATTATTATATCATAAATTTTTCAAAAATACAATAAGATATAGAAAAAAGATGATAAAGAGGTAAAAAATGGATATTATTAATAAATATTTATCGGGGACACTCGTGCCGATAGCACTATTTTTTTATTCTGTGTTCTTTTTAATAAAGCTTCACGGTAGTCCGATTATTAATCCTTTGATAGTTATAAAGTCAATTTTCAAAAAGAAAAGTGAAAACGGAATATCACCAATAAAAGCAGTTATATTTGCCCTTGCAGGCACGCTTGGTGTTGGTAACATTTTGGGTGTCGCATCTGCTATTGCTTTGGGAGGGGCAGGGGCGGTATTTTGGATGTGGGTGAGTGCCTTTCTTGCCATGATATTAAAGTATAGTGAAGTTGTGTTGGCAATATTACACCGAAGGACAAGAAATGGTGAAAACTACGGTGGTGCGATGTATTATATGAAAGATTTTTTTGCATCCAAGAAAAAGAATTTTATAGGTATTATTTATACATTCATTTTTACTGCACTGTGTCTTGTGAATGGCTTTACAATGGGATCTATAATTCAGTCTAATGCTATTGCAAAATCCTTTGCAACAAGTGGAAATATCAATGCTTTAGTGGTTGGCGTAATTCTCGCAATTTTATCGATAATTGTCTTTTTATTCAACGGCAAAAAGGTATTTTCACTATGTGAAAAGTTAGTTCCTTTTGTAAGCATTCTTTATGTTGCAATGTGTTTAATTGTTGTCTTTAAATCTTATGAAAGAGTGCCAAACGTATTCTCTGAAATATTCAAAGACGCGTTTTCAATAACCGCAATAAGCGGTGGCGGAGTTGGATTTTTGGTTTCAAATGCTTTGAGATATGGTACAATAAGGGGACTTTTTTCCAACGAGGCAGGGTGTGGAACATCTCCCATAGCTCATGCCACATCAAATACAAATTCAGCTTGCGAGCAAGGTTTTTTAGGCATAATTGAAGTTTTTATAGATACAATTATTGTATGTACAGTAACGGCTCTTGTCATCTTGCTAAATAAAGAAGTCGCATTTGAATTTATTCAAGAGCCGATGATAATGGTTTTTTCTGCTTTTTCCGTTTCACTCGGTAATATTTCCCATGTGCTTCTTAGTCTTTCGGTATTTTTGTTTGCTTTTGCAACCATAATTTGCTGGGGATATTATGGAAAAGAGTGCCTTTACTTTATCAAAAAGGATAAAAAAACAGAAAAATGCTATTATTGTTTTTATATAATTACGGTGTTTATCGGTGCATTAATTTCACTTGATATGATATGGCAATTAGCCGATTTTGCCGTTGGCGTTATGACATTGATGAATTTATTTATCCTTGGAAAAATGAATAAAGAAATCAAAAAAGAAACCTTTAAATATTTTAAAAAAAGAGCTTCCCTAAGGAAGCTCTAAAAATTAGACTATAGGATAGATTTTGTATGGTTTATTAAATGAATCTGCATAGGATACGCATTCACTATTGTTAATTGCATCGGTGATGATTGCACTCTTGTTTACTGATGAAACGTAAGTGCCATCACTTGCTTGTCCGTTAAGAATAACGCACCACTTTGTGATAAAGGAATTGGAGTCTGCAATGTCGTCATCAGTTGCATTTGCCCAACTGATAAGAGGCAACTGCTCGTTGCTCATTTTTTCCACAATATCCATAATGTCGGCAACAACTGCACTAGCAGTAGGGAGCTTGCCCGCACCCTTACCGTAGAAAAGCACTTTGTCAAGCATATTTGCGCCAACCAAAATTCCATTATATACATCAGAAATATGTGCCAATGGATTTGAAAGAGGAACAAATCTTGGTGAAACGGAAGCATATATTTTGCCATTTACTTGCTCTGCGTGACCGATAAGTTTGATGGTATGTCCAAGTGCTTTTGCAACCTCAAAATCTTCGGATGTAATATCAGTAATACCCTTGCAAGAAATCTTTTCAGGAGAAATACATTTACCAAATGAAAGGGAAGAAAGAATAACTATCTTTCTTGCGGCATCAAGTCCTTCGACATCGGCACTTGGATTTGCTTCAGCATATCCCTTTGCCTGTGCGTCTTTAAGGGCATCTGCAAAAGATGTTCCATTTTCATTCATTTGTGTGAGAATATAGTTTGTTGTACCATTAAGAATACCATCAATGGATGTGATTTTGTTTGAAACCAAGTCGTTATTGATTGGACGAATAATCGGTATTCCACCACCAACACTTGCTTCAAACAGGTATCTAACATTGTTTTGTGCTGCAATCTCCAAAAGTTCAGTGCCAAAGCGTGCAACAACCTCTTTGTTTGATGTTACTACGTTTTTACCTGCAAGCAAGGCTGCCTTTGAAAAATCATACGCGGGGTGTGATCCACCCATCATCTCAGCAACTATAGAAATTTCGGGGTCATTTAAGATAATATCAAAATTGTGAATTACCTTGTCGGCAAAAGGTGAATTGGGGAAATCTCTTAAATCAAGAATATATTTAATCTCAATAGTTTCACCAAGTTTTTTCTCGATAAGGTGTTTGTTTTCTGTTAGAACCTCGGCAACGCCACTTCCAACAACACCAAATCCCAAAATAGCAATTTTCTTCATAAAAATCTCCATTTCATATCAAAAATTGACAAATTAATTATAATTAACAATATCATACCACAAAAATATATAAAAAGCAAATAAAACTATTGAAAAAAATAAAATTTATGGTAAAATATATTTGTATATAAGTTTTTAAGTATGTGGAGGAGAAAAAATGGCTTCAAGTGCTATAGGTAGCAAAAGAAATGTAAAGATATTTGTACTCTATCTTATGGAGAATATTAACTACCCATTGGATTATGCTACATTGAACGATATTATTATGCAGACCGATTACGTAATGTATCTTGATTTTGCAGAAAGTTTTCATGAAATGATGGATGCAGGTCTTATCCTTGAGGTGAATGGGGAAGAAGAAAATATACCCATGTATGTGGTTTCTGAAAAGGGAAAGGTAGTTGCAAGAGAATTGAATTCTGATATTCTCACTTCAATTCTTGATAAGAGCTTGTCAGCAGCGCTTCGTTATCTTGATTTCAAAAAGCGTGGAGTTGAGGCAAAAGCAATTATAGAGAAGCGTGATGACGGTAGATATGAGATTGAGTGCAAAATGATTGAAAAGGGAGAATTAATTTATTCCACCAAGGTAATTGTTGACACTCTTGCAAGGGCTGAACGTATGAAAGAGAACTTTTATTCAAGACCAGAGGGTATATATAAGGCAACCATGGCTCTTTTGGCGGGTAATGTAAACTTTTTGCTTGACTGATTTTTGGTAAATTGTTATAAAAATTGTTTAAAAAATATAAAAATTTCAGAAAAATCGACAAATTTTTGTTGACATTTTAGAAAAATATAGTATAATTGTATGTAGTGTTAGTGTTTTTTACGAATGGAAGTATGGTATGAGAGAAAAAACAATCAAAAAAACTGAAGAAATCAATGAATTGATTGAGCTTGTGGTTTCAGGCGACTCTGATGCATTTACAAAGCTTGTTGAAATTTATAATCCATTGTTGAAAAAAATACTTAATGCCTATACTACTGAAGAAATGTCAAAAGAGGACGTTGAAGACCTTAGCCAAGAAGAGCTTATTGCTTTTTATCGCGCAATAATCAATTTTGATAAGGAACAAACTGACGTTGAATTTGGACTTTACGCAAAAATTTGCATTACGAATAGTATGATTTCTTACAAGCGTGCTGCTGCCAAGAAATCTAATGAATCTCTTATCGGTGATGAAGAAATGAATAGTATCACCGACCCTGAGGGAGAGGTTTCTAAGTTTTTTGAAATGCGAGAGAGCGAAAGAGAACTTGGGCAACAGATTGAGAAAACTCTCTCCGACTATGAAAACGAGGTTTGGTCTTATTATGTAAATGGTTGCTCTACTAAAGAGATTGCCATAAAGCTAAACTCGAACGAGAAATCAATTGATAATGCTATTTTTAGAATTAGAAAAAAGTTAAAAACTCTGCTAATAGCAGATTGATATATACCCGTTTAGCTTAAACAAAGCGCTCGAAAGAGAGATGTCGGTTAAAATCCGTCAAGGGCAATAAAAAATACCAATCAAAGTGAGGACGAACCCATGTACGAAAACGAAGAAAAAGTTGTAGAAGCAGTTGAATTTCAGGATGAGACACTTGTTTGCAAGGATTGTGGAAACGAATTTGTATTCACAGCTGGTGAACAGGCATTCTACAAAGAAAAGGGATTTGTGAACAAACCCAAAGCTTGCAAGGCATGCCGCTATGCTAAGAAAAACGCACAGAAAGAGCCTAGAGAATACTTCACAGTAACATGCTCTGAATGTGGCGGAGAAGCAAAGGTAACCTTCCAGCCCTCAGAAGACAGACCTGTTTATTGCAGTGAATGTTTCGCAAAGAGAAGACAGGCTAGAGATTAATATAGATTTTAATTAAGAATTTAATTACATATATATAAATTGCTAAAGGTTTTCTAAAAAAAGCAAGGGGATTTTTCCCCTTGCTTTTTTTGTGTGAAAAAGTAAAAAATTTAAAAAAATATAGTTGAAATCTTTTGCTTTATGTGATATAATTTATAGACTTTTATTTTGAGGTGAAAAGATGTCGATTTTTTCAAAAAAGGATATAAAAATTACTGAGGGTGCAATACTCCCCAATATGATAAAATACTCACTTCCAATAATGCTTACAAATATTTTGCAGTTGTTTTACAATTCTGCTGATATGTTTGTTATTGGCAACTTTTGTGAGGATAAAAATGCCTTAGGCTCCGTGGGATGCACAGGCGCGTTAATCAATATGATACTTGGCGTATTTATTGGTCTTGGAGCGGGTGTTGCTGTAACCTTGGCGCAAAGTATAGGTGCCGGAGATAAGGGAAAAGCAACTAGAATTGTTCATACTTCATTTTGCGTTGCAGTTGTTTTGGGCGTTTTTGTAACGTTGCTTGGCAATATTGTTGCAGCTCCGATTTTAAAGGCAATGAATACACCCGAGGAATTTATTAAGGGAGCAACTACATATGTAAAAATATATTTCCTTGGTTCAATAGCCAATATAATGTATAACTTCTTTGCAGGTATTCTGCGTTCAAGAGGAGACACCGTGCGTCCACTTCTTTTCTCAATGGCAGGTGGTATCCTCAATATAATTTTAAATCTTATTTTCGTGCTTGTATTCCATATGGGAGTTGAAGGTGTTGCGATAGCAACAATTGCAGCACAGTTCGTTTCTGCAATATTGGTGATTGGGCACGTTAGCCATTTGGATGATGAATGCCGACTTGAATTTAAAAAGATAGCGATTGATTTTTCGGTTTTAAAGCAACTTGTTAAGGTTGGTTTGCCAGCAGGTATTCAGGGTTCACTTTTCTCATTGTCCAATATGCTTTTGCAGACAGGATATAACTCTTTAGGCCCTGTTATTGTTAACGCAAACGTTGCGGCATTTAACGTTGATGGTTACATATATAATATATTGAACTCCTTCTATCATACAAGCTTGACATTCTGCTCACAGAACTTTGGTGCAAAGCGATTTGATAGAGTTAAAAAAGTGTTCATCACAAGTACAAGTGCCGTGTTTGTAATTGGACTTGTCCTCGGTGTTTCGGCATACTTGTTTGCAGAGCCACTTGTTGGAATTTTCAACTCCGATCCCGAGGTGCTTGGATATGCGAAATATAGACTAGCTATAATCGGTTTGCCATATTTCCTTTGTGGATTTATGGACGTCGGCTCAGGATTTTTGCGTTCAATTGGATATTCATTGCGCGCACTTGTTATCACATTCTTAGGCTCATGCGTCTTTAGAATTGCGTGGGTGTTTACAGTGTTTGAAAAATTCCACGACGTGCGAGTTTTGTACCTTGCATTCCCAATTTCTTGGTTTATAACCGCGGCAACATTGTTTGTGATGTTCTTCTTCTGCTATAAGAGAGAAAAGAAGCTTTTATTAAATGAATTGAAATAATAAAAATAGGACGGCTTATGGAGGCTGTCCTATTTACATTTATACGGCTCAATTTGAGCCGTGGTTTTCTTTCATTTCTGCCCCTTACCTTTAGCAAATATCGCCGCAATATATCCAAAACATAGCGCGGCGGTGGTACCGCCTGCAGCGGCTTTGAGACCTCCTGTGAGTGCGCCAAGCAGACCTTTTTCGTCAACGGCTTCGCGAACTCCCTTTGAAATGGTATATCCAAATCCCGTCAAGGGAACTGTTGCACCTGCGCCCACGAATTCGGCAAATGGCTTGTAAACTCCTATAGCCCCCAAAATCACACCTGCCACAACGTAAGAAACCAAAATTCGAGCAGGTGTTAAACGCGTTTTGTCAATTAGGAGTTGCGCAATTAGACACAAAAATCCACCTGCTACAAATGACCATATATATTTTGTAATATCCATATTTACTCCACCTCACTCTCGAGCTTGATAAGGTGCGCTATGGCGGGGATTGATAACCCTTGCTTCAAACTAGATGGACTCATCATAGCACCCGTTCCGATAAGCAAAACCTTTTTAAATTCACCTGAACGTAATTTTGGCAATATATAAGAAGCTAAAACCACCGCCGAGCATCCACAACCCGAACCTCCTGAATGAACGTCTTGTGTTTCTCGGTCAAAAATGATATTCCCACAATCAAAATAAACACCATTTAAATCATAGCCCTCGATGAACATTAATTCTTTTAAAATTTTGCTACCCTCAAGCCCTAAGTCGCCCGTATAGATTGCATCATAATCTTGTGGAGTGGTATGTGATTGCTTAAAATATCTCAAGAGAGTATCAAGAACAGCAGGAGCCATAGCTGCCCCCATGTTTGCAGCATCATTTATACCCTTTTCGACAACTATGCCGGGCATTGCTTCTGTGATTGAAATACCTATGTCTTCTTCAGTTCCAACAATGAATGCCCCCGAGCCCGTTACTGTCCATTGCGCAGTTGGTGAACGTTGACCACCATATTCTAGAGGAGTTCTGTACTGTTGTTCTGCCGAGCAAAAATGCGACGATGACACGGTTGCACATTTCTTGAAAAAACCACCCGATATTCCAAGGGAAGCAAGCATGAGTCCCTCAACTGCAGTAGAACACGCGCCGTAAAGTCCAAAATAGGGAATATCAAAATCAAGCAAACCATATGCCGAGCCTATACATTGATTTAAAAGATCCCCTGCAAACATTACGTCAATATCGGTTTCTGTAAGATTCATTTTTGAAAGCGCAAGTGTTAGAGCGCGTTTTTGCATCTCACTTTCTGATTTTTCCCAAGTTTTTTGTCCGAATCTATCAGTTTTATCATATAAATCAAAGCATTGTCCAATCGGGCCATCGTGTTCTTTGTGCCCAACAATTGATGCTCCACATAGTATTTTCGCATTTGTTTTCAATATCTGATTTTTCATATTTTCTCCAAGATAAAAATTCTTGATATTATTTTCCGTTTTATCAATAAATTTATACACAAAATTGAAAAAAATTCAATCAAAGTGAGTATAATAGTAAAAAATGATAGGAGCTTTTATGGAAAAAACGGATTATAAAGAACTTGCTTCAAAACTATTTTGTTGGAGCATATTTGCATTAATTGGAATACTATTTTTCAAGTATCTATTTTCATATACTATTCCTTTTCTTATTGCATGGGGAATAGCATATGCGGTATATCCTTTGTCTAAAAAAATGAATTCGAAAACCCAAATATCAAGAAAAGCATGCTCGTTTGTTCTTGTTCTGCTTATGTTGATAATTTTGTTGTCTTTAATATTTTTGATTGGAAATAGAATATTATACGAAATACAAAATCTTGTTGAACATCTAACAAACAACAGTGATAAAATAGCAAATTATTTTGAAGGAGTTTTTGAATTTTTTAGCTCTCTAACTCAAAAATCCCCTTTGCTGAATAATATACAAAATACAGGACTTGCCGAAAGTATAAGGCAAAACTTAAATATGTTTATAAATAATGTATGGCAATCAATGCTTGAAAGCTTGGGGTCTGCAGTTCCGGATGTAGCTCGAGGAATTGTTGTTGCATTGCCAAATATATTGTTAGTTAGCTTAATAACGGTGATTGCTTGCTTTTATTTTGCTGTGGATATAGAGAATATTGATGAAAAGGTAAAAAATTTGTTGCCTGATAAAATTCTTGAATTTATGCTTCAAATGAAGTCAAGATTAGTCAACGGATTTAAAAAATATCTCAAGGCATATTGCATACTTTTTCTTATAACCTTCGTTGAATTGCTGATAGGATTTTGGATATTGGGGATTGATTATGCATTTGTTCTTGCAATTCTTATTGCTATAATTGACTTTTTGCCTGTGTTTGGCACGGGTGCTGTGTTGGTACCGTGGGGAATAATATCACTATTGATGAAAAACTATTTTTTAGGCATTGGAATTATTATTTTGTTTGTGCTTATGACGATAGTTAGACAGATTATAGAACCTAAAATAGTGGGAAAAAGTTTGGGAGTCCACCCGATTTTGACCTTGATTACTATATATCTTGGATTTAAACTTTTTGGCATATTTGGAATGATATTTTTGCCCATAGCAACTCTAATTGTTTTTTCTAAAGATGAGAAAGAGAATAAAATAAAAAAATAACTCGCATCAGCGAGTTATTTTTATAGTATATTTTTAATGGAAAACTTTTCAAGGCGTCCTAATTCCTCTATGGCATTGAGTAATAATTCCACATTAATTTGAAATTGAATAATATTATCGCTCCTGTTTGCCGCTTTTAATGAATCTATAATATCGGTAAGCTCCTCGATATCATTATAACTCACCGATAAACCCATCCAAATGCTATTTTTCTCCCAGTTATTTAAAAGATTGTTTATGATTTCCTCATTTTCTTCGCAAGGGAATTCTTTTAGAAGTTTTACTTCATTCTCCATAGTGGTAATTGTTTTTTCCATAAAGAACAAATTTAAAGATATGATTATCAACAGTATGATAAATAAAATGGTAGTGATAACAAAACCTTTCATTTTTTTACCTCTTTTATTATCAGATGTTTTTGATTGTTGTCGTCAATAGTTAACAAAAATACCTCATTCACCAAAACACCTTGCTTTTTGATGTATTTTTGAAACTCTTCCTTATTCTTATTTAATAGTTTTAAATTATATTCATTCCATATTCCTTGAGATATTATTATATGAACAATTCCGCTTTCATTATCTTTTAACCCAAGTTGTTTGAGCGTGGGTTGTTGATGCTCAATTTTAGGGAAGACACTTAATAGTCCGTTTTGTTCAAGAATAGCATATTCTACAAGAGATGGATCACTGATGTTTTTTAAACGCAATTCACTCAATAATTCTTCGGGTGAAATGCGATTTTTTAAAAGTTCTTTCTGCTGAATTTTACCTTTTAATATAAGGGCGCTTGGAGGCGTGGATAATATGTTTTTTAACTTTGTGAATTTGCCTAAAAGAAAAGAGAAAGTAACCTCAAATGTCATTATCGTTATTAGCGGTATGATGGCATAAGAGATGGGAATATCTTGATTTGCTATTGGCATTGATGCAATTTCTGAAAGTAGAATTGTTGTGATTAGTTCAGAGACCTCAAGTTCACCAAGTTGACGTTTTCCAAGTATTCGCATAGTTCCCAAAAGCAAAAAATAAATAATTACAGTTCTCAAAAAAATGGTTAACATAATATACTCCTGTTATGGATTTATGGTTAGTATTTTGGTCAAGTTTTACAAATATTCAAAATTTAGAAAAAAAGTTAAAAAAAGTTTCAAAAAACTCTTGACAAATTTGTTCCTTGTGTGATATAATGACAAAGCCGTTGTACAAACGGCAAATCGGTCATTGAAAATTGAACAACAAGAGATTGAAGAAGTACGAAGCGTGAACTTGTAGAAAGTGAGCGAAGAAAGTATAGTGCGAAAGAGATCTCGTTAGAAATTCTGAAAGAGAATACTACTCAAACAAAAGTAAAA
>JAZRRX010000026.1:0-7366 GCA_045651165.1 Eubacteriales bacterium
AAATTGGGATTTATGAGGAAGTTAGTTTATACGGATTTAGGGGGATTTTGAAAAATCCCCCTATAACCCCAAAACTTTTTAAACCTATTTAAAGTCAAATTTCGCGCAAATTGTGTTGTTACACAACACATAACGATTTTCTCGCCATTTTAACAGACGGCTCGAAAATCTTTAATTTGCTACCTTTAATCATAGGCATATTGATATCTAAATCCCTGTGCTTTATCTAAGTAAATTTTAGAAAAACAAATCTTTGATTTGGTTTTCGTTGTTTTGAAAGTTCAATTTCGTGCGTCGTACTTGTACGTAAGAACGGAATTGGAGTTTCAAAACCGATAATTCATTTGTGAATTATCGAAAATTTACGAAGATTGCCCAAAAACCAATGCGATTGTTTTGCTCCGCTTTTTCAAAAGCGGAAGCCCAGCGGCTTGAGCGTCCCACAATTAAAACTATCTCACCGATAGATCAAAATTTGAAGCAGCAAAAAAGAGAAAACGGCAAGCCGTTTTCTCTCCTTTGAGATTATTTAAAGCAATTTTGGAAATCGGATTTTGCTTTTTTTGTAAGTTCTTTTATTTCTTCAATTGATTTTGCGTTTTCGATTGCTTTAAGAGAATTATCCTTGATTTCAACGAGCGCAAGAATGAGTGCGCGATCATTATTTGCCTTCTCATAATAAGTATCACAAGTTGTTTTTATCACAACAAACGCCTCGTTTTTATAAGGAAGCAGACGCGCCTCTTCAAGCAAGGCAACGTAATTGGTTTTGCCTTCGTTTATTACATTTATTGATGACTCAAGCGTAAGAAGTTCTTCTACTTTAAGATTTAATTTTGCTATATCCTCGTGTGAAACCTCGGGATCGGCAGAGTGTATTCTATCAATTTCTGTGCGAACTGAATCGATTAGCGCAACGAGATAATTATAGGAATCAAATGCGCGCTGAAGTGTATCAAAAAGCGCTTCCACGGTATTCTCTTTTTCAAGAGATAAAAGCGCATTTGTGTCTTTATAGCCCTTTATCGCGTCATAAGCACTGAATGCGACATCAAGGGCTGGCTTGGAATTTGCATTGACCTTGCCAACACCCTCAACTGCTCTCTTATATGCTTCATAAAGAGCACGAAGGTCAGCCACCGCCTTTTCGTATGCTTTTTTAATGGGGGCGAGATCGTTTACAAGTGACATATTTGCATCGTCAATTTGGAACTCTTTAATCCAAGCGGATACTTCTGCTTCAAGGGAGCTTATCATGTTTTTGGTTGCTATATCTGCATAAATTTTAAGTGATGAAATTTTGGAGTTGATAGCACTTGCTTTCTCTTTTGCAACTGTTAACTGATTGATTCTAACGGTATATGTGTCAAGCAAAGCGCGTGCTTTTGCTGTATTTTCTGCAAGCTTGTCGTCTTTTTCAAGCGCGTCATACAATGCCTTCCAAGCAGTGTTTGCCGCATCAAGCACAGTTGCCAAAGTGATGGGAGTTTTAATTTCAGAAACTGTCTTTTCGAACGCTTTGGCAAGGTCATTTTCTTCATCCGCATCAAGTTGTGCCTCTAAAGAAGCAATTTCTTTATCAAGTCCCATTGCTTTGAAGGATTCAATTACGGCAGAATTTTCAAGGAAAGAGTTATAATACGCTCTCAATTCATTTATCGCCTTTGTATCCTCGGGGAAGATAACACCATCTTTCTTTATTTGAGTAATCTTTGATTTTATTATATTATCATATCTGCTCTCGTTTAATTGGGTGATAGTTTTTACAAAATTGTCAGCCAAGCTTTGTGGGTCTGTTGACCTAATTACGCTATAAACTGCGTTCATCATATTGTCTTCAAGCCCTTTGATTTTGTCCTTGGGGAAGAGGTGAGAGTTCTTTGCAACGTCTTCATAGGCAGACATAATTTTCTTTACCGCATTATTTACGTCTGGAGTTGCCTTTGACCACGCAGAGATTATTTCTTGATATTTTTTGATGCGTTCTTCGTGGTCTGAAATTTCGTCATTGGTGTTTTCAAGTGCTGATTGTAGCGCATTTAAAGAGTTATTAAGTTCCTCAATTTTTAAGTTAGCAGTTTCATTTTCTTTTTTTGCATCCTCGATCGATTTCAAAGCAAGAAAGGATGATACGCCAAGCGCAACAATCGCGATAGCCACAATGAAAAAGACCAGTTTGATTTTGTTAGTAATCATTAATGTACCTCCGTTCAATAAATTACATAATAATTATATCTGACACGAAGGACAAATTATTCGTGTTTGGGAATAGAATGTGTGAAATTAGTTGAATTGGGAGAAGTTAGTTTATATGGATAACAGGGGGCTTTTTTTAAAAAACCGCCCCCTGTACCCCCAAAAAACTTTTAAAAGTTAAGAAATATCTTTTCGCGCAAATTGTGATGCTTTGCATCACATAACGATTTTCTCGCCATTTTAACAGGCGGCTCGAAAATCTTTAATTTGCTATTTAAATTATAGACACAATACTATCTAAATCCCTATGTTTTATCTAAGTAAATTTTAGAAAAACAAATCTTTGATTTGGTTTTCGTTGTTTTGAAAGTTCAATTTCGTGCGTCGTACTTGTACGTAAGAACGGAATTGGAGTTTCAAAACCGATAATTCACTTGTGAATTTCGAAAATTTACGAAGATTACCCAAAAACCAATGCGATTGTTTCGTCCACCTTTTCAAAGGTGGCGCCCACGCGGCGTTAGCGCATCTTTACTTTGTAACTTCTCCCCCGATAAATCAAAATTTGAACACAAAAAAAGGAAGCCGTGTTGCTTCCTTTTTATCTGTATTTATTTTGTTCCGAAAAGAACCGTTTTAAGAATATCGGACGTTTTATCAAATCCAAATTCTTCTTTGAAAACGTCAGTAGCAGGGCCACCCTGTGTTAAAAGTCCATCAACGTAAAGGTTTGTGCGCTTCTTTTTGTCTTCCACGTCGCATTCCTTTGCTTCAAGTGAAAGATAAGAAGAAACATATTCAATAGCATAGGCATCAAACGCCTGTTTATCTTTCTTTTTGCCTTTTTTAGACGTTGTTTCGGGCAAACGGATATCATCGTACCAATGCTTTGGCTCTTCACCATTCGCAAAACGCTCTGGCAAGGGGGAATACTTATTTTTAGTGGAATTGATAAGGCACATATTTACCTTTTCCTCACCCATTGTGTCATAAAGTTCAATAATGAGAGTATCATTTCCCATAGCAACAATTCTATCGTAAGAAAGCAAGGGCAAATCACGGTTTTCGGGCGCGATAACAACTGTATCCATCTGCATAAGACCAAAGAAACCTTTAGCGCGCATTACAGAAACGTGTCCAAGACCTTCAGCTTCGTACGCCTCACAAGTAAAGGTCATTCCCTTTGCTTTGAATGTCTTAAACTCACCAACGTTCTTTTCTTCAAGAGCGTAACGCTGTTTTACAAGGTCTAAAATCTTATTTGTCATATTATGCGTCCTTTTCAAGTTTAAGTCCAGAAAGACCCGCCTTGTGGAGCATCCATGTGCCAAGCAAGAAGAGTCCCTGTCCACAGAAGTTTACGCCCTCTGCAATCCAGTTCATTGATGCCTTTTCAAAGTCCTTTGTTGAAAGGTATCCCATTCCAAGACAACAAACAAATGAAAGAACAAAAACAACGATAATAGCCGGTTTTTTGAGTTTCTTTGCAAGAATGCAAAGACCTACGTCCATAAGACCAAGACCTGCAACCATTACTAAAACAAGATAGGGGAACGTGATGGAAACGACAGGAACTATGGGCGCTACGGAATTAAGCTTTGTTCCTTTTTCGCTCTGCTTGTGAGAAAGCATTGCCACAATTCCTATTCCTGCAAGAAGAAAACCGATGGACTGAACGGGGAAAAACATTGCGTTCAAAGCGGAAATATCGATATTTGCGCCTGCGTAAAGAAGTTTCCAAGTAGCTTTAAGAGCTCCCGCCATAGCAACATCAATAACACCGGCAGCAAAGAGAGCAAAAGCTCCCTTGCTCATTTTGTTATAAAGATCACGAAGAAGAATTATTGCACCAATAGCAAAGAAAATAACAGGAATGTAATCAAAAAGAGCCATTCCGATAGAAAAATCGTTCATACTATTTTCTCCTATGTATTATTTTTTCTTGTTGAGGTGGTAAATGGGAACAAGAGGAATGATAATGGGTGTTTTGTCAGCATATTCGTTATATGCCTTATCATCGCCATATCTTTCCATCTGGCGCTTTTCAAGACGCTGTGCGCCGTTAAACATAATATAAACAATCGCAATATAAGCAAGAATTGCAACTATCCACTGACCAACTGTTCTATATGTAGAAACACCGCTGATGAATATACCTGTCCAGAAGATGATTTCTCCAAGATAGTTGGGACAACGAACGATTCTGTAAAGACCCTTTGTCGCAACAGAATTGGGATTTTCCTTTTTCTGTGCAGATTTCTGCTTGTCTGCAGCAGATTCAAGAAGGAGACCGAAGATAGAAACTGCAAATCCGATAACAGGAACGATTACATCGTTGCTTCCGTTAGCGTAACGGAACAACATGGGAGATACTTGAGCAACGTAGAGAATGGATACGAATACCCAAATTGTAGCAAGTACAAAAACAGGCATCTTTTTCTCGTTGTTTTTTGCGAGAGTGTCTTTAGCTACTTCAGTTTTCTTGAATGTTACGTTCTTAAGTTCACGAACAAGAAGGAAACCAGAAAGACGAGCGCCGTAAGCTACAAAAAGTGCCGCCTGAACAAGCACAATCCAAAGAGGAGTTGCAGAGGGATTAATAAGATACATAACAAGTGTCGCAACACCGCCTGCCGCTACTGCAAATCCGTAGCCGATTGAAAGAAAGTAAACGAATTTATAAAATCCAACACAGCATGCAATCGCGCATACTGCAAGAAGGATTCCGAGAAGATTCCAGTACATATTTTTTCTCCTTAATTTTTATTTTTTGATTTTTAGGAAGTTAGTTTATTAAAGGATAATGTTCTTTTTAAAAAAAGAACCAAAAACTTTTTTATAGAGCTTCGCGATATGCCTCGACGCAAATCGTGTTGCGTTGCAACACATAACGATTTTTTCTGCATTTTAACAGGCGCAGAAAAAATCTGTGATTTGCTGTTTTAATAATCGACTAAAGCAAAGTGAAGGTGTTGTGCTTCTAGGTAGCAAATCGTGGTTTTTTCGTGCGAAGTGCGAAAATAACAATGTGCCGAGCGCGCAGAAGTGAGGCACTCGATTTGCGCGAAATACAAGCACGAAGTTCCATTAAAAAGCTTTTTTGGATACTTTTTTCTCGAAAAAAGTATCATTCTGTTTTTGTAACTTTATTCGTTAATTATTTACCGCCGAAGTAGTTATAGAGGTATTCCTTAAAGCTCTTATCTCCTGTTTCGGTGTCACCCACAAGGTCGTGAGAGAGAGTCCACTTTGAGAAGAGGATGATATCGTGCTTTCCTGCTTTTTTGATTTTAGGAAGGTTAGCAAGCACGCCGAAGAGCCACTTAGGAGCCCATTTGATTTTAAGGGGCTTGCCTGCTGCGTCAAAGCACATAGCAGCCATTTCTTCGTAAGAATATGTTTCCTTACCGCCAACGTTATATGTAACATTTGTATCGTTCATGTGGTCAACGATGAAGCGAGCAAAGTCGGGGCAGTCAACAACATTTGCCTTAACGTGTCCGTAACCCTTAAGCAACTGCATCTCGCCCTTGTCAACATAGGGTTTGAACACCTTTGCGATGTCATAGAAATAACCTGTGGGACGATAGATTACGTATTCCATGGGCTGTTTCTTGATTTCTTCTTCAACAAGATATTTCGCGTGGAGCATAGGAACTTCTTCAGCACCGGGCTCATCACAAGAGATAACGGAAATGTAGTTGAATTTCTTAACGCCTGCTCTTACACATTCTTCATAAAGGTTCATATTGCCCTTATAGTCTATATCGTAAGATGTGAAACGAGTTGATGCGCCTGTAAGTCCCATTGTTGTAATAACAACATCAGCACCTTCACAAAGTCCTTTAAGTGTTTCGGGATTTGTAGCATCAATTTGAGCAAAGGTATATTTGCCCTCTGTTCCTTCAATTTTGCCTTCTTTTAAGTCAGCTGCAACGATTTCGTGACCGTCTGCAACAAGGCATTTGAGTATATCTGCGCCAAGATTACCAAAAGCGCCTGCAAGTACAACTTTCATAATTTTTCTCCTTTAAAGTAATTTTTATTTCTTATTCTTCTCTTTCGAGCGTTTATCGTTAATTATCTTCATATGCTCTGCGGTGATGAGGGTAACGCCATTTTCCTTAGCCCAATCAACGCATCCTCTAAGAACAACTGAGAGGAACACACGCGGAACACCGAGAATTGTTTCAAGAGCATCATCTGTGAATTTAACTGTATCGTCAGCGCGGTCGGCTGCATAACGAACAGAGTCAAGAGATGCTTTTCTAACCTGAAGAAGCTCTGCTCTCATCTTTGTCTTTTTGTGGAACCAGAAATTCTTGGAATCACGATAGCCATAGTCAACAGGGAGGGCAGGGAAGTCCTTTGCCTTAACGCCACGAATAATAGCGTCGCTATACTTTTTCTTCATCAAGATTTTGTCGATTTTCAAAATGAAGTGTGCGCCGAATTTACTTGTGATACCATTGAAATCGTGATATGGTCCTTCATATCCGTTGAGTTCACCGGGAAGATCATTTTCTGCGCCGTCAAGCTCGCGCACCCAAGTACATTCAATAACCTGGATAGCATCTGTAAGCACCATGGGGCGTTTATCTTCGGGGTTAAGTTCCTCTATCATACTCTGCTCAAGCTTAAATTTGCACTTGGGCATCTTATCTTCGGGCTTATCACCGGGCCATGAGAGTTTAACTGCTTCCTTAAAAGTTTTGGGGTTGTCATCGATAAAGTTGAGCGCACATTTTCCGTTACGAAGAATGTTTTGCGCTGTGTTTGATGAGTTACGGCAAGAAAGAAGCATTGCATAATAGCCCTTACCTGCTACGTAATAGGGTTGAACGAGTGAATAAGGGCCAAGATTAGTTGTTCCGTCCTCGCAAAGAGTAGAAATGATTACTGTGGGCATAGGGAAGAACAAAGATGTTTGATAAAAGTTATCCACTATGCGAAGATTTTCAAAGCTGCTCATAGATTTTCTCCTTTTGAAATATATAATTTTTTAAATTTTGATTAAGGTGTTGTTTATAAATTTTGATTTGTCGGGGAGAACAATCCTGCCCCTCTGTTGTTTTGCTCCGCTTTTTCAAAAGCGGAAGCCCGCACGGCTTGAGTGCAAAAAAACGGCATTTTCTTTTTGCTAAGCTTTTTCTTTTGGGCCTTTTGTTTC
>JAZRRX010000027.1:0-7275 GCA_045651165.1 Eubacteriales bacterium
AAGCCTTTGGATAGCTGACCACACGCCGCCCGTGGGAGAAATCCTGCGGGCGGTAATTTTGTTCACAAAAAACACGAAAAGATATGGTATAATTAAACAAAAAAGCTTCTCTAAAAAATTTTTGAAAAATTTTCTCAAAAAATAAAACCAAACGCAAAAAAATCGTACTTATAGGGTGAAAGGCCTTTTAATACACGCAAAGGGGGTGAACAACATGGATGATTTACAGATTATCGAGCTGTACTTTGCCCGTGACGAACAAGCAATCAAAGAAACAGACCGTAAATACGGTAAGACATGTTTTCGGGTGGCAAAAAATCTTCTGTTCAATAATGAGGATTCAGAGGAATGCGTAAACGATACATATCTAACGGTCTGGAACAAAATACCGCCCACTCGTCCGAACAATTTCACAGCCTTTATCTGCAAGATCACACGAAATCTGTCCTTGAAGAGATTGGAGATATCAAACGCTATGAAACGATCTGCCGATGCAATCATATCGCTTTCTGAGATTGAGACAACCTTGCCGGACTACAGCATTGCACAGGGTGTCGAGGATGAAGAACTCGCAAAACTGATCAGCGCCTTTCTGTGGAGCGAAAAGGAGCTTGACCGCAACGTATTTCTCCGCAAATATTGGTTTTTCGATTCCATCAGCGATATTGCAGAGCGATATTCCATGGGTGAGAACACTGTAAAATCTATGCTGTTCCGCACCCGTAACAGATTACGAGAATTTTTGAGAAAGGAAGGTATTGAAGTATGAGTATTCCGAGAATTGTCAGCGCCATGGAATATATCGACGATGATCTGGTTTCCGGTGCTGTAACATACACCCGAACGAAGAAAAAGAATAGTTGGGTAAAATGGGGGGCTTTAGCTGCTTGCCTGTGTCTTATTGTTATTGGAGCTATTGATACGCTTTCTCGGTTTGAATACACTATGAGTGCGAATTGCAGCGCATACCCTGGTGAAGTTGTCAACGGCGACTATTATTATCATGTTGACCATGAGGGCGTATATTGCTTTGCTGATGGAAAGAGTGAAAAGGTTTTAAGCACATATTGGTACGATGATTGGGCTGTCAATGAATATGGCATTTACTATCAGCGTGGAAGAACCTTGTTTGTTCAGCCGCATAACAGTAACACAAAGGTTAAACTCTACACAGCCAATACAACGGATACAACACATATTGAATTTGTTTTACAGCCCGATGGGGATGTCGTTGTAATTCATCGCAACAAAAAAACAACCTCGGCTTATGAGGTGCTAATCAATGGAGCAACAGGTGATCTGATTGCTACTCTTACAGAGCCCGCTTCTTATGGAAAGCATAATTCTAAAGAAAAATTCAACAACACTCGTTATTCTATTGGAGACCGTTTGATAGAGTGGGTTTATTCAGACGAATATGATAGATTCCAGATTTTTGAGAATGGCATGAGTATTCTGCCCGATGATTTATTCGTCCAAAATCATTTGGAGCCGTTCTATTCGGAAGATACGCTTATTCTATATGGTTGGCGAGCAGATATTGCTGATGACGAAACAATCCTTATTGTGCTGCGTGCAGATAAAACCGATAGTATTCTGTATGTGCCGAATGAAAGTTTTGTGGCGGGTACGAATGAGTATCTTTTCTATCCCGACCATCGTGGTGGAGTATATTGCCTTGATCTTCTCACAGGAGATAGCTGGCAATTAGAGCTTGCGGGCGAAAGCCAAGTTAATATGCATAACATTTCAACCGATGGCAATTATTTGTACTCTTGCTCTCCCAAGGAACATTACCATGAGTGCTGGAAGGTGGAATACGAGGATAAAAAGCCCGTGCGCCTGTCCATTTCACAAAGTGATGTTACTCAATAACCTGTAAACAAGTTTGATTTTCCGAGGAATAGAGTATGTCAACTTTTGTATTAAAACTACTGGCATTGGTTGCTATGTTGATAGACCACATTGCGTATGTCTTCGGATGGGAAGGCTGGGATCTATTGCTTGTAAACTCTTCAAAAATAAGGTATATAGGCAGACTATCTTTTCCAATATTTGCCCTTTGTATTGTGAATGGATGGAAACATACAAGCAACAAGGAGAAGTATTTTACTAACCTATGTATTTGCGCGTTACTTTCACAAATTCCGTTTTCAATGGCGTTTTATATGCCGAACAGGATGGCAATTCAAAGTGGTTCTCAACCAATAACGTTCATTTTTAACCCGATCTGTATTGTACTTGCATTGGTATGCGGTGTTACATACTGGTATTTTGTGTTACGTCGAAAAACAAGCAAATCATTGGTTGCTTTTATTGCAGTTTGTTTGCTTCCTGCTGTGTACCTAAAAATCAATTATGTATGGATTCTATCAGACAGCCTCAATGTCCTTTACACATTTGTTTTCGGTATTGCGGGTCTGTTTGTGATAGATTCCATCAAGGCAAAATCATTCCGTTGGTGGGAACACATTTGGCTGATCGGCGCATTCATTCTTATTGCCGTGGTGTATTGCCCGATATCAGACTATGGAAATTATATGATGGGATTGCTGTTGATAATAGCCCTATATGCTACGCAAAAGTGGCGAGTATTGCAAAGTATGTCTATTGCGATTTGGGGTTGTATCTTATATGGCATGATTATTGGTAATTGGTACAATGCACTCGCAACACTCGCTCCGGCCGTGTTAATGCTTTTCTACAATCAAAAGCCAGGGTTAAAAAACAAGTTTTCAAAACAACTATTCTATGTGTTTTATCCAGCACACCTAATGATTATTGGATTGGTTAACATTTATTTAAGATTTATCTAAGGCGGTGATTATATGAAAAAGAAAAATATTCTACTTATAGTATTTCCCATTATCGCTATCATTTTGGAGCTATTGCCAAACGGCGTAACTATGAATTGGGGACAAAGAATGCCTGATGGAACCCTCGGAACGATCCAGAAGCATTGTTCCTTTTTCAATCCGACCCCCGCAGCCTACGGAGATTTTGCACCTTTCTTCACGGCAATATTATCAACGGTGCTGTTGATCGTATGCTTGGTATTTGTTTTCTCTGGCAAGGGAAAACTCGCAGTTAGGATTTTATCTGTCGCAACATTCGTTATGTCTGTAATTGCGCTTGTGATGGCAATATTCTTGTTGTCCTATTATTCTGCAATCGGAATTGCGATCACCGTTGCTTTAGGAGTGCAAACGGTATTGTCCTTCTATCTGCTCTCTACCAAAGCCAAGACCACAGGCATTGAGCCCACAGAGTAAGAGAAACGTGTGGTAACTAAAGAATAAATAAAGCCGCCGATCAATCGACGACTACAAGCGAACACGGTGGTACTGAAAAGGTATCGCCGTGTCTTGCTATCACAAAAATATTTTGAAAATTTCTCTTTCCATGTAGTTTTCCGGGCGAAAACCGTAGTATATAGGTGAAAGGAGGCGGTGCTATTGATGGAAGATGAAAAAATCATAGAGCTGTTTTTTGAACGATCTGAGCAGGCAATCAAAGAAGTGGATACAAAATACGGACGGGCTTGCCATAACATTTCCTACAACATTCTGCATAACGATTCGGACGCAGAAGAATGTGTGAACGACGCCTATCTTGGCGCATGGAATGCGATCCCACCGGCCAGACCCAATCCGCTGCTCACCTTCCTGTGTAAGATCGTCCGGAACATTTCTCTGAAACGCTATGAGCTGAACACGGCCATCAAGCGAAACAGCACCTATGACGTGGCTATGGAAGAATTAGAAAACTGCCTGGCGTCACCTAATACTGTTGAGGATGAAATCGCTGGAGAGGAACTTTCACATATCATTGAAAGTTTCCTGGATACCCTGTCCGTGGAAAACCGTGTAATCTTTCTGCGGCGCTATTGGTTCTCCGATACATATTCGGAAATAGCCCATCGTGTAGGTCTTACGGAAAAGAACGTATCCGTCCGGCTCACCCGTACCCGGAATAAATTGCGGGAATACCTATTGGAAAGAGGGGTTTTAGTATGACACCAAAAAAGTTTTCTCACGCTCTTGGTGAGATCGGCGATAAGTATGTGAGTGAATCTATTAACTATACCGCCGCAAAGAAAAAGAATGCTTGGATAAAATGGGGGGCTATGGCGGCTTGTTTAGCGTTAGTTATTAGCTTTGCAATTCCGTTAACTCAAATATCTCAAGATAAACTACCTACCGAAGATATACAGAGGATTGAGTACAATAACGCTTTTTACGAGGTTTGCGAAGAAAAATCTGTGCTGAAAAGATTAGGTATCAAAGCACCAATTAACGAAACAGACGCAGGTGACATGATTACCTATTTGACAAAAAAAAACCCAGGTGGAAAGAGTGAATATATCGCAACTGCCGAAAAGACGGACATTGTTTTATATTCCTATGCGGCTGCACCTTGTGACGCTGTCTATGTAATTTGCGATAATGGAGAATACAATGCGGTTGTCTTTAACAATTATGTATTACCGGATACTGAATCTGTATCTTTGGAAATGCTTTACTCAGTCTATGCTGTAAAAAATGCTGAGAACATTTCCTCTATATCGGTTGTTAATGATTGGTTTGAAAAGAAAGTTGTCGGTCCTAAAATAACTGATAAAGAAATGATTGCTGAGTTCTATTCTTATTCCATTGCCTTAAAAGATTACAGCAATGATGATTACCACGAGATGAATTACGGACACATTGCCACGGAAGAAGAATTGCTACAAGCCTACGATCAGACAAACGAAAACAAAATGACAATTATGCTTGAAACTGCTGACGGTCTTCGCTTTTGTTTAGAGTATGACGCAGAGGGTGGCTGGATTTATAGCAATGACACCTTGCGCTATTATCGAGTTACTGAGGAAATGGAAGGATGGTTTTCAGTATTAAGCAAAGATTAAGCGACATTCAAAAATAATAAAGCCGCCGATCAATCGACGACTACAAGCGAACACGGTGGTATAAAGAATAGAGTAAAGGAGTGTAATTGTATGAAAAAGAAGAAAATCGTATTAGTGATTGTTTTTATACTCGTTTTTGTTATCGTTTCCGTTTTGGTAACTTTTGCGATTTCGCAACATAAGCTACGCTATTGTCAAGAGTATATTCCGGGACAAGATGGTATTAAAGGGAATGTAGATGTACAAAAATATCTTGATATCCATGAAGATTTTGCTATTGGTGCAAATGGATATGGATATGCAGTTTTCAAGAATCCCAAAAAAGCCTTCGATACATTTGTGGTTATGTATGATAAAGGGATAAAGCGCATTCAAGAAGAATACGGTTTGGACGATATTTCCTACAATAACTATGACGACTATAAAAATTTTGGCTGGTTCTTAAAATGGGCAACTGATGAAGAGAGAGAACAGGCTTTTTTTGTTGTAGAGTTTTTAGATACATACGAAAACAGTTTTGATTACGATGTTATCGTAGAAATTTTTAATCCTACAAAGCAATCGGGGTAAATGCTGTTATTAGGCAAAGAATAAGGCTGCCGATCAATCGACGACTACAAGCGAACACGGCGGTACTGAAAAGTAAAGGAGTGTGATTGTATTTTGAGGTCTATACCAAAGAAAGTAAAATATTTGTTGAATGGAATAGGCATAATCTATGTTTTAGCACTTGCATATATACTGTTTTTACGCAGTCTTGGCGCTGACTATGCTTGGACATACCCGGAATATCTACGTGCTATGAGCAATTTTGTCCCACTAAAAAGCATATATGTTTTGCTTACAACCCCTGTTATTTCCTCCGCTATTATTAAGCGCTTTTTGCTTAACTTTGTGGGTAACATAGCTTTGTTTATTCCCTGGGGATTCTTGTTACCAATTCACATAGATAAAACGAGAAAATTCATAAAATTTGCTTTGATGTCACTTGCAACTATAGTTTTAATCGAAGCAGTTCAGATTTTTTCAATGCTCGGAAGTTTCGACATAGAAGATATTTTGCTAAATATGCTCGGAGCAAGCATTGGATTTTATTGCTGGAACGTTCTATTAGGCAAAAAATAAAACCGCCGATCAATCGACGACTACAAGCGAACACGGTGGTATAAAGAAAAGAATAAAGAAGGTGACTATATGAAAAAGTTGATAGCATTTGTTTTAACACTGGTCTGTGTGTTGGGCCTGGTCGGCTGCAATAATGATAATCAGCAGGAACAAGAAGATAAGGTAGCAAATACACATACTCTCGAAGTAACAGAAAACTCTGTTGGCGAAATAGGTAGGGAAACATTCAATCTATCCGTTGAGATTACCGAAGAAGATGCAAACACCTTATCAGAAATAATCAATGGCGACACTTGGATAGAAGAACTTACCGAGTGCGAAAGTGATTGTGTCATTAACCTAAAAGGTCATTGGGCGCATTATAATTCTGAAAGTGGAATACTCAACAAGTACAATGTAAAGGATCTGTCAGTTTATTCTTCAAAGGTACAAGAAGTTACTGGAAAGAGTTTGGTATTGTCGGACGAAGATAGAATTACTGTAAATGCCATTCTTGAAAAATACATTACATTGGGCGTTGAGAGTAACTAACCAATTCCAATTTGACAAAGCAAAAATACAGCCGCCGATCAATCGACGACTACAAGCGAACACGGTGGTACTGAAAAGGTATCGCCGTGTTTTGCGTATTCTATTGCATTTTTGCGTAATATCTGATATAATATAAATAATCTAAAGGATTTTGCCGCTGTTACAATCTGCGCTTTGGCAACAGTATGGCAACAAAAAGTCAGATAGCCCCTGCCGTCTGAATAATGGAAATAATCCTAAGACCTTGAGCTAAATCCCATAAGCAAATCTGTTTAAGATTTATTTTTCAGGAGCGAGTGGGAATAATATCTAATGGCTAACAAGTGCCCGGAAACCCTTGGAAATAAAGGGCTTTCGGGCATTTTATGCATCAACAAAAATTGCTCTGCAACACATTTGCAGCACGCAGCGTGTGTACCATAAAAAAATAAAACAAGCCGAGGACATACATGGAACTTGTCATTGACAGACTAACAAAGCAATTTCAAAACAAACTCGCAGTAGACCATGTCAGCCTGCGTTTGCATAACGGAGTTTTCGGACTTTTGGGTACGAATGGCGCCGGTAAAACGACTCTTATGCGTATGCTCTGCGGCATCCTGCAGCCTACAAGCGGCACCATCACATTTGACGGTCTGGATGTCAGTGAGGAAGGATATCGAACAGTATTAGGGTATTTGCCCCAGGATTTCGGTTATTACCCGGAATTT
>JAZRRX010000028.1:0-7755 GCA_045651165.1 Eubacteriales bacterium
CCGCGTTTGAGGAAAACCGCTGGGGCAAATTTTGTTTTAATGCCACCGAATATAGCGGCCAAAAGTAACGCAAAAGGAGAAAAATATGTCAACAGTAACACTTAAACACGTGTACAAAATCTATGACAACGCAGACAAAAAAGCTGCAAAAGATCAAAAACCCGCAGTTTCTGATTTCTGTATGGAAATTCAGGACAAGGAATTCATCGTATTCGTTGGTCCCTCCGGATGTGGTAAGTCAACAACACTTCGTATGATCGCAGGTCTTGAAGAGATCACCGACGGTGAGATCTGGATCGATGACACACTCGTTAACGACGTTGCTCCCAAGCACAGAGATATCGCGATGGTATTCCAAAACTATGCTCTTTATCCCCATATGACCGTATATGACAATATGGCATTCGGTCTTAAGCTTCGTAAGATCCAAGACCCCGTAACAGGACAGCTCAGAAAGTACACAAAGCAGGAAATTGATGAAAAGGTTCAGCACGCTGCAAAGATTCTTGCTATCGAAGAATACCTTAAGAGAAAGCCCAAGGCTTTGTCAGGTGGTCAGCGTCAGAGAGTTGCACTTGGAAGAACGATCGTAAGAAATCCCAAGGTATTCCTTCTCGATGAACCCCTTTCTAACCTTGACGCAAAGCTCAGAGCAGCAATGAGAAGTGAAATCATTAAGCTTCACGATCAGCTCGGTGCAACATTTATTTACGTAACTCACGACCAGGTAGAAGCTATGACAATGGGAACACGAATCGTAGTTATGAAGGACGGCTTCGTTCAGCAGATTGGCGCACCTCAGGAGCTTTACGATCATCCCGTTAATACATTCGTTGCAGGATTTATAGGCACACCTCAGATGAACTTCTTCGATGGCCATATTACTCCCGACGGAACAATCACCTTTGCTAATAACCAAACAATCAAGCTTTCTAAAGAAGCACTTGCTAATTTTGATGCTGATAAGATTGGCTCAGGTCTTGATATCGTTATGGGTATCCGTCCCGGTGACCTTAAGGTTCTCGACGAAGAAAACGATATGAGCGTAACTGCAAGAGTAGAAGTTATCGAAGCCCTCGGTAACGAAACAATTATCTATGCAAATCTTGATAAGAACGCTGAAGATAATATCGAAAAGAGCCCCACAAGCATCGTAGCTTCTGCGAAGCTTAAGAAGAATCCTGCAAGAAAGAGCGAGATAATTCTTGGTCTTGACGAAGAAGCAATACATATCTTTGATAAAGAAACTGAAACAAGTATTAGAAAGTAATTTATATACGAATGGAAGGCCTTGCCTGATTATAAAAATTTGTATAATTAAGTATGTCGGACAATTCCAATTTGACGAATTGAATACTTATTTGTATTTATTAAAGAAAAAGCCGCCACATTACATAGTGGCGGCTTTGTTATTTTAGCAAATTAAGTCGAGAAAGTCCTATTTTGTTTTGCTATAATATGAGCATAAGGAGGTGAACAGAAATGAATGAGCATATCGAAGCGGTTCAAAGAATGCAGGATTACATTGAGGCACATCTTGATACTGATATCTCGATGGCTGAACTATCCAATGTATCACGATATTCACCATGGTATTCATATAGACTTTTTGTGGATTTGCTACACATGACACCTGCCGTTTACATCAGACGTCTACGATTATCCAAATCGGCACTTAGATTGAGAGATGAAAAAGTGAAGATAATTGATATTGCATTTGATACTGGATTTGAAAGTGTGGACGGCTATCAGCGCGCATTTTATAAAGAGTTTGGGTGCAATCCTTATGAGTATTCTATGCGTCCCACTCCAATCTATCTGTTCAAGCCTTATGGTGTTAAATATGCAAAAAGAAAGGACAAAAAAGAAATGAGTGAAGTAAAGAGTGTTTTTGTGCAAGTAATCGAAAAGCCCGAAAGAAAGGTTGTTATCAAACGAGGAATAAATGCCAAGCATTATTTTGAATATTGTAACGAGATGGGTTGTGACATATGGGGATTGCTTTGCAGTATGAAATCAATTAGTGGTGAACCCGTATGCTTGTGGCTTCCCGAAAAATACATTGCTGAAGGAACGTCCGAATACGTGCAGGGCGTGGAGGTAGCAATGGACTATTCGGGTGAAATACCCCAGGGATTCGACGTTATCGAATTGCCAAAATGCAAATATATTATGTTCCAGGGTGAGCCTTTTGAAGAGGAGAACTTTGGTGAAGCAATTGAGCAGGTATGGGAAGCAATAAAAAAGTACAAACCCGAAACAATCGGATATAAATGGGATGAAGAAAATCCTCGTATTCAATTAGAGCCCATCGGTACAAGAGGTTATATCGAATTGCTTGCGGTGAAAAGCATATAACAAAAAGCCCTGCACGCGCAGGGCTTTTTGTTTTGTTGGGTAAAAATTTGGGTCTTGACATTTTTTTCTTTTAATGTATACTAAAATTGACCACATATTAATAAAAGGAGGTTAATTATATGAAAAAAATATTTACTTTTATTATGGTCTTAATATTGCTTGTTACTATGTGTGCATGCAACAACACACAGCCGCTAAATGATGGCAATAAGCAATCACAAAACCAAGAAAATCAGCAAACTGCCTACGTTCCCATAAAAGATATTGTGGATAAAGTTTATGTTTATGAAAAAGATGGTGTTGGTGGCAATTTTACGATTGAAATCAAATCTGACGGGACGTTTTTTTATTATGAAGGTATGTTAAGCAGCCATAGGGGTATAGGTGAATGGACGTATTCTGACGGAATGCTTACATTATTTGAAAAGATGTATCGATTTAATGACTCATATGATGGAATGGAGCAAGTTATACACTCATACAGCTTTATAGTGGAGAAAGATACCTTGATTTTTATGGATAAAGGGTTAGACAATGGTTTGGATAATTTTCTATACGTAAAAGTTAAAGACGGAGAGAAATTTTCAGCCATATCAAAATACAAATTAACCCTTATTGACAATTTTGGGTTGCTCAATGGAGAAGTGGAAGAATATTATTATGCAGGTGAAGAAGTAAGGATTTACGTTAAGTTTTTGTCCGGTCCTCTTGCGTGCATTAATTTGAATGGCGTGGAATTTACTCATAATGATAAGCAATTTGATACAGAGATAGGCTCCGAGTTTTATAGCTTTCCTATGCCGGCACAGGATAGTGTTGTTTATATAACTCATAATGGTCGAAAAGAACATAATAACTGACTGCGGAAACGGATGTAATATATCATACGTTTGATATATAGAAAAGATACATTCAACAATATTAATATAAATATATAAAAGCACCCATTTTGATGAGTGCTTTTGTTTTATATAACATAATTTAGTATTTACATTAGATATAAAGTATGATATAATCCAATTATAGGAAACTAACTTTAGAAAGGATAATTTTATGTGGTTCATATTAGTATTATTATCTGCGTTTGCATTTTTTGTTAGTATCCGTTCTTTTATGGAAAAGGGCTTTCTTTTTAATAATGCCTATATTTATGCATCAAAGCAGGAACGAGAGACAATGAATAAGAAACCTCATTATCGTCAATCGGCAATAGTGTTTTTGTTGATTGCTCTGATTTTTTTGTTGAATGGTTTAAGTATACTTTTAAAGACAGATTGGATTTTTTATATAGCGATAGTGGTTATGATAATTACTCTGATTTATGCTATCGTTTCAAGTATAACGATTGAAAAAAATAATAAACGGCAGTAAGGGAGAATGATATGAAAAAAGTTTTCATGTGCAGCTTATGTATGGGTGGGATACTTGGCGGTGCTTTATATTTAGAGCCGAATTCTGTTACATATAGAACAAACAAGTTGACCGTTGACAAAAAATACAGAAATTTGGCGATGCAAATGAAAGATATCAAAGACATCACTTGGAAATGGATTGTTTTTCCCATAGTAACCTTCCATATGTCAAGCGGCGAAGAATATAAAATAATGATATATAATAAAAACCGATTTGTTAAGTGTTATAATGAATATAATTTTAATTTAATGGGGTAAATATGTTTCAATTAATAAAACGTTCTCCCGAATATGTATCGGGATTTAAAGAATATTGCGAAGAATTTTATGCAAATAAAGTTATTTATTTTAGACCTATGAATCCAAATCTTATAGACGATGGTTGGTTTGAACGAACAAAGCTGCTTTATGATAAGAAAGAAGAAGGATTGCTTGAGGGTTATCCCAAGGGATTTCACTATTGGGCAATTGATGATGGAAAATTCATTGGTGAATTTCAACTTAGAACCGAATTTCCCGATAAGGTAATGAACGAGATTGGCAGTATTGGATATGCCGTAAAAGTATCCGAATGGGGTAAGGGATATGGTACGGAAATTCTGCGCCAAGGGTTAGAAATTGCAAAAGCTCACGGAATGGATAGGGTTTTAATTTTAATAAATGAAGAAAACTTAGCATCCATTTACATGTGTGAAAAGCTTGGTGGCATTTTGCAAGACACGATTGATGCCTATAACGATGCCGAGGGAAATCATAAATTAAGAAGGTATTGGATTTATTTTAAATAGAATAGAAGGGGGATGCAATAATGTTAGAGCTAAGAAAAATGAATTATAAAGATGCGTTTGCACAGTGGGAATACGTTACTTGCATGCCCACGGACGAAAATGGATTAACTAATAAATATAATGGTATATCGTTTGAAAAATACAAAATTAATGCTTTGCCTGAGATGATGATGCACGAAAATCCAGTTGATATGCCCGATTGGTTTGTCGCGGCAACGTATTATTATCTTTATGATAACGGGGTATTGGTTGGAGAATTCAGAATAAGACATTATTTAACTGATGCCTTAAAAAACGGTGCGGGGCATATAGGATATAGCATCAAAAAAGAGTATAGAGGCAAGGGCTATGCCACTAAAGGATTGAATTTAACCTTGAATATTGCCAGAAAAATAGTGAATGAAGATGAAATCTATCTTCGTGTTTTGAAAAGTAATATTGCTTCATTCAAGGTGATTACAAACAATGGTGGATATGTTGTTGGAGAAGACGAGGAGCATTATTTGTTAAGAATAAAAAAATGAGGTTTTTATGGCAGGAATGATTATTTGGAGTATTACTGTATTCGGCTGCGCGATTTTGTTCTTCGGCTTAGGCGTCTATGCCGAAAAACGCGAAAAGCCGATGCATTTTTGGTCGGGCACAACTGTTGATGAAAAGAACATCACCGACGTGAAGGCATATAACAAAGAAAACGGAAGAATGTGGAAAATATACTCCTTGTGGTATTTTGCCTCGGGTGTGGTATATTTTTGGAGCACATGGATTGCTGTTGCTATTTTGGTTTTGAGTTGCACATTAGGGATGGGTATTTTGATTGCTACTTTTAATAAAATTGAGAAAAAATACAAGGTGAAATAAATGATTTATTATATGAACAAGCTTTACAATAAAAGCAAGATTTGGTTTGCTCTTGCGTGGATAATCGTTTATGTAGTTGACACCAGCATAACTGATGAATTGTCAAGATTGATTGGCATTGAGAAGATAATAACTGCTCCATATCTTTTGATATTGTGCGCTATTGCATTTATTTGGATAAAGAAAAACAAATATTTTAGAGATTACGGGTTGTGCAAGACGGACATAAGTGCGCAAAAATTTTTATATTACATACCACTTATTCTTCTTGTTTCGTGTAATTTTTGGTATGGCGCAAGAATGAACGGAACGATTTTAGAATTCGTTTTGTATGCTATCAGTATGCTTTGCGTGGGCTTTCTTGAGGAGCTTATCTTCCGTGGATTTTTGTTCAAAGCTATGGAAAAGGACGGAATAAAGAGCGCGATAATCGTTTCAAGCGTTACCTTTGGAATAGGGCATATCGTAAATCTCATTAACGGAAGCGGAGCTACACTTTTGCCTAATTTGTGTCAAGTGGTTTCTGCTATTGCCATTGGATTTTTGTTTGTTGTGATGTTCTATAGAGGAAAATCGCTTCTCCCATGCATTTTGGCGCATCAGTTTATAAACGTAACAAGCTTTTTTGCAAATGAGGGCGCGATAGATAATGCAACAAGAATAGTGCAATCGGTTATCATTTGTATTATAGCTCTTGGATATACTGCAGTTTTACTTAAAACCTTGCCGAAAAGGGAAGAATAAATTAAAACTTATAATATAGAATCAATATATAACTTTACGGAGCGAGGATTTTTACAAATTCTACGCTCCGTGGGTGTTTATTTTACAATTTATCATATATAATTTGCTTGTAAAGGAGGGGTGCTCAATGGATCAAATTAAAATTGGGAAATTTATTGGCAAGATGAGAAAAGAAAAAGACATGACTCAAAGAGAGCTTGCAGATGCACTTTCTATTAGCGATAAAACGGTATCAAAATGGGAATGTGGCAAGGGCTTGCCCGAGGTGTCTTTGATGATGCCTTTATGTGCGACTTTGGGCATAAATGTCAATGATTTACTTACAGGTGAGAGGGTGTCTGACCTTGACTACAAAGAAAAAGCGGAGGAAAATATGATGAATTTGATGGAAGAAAATCAGAAAAATAAAAGAATTTGGACAACGGCTATCATTTGTGCCATAGTGACGATTATTGCGGTTTGTTCACTTGTTGTAATTGCTGCTTATATTGAAATGCATTGGGCAATTCGAGTTGCGCTAATTGCTTTGGCGGTAATAGTTGCGGCATTAGGTATAGGAGCTGCATCAGTGCTTGAAAATCATTCAAGTTATTGGGTGTGCCCAAATTGCAATGCCGAATTCAAGGCATCGATGAAGGCATATGTCAATGGCTATCACACATTTACAAAAAGACGTTTAAAATGCCCCGAATGTGGTAAAACAAGTATGTGCAGACATAGAATTATTAGAAAATAAAAAATAGCACCCACAAGTATGAGTGCTATTTACATTTTGATGATTTTGTGATATAATATGGAGCAGATAATCAAAATGGTGAGGATATTATGGTTGATAAAGAAATAAAACTTGAACTCCGTGACGAAGAATGGGAGTTTTGCGGTGTAACGCACGATAGACAAATTGTGCGCGCGATAGTTTTTGACGATGACGGCTATTTTTATTTCGTGCAAGTTGATCGCGATGACGATTTCGGCAGAGCAATATGTATTGAAACTGCAGGTGGTGGCGTTGAGGACGGTGAAAATCTTGAAATTGCCATTCGTCGTGAATTACAAGAAGAGCTTGGAGCATCCGTTGAGGTGATTTGCAAAATCGGAGTGGTTAGTGATTATTATAATCTTATCAAAAGGCACAATATAAATAATTTCTACCTTTGTCGTGCGCTTTCTTTTGGCGAGAAGCATATGACCGAGGATGAGGTTCATCATTTTCATCTTTCAACTCTAAAGCTTACTTATGAAGAAGCCGTTACGGAATATGAAAAGCGCAGAAAAACACCGCTTGGCAGAATTATTTGCAACCGCGAGTTGCCAATTTTGAAGCGAGCAAAAGAAATTTTGAATAGTATGTAGAATGAATATTTTAAGCACTCACATCTTAAGATGTGAGTGCTTTTTGTTTGTTAAATTGGGATTTATCGGGGAGTAACAATCTGCTTTTTGATTGTTTCGTCCACCTTTTTAAAGGTGGCTCTCCACGAGCAGTGGCGCGGGTACGGGGCGCGTAGCCCTGTATTCAGCGTTTCTTTTGGAGCTTTTCTTTGCGCTTATACTTGCAAAGAAAAGCGGCTAACGATTACTGATTGCTAAAT
>JAZRRX010000029.1:0-48342 GCA_045651165.1 Eubacteriales bacterium
CCGCCACCTTCGCCTTGGCAAGGCGACGCTCTACCAAATGAGCTAAATCCGCATTTTTTGGTGCCTCCGGTCGGAATCGAACCAACGACACGGGGATTTTCAGTCCCCTGCTCTACCAACTGAGCTACAGAGGCATTTGCCTGAGACCTTTTATTTCTCCCACCCTATTTCTAAAGTGGCGACCCGAAGGGGACTCGAACCCCTGACCTCTAGCGTGACAGGCTAGCGTTCTAACCAACTGAACTACCGGGCCTCATTTGGAATGATCGAGGTATCCCTCGCTCATGTTCCTACACCAAGACTTTTGCCTTGATTATAAAAAATGGTGGAAACAATAGGGCTCGAACCTATGACCCTCTGCTTGTAAGGCAGATGCTCTCCCAACTGAGCTATGCTTCCATACCTGCCGTTTTCTCAACGGCAGATGTTATTATATCACATTGATATTTAAATGTCAATAGCTTTTTTGCAAATTTTATTGATTTTTTGTTATTCTTCAAACATTTTTTCAATGTCATCACGGGTGAAGAGATGTTTTTTATTACAAAAACGGCAATTTACTTCTAAATTTTCTTCCTTACCTTCTGCTACTTGTTCGGCAAGCATTTTGTAAAGTTCGGGCTTGCCAAGAGAAATTAGCGCGCGCTCCATTCTATCTCTGGAACAGTTGCAAAGGTAATCCACGTCAAGCTCATCGAAAAGATCGTATTCGATACCCTCAAGTGCGATTTCTGCAATTTCAACATTTGACATTCCTGCTTCAAAAAGAGCAGAAACGTTTGAAAGCTTTGGTAAATTCTTTTCTATTGCGGCAATTGTTTTATCGTCTGCGAAGGGAAGGAGCTGAATCAAAACTCCACCTGCTGCACGGCAGGTGCAATCGGTTTCAACGAGTACACCGAGCGCGCAAACTGTAGGAATTTGCTCACTTTCTGCATAATACTGTGCAATATCCTCGGCAATCTCACCGCTAACAATCTTAATAGAACCAGAGAAGGGAATTTCAGCTCCCGTATCTCTTATAACATTGAGAAGTCCGTTACCTACAGCACCTCCAACATCGAGTTTTCCGTTGGGCTTTAAGGGGAGGTCAACGTCGGGATTTTGAATATAACCACGCACATTTCCGTAGTAATCGCCAACTGCCAAAACTCTACCTGCGGGACCATCGCCACCGAAACATACAGTTATACTGTTTTCAACTTCACCAAGCATACAACCCATAATTGATGTTGCGGTAAGGAGTCTACCAAGCGTTGCGCTTGCGGTTGGAGTTGTGTTATGATATGTAATTGCTTGATTTACAATATCTGTTGAATTAATGATGTGTATTCTTGCGCTACCGTCACTTGTCATGGCGCGCAAAATTTTAGATTGTGCCATTTTTTCTTCCTTTTTTTATGTATATTAAATATATTTTCCTGCGGGTTCATCGCAAATGAGTGTGCAATCGGGGTGGTTGCGAAGGATTGATGCGGGAATTTCTTCTCTAATTTCACCATTTACAAGTTCTCCCACAGCATATGCCTTATTCTCTCCGTTTGCAAGAATCAATATTTTCTTTGCATTCATAATATTTGAAAGTCCCATAGTAAATGCCTGGCGGGGAACTTCGTCAATCGAACTAAAAAGTCGGGAATTATCTTTTATTGTACTTTCTGCAAGGTCAACGATGTGTGTTACAGAATCAAAAGGTGTGCCTGGCTCATTGAACGCGATATGTCCGTTTGAACCAATACCAAGAACTTGAATATCCTGTACAAGTTCGGCAAGGAGTGCATTATATCTTTCACATTCTGCCTGTTTGTCTTCTGCTTTTCCGTTTTCGATATTTGTGTTTTCAAGTTTAATATCTATGTTTTTGAAAAGATTTTCTCTCATAAAATAAACGTAGCTTTGATCACTGTTTATATCAAGACCAACGTATTCGTCAAGGTTTACTGTGCGACAATTTGCATAGGATGTGCCATTGTTTTTGTGATCTTCGATCATTTTGGCATAGAGTCCTAAGGGAGTTGAGCCTGTTGCAAGGCCCATAACTGCATCGGGTTTATTTTGAACAACCCCAAGTACCACCTTAAATGCTTCTTCACTCATTGATTCGTAATCTTTAACCTTAATTATTTTCATAAGTACCTCCTAATTTTATAATATAAAGTATATTCGAGTTTACTATTAATTATTATATCAAACTTTTTTCATAATTGCAACCAATTTTTGTTAGAATTTTTGTGCAACTCGCGGTTGCAACTGCCTTTTTGAAAATTCGATTAAAAAAATCTTGATTTTATATTATATTACTGATATAATTTATGTATGACATTATATTTTTAGGAGGTTTTTATGGCGGTATCTAAAGCAAAGAAGAAAAAAGTACAAAAAAAGGTCGCAAAAGCGATATTTGGTCAATGGTTTGCTTTAATAATGCTTTTGCTTGTTTTGTTTGGTCTTATTGGCGTTTGCGCATATGAATACAGCGAACCATTTAGACAATGGGTTGATGAGCTTGGTATTTTTTCAACTCAAGCACCTGCGATTCCACCAATTGACCCAGATGGTGATGAAATGGCAGTGCATTTCATCGACGTAGGTCAGGGAGATGCAACACTTTTTCAAACATCTAAGGGTAGCGTGCTCGTGGACTGTGGCGAAAAGGAATATGGAGATGATGTGGTAGCATATCTTAAAGCTCAAGGAGTTACAGAACTTGAATATTTCATCATAACTCACCCCGACTCCGACCATATGGGTTGTGCTTCCTATGTTTTAGAGAATATCACAGTAAAGACATTTGTTATGAATGGTCAAGAAAAGACTACACAATTCTTTGAAAAAGCGCTTGACGTGATAGAAGAAAAGCAGATAGCTGTTGATATTGTAGGTCCTGGTGACATGCTTACAGTTGGAGCACTTCAAATGAAAATTTATGGACCTCAGCCAAACCTTGTTAATTCAACGGAATGGAACGAGGCAAGTCTAATTATTCACGCGACATATGGAAATCGTTCGTTTTTATTGACGGGCGATGCCGAAGAAAAGGGTGAAGAAGACCTTTTGGCTAATTATAATAGTGAATTGTTGAAATGCGACGTTTTCTCAGCGGGACACCATGGTTCCAAAACTTCAAACTCCCCCGAGCTTTTGGAAGCAGCGCGTCCTACATATGTTGTAATTTCTTGTGGAGAGGGAAATTCTTACGGACATCCCCACCAAGAAGCGCTCGATGTGTTTGCTGACATTGGAGCAATTGTTTATAGAACGGACGAGCTAGGCTCGATTGTATTTATTACTGACGGCGAGGCGTTGACTAAAAGATAAATAAAAAAATAGACGGCAATCTGCCGTCTATTTTTTATGCTAATTTAACATCAAATTCTTTTTTGAGTGTGTCTGAAAGCTTTTTAACGGGCAATCCAACTACGTTGAAATAGTCACCCTCAATTCCATTTATCCAAAGGGAAGCGTAGCCTTGAATAGCATAAGCGCCTGCCTTGTCATATGCCTCGTCAGTGTCGAGATATTTTTCAACGTCTGCTTCATCAACCGTGTCAAAGAAAACAGTGGTGCATTCATGTGTAACAATGGTTTTGTCTTTTGTGATTAGTGCAATGCCACTAATTACAAAGTGGGGTTTGCCTGAAAAGGCAAGAATCATGCGTTTTGCGTCCTCGCGATTGATGGGTTTGCCCATAATTTCACCATCGGCAGAAACAACAACTGTGTCGCAAGAAAGGATAATTTGATTGCCATCAAATTTGCCTTCACTTTCAAGGAGAGCGCGTACGGCATCACCCTTGCGAAAAGCAATTTCTTGGACGTATTTGTTGCCGTCGGTTTCGTTTGTATGCTCGTCAGTTTCACAGGTAATTATTTGAAATTCAACACCGAGATTTTCAAGTATTTCTTTTCTTCTCGGTGACTTTGATGCTAAAATTAAGTTCATATTTGTTTTTCCTTTGTGTAAATAAATCGAAATTCTAATATCTATATTTCTATTATACTATAAAATCTTTCAAAAGTAAATAGGACGGCTTGAAAATTCAAGCCGTCCTTTGTTTTTATTCTTTATCTACAGATTCTTCGTTGTCGTCATCTGTTGGCGCGTCTTCAAATGTTTCACCCTTGGGGGCGTTCATCATTCTTTCGCGTTCCTCAAATTCACGACGAAGCTCTTCTTCAACCTTACGGTGCTCTTCCTCTTCAGCTCTGCGCTTTGCCTCATTTTCTTCTTGGCTTCTGCGCTCTTTTTCTTTAAGAATGTCATCTATCTGCTCAAAGGTGAGGTCATTTTCCATAGCCGCCTTGAACATATCGCCATCCATAAATTCAGATCTAAGAAGATAGCCTGCAATAAGGTGGAGCTTATCAATATGCTCTGTGAGGATTGCCTTACATTCTGCATGTGCATTTTCGATAATTGTGCGAATTTCATCGTCAATTTCTGCAGCAATCTTTTCAGAGTAGTTCTTGGTTGTGTTGAGATCTCTACCAAGGAATACTTCTGTATCGGAGTGTCCGCTACCGTAAAGTACAGTACCGAGTTTATCACTCATACCGTATCTTGTTACCATGTTGCGAGCAATCTTTGTTGCCTGCTGAATGTCAGCAGATGCGCCTGTTGAAATGTCGTCAAGAACGATTTCTTCGGCAACTCTACCACCAAGAGCGAGAATGATTTCATCAATCATCTGTTTTTTGGTCATTGTGAATGTATCTGCTTCGGGAATGCTTACAGTTACGCCACCTGCATTACCAGAGGGAACTGTTGAGATGAATTTAACGGGATTTGTGTGCTTGCAATAGTATGAAGCAACTGCGTGGCCTGCCTCATGATAAGCGGTGAGCTTATTGTCTGCGGCAGTTCTTACTCGGGTCTTCTTCTGAGGACCGAGGAGTATCTTCATATAGGATTTTTCGATATCGTCCATACCGATAAGGTTCTTGTTGTGCTTAGCTGCGTGAAGTGCCGCTTCGTTAAGAAGGTTTGCAAGGTCTGCACCTGTAAATCCAATCGTGCTCTGTGCAATCTTATGGAAGTCAACTGTGCTTTCCATGGGTTTCTTTCTTGCGTGAACGTGAAGAATTGCTTCACGGCCCTTAATGTCGGGGTAACCAACCTTAACCTGACGGTCGAAACGACCTGGACGAAGAAGTGCGGGGTCAAGAATATCTGCACGGTTTGTTGCTGCCATAATGATGATGCCTTCGTGTGAGCCAAAGCCGTCCATTTCAACAAGCAACTGGTTAAGGGTCTGCTCTCTTTCGTCATGTCCACCACCAAGGCCTGCGCCACGATGACGTCCAACTGCGTCAATTTCGTCAATAAAGATGATTGCAGCGGGAGCTTTTCTTGCTGTGTTGAAAAGGTCTCTTACACGGGAAGCACCTACACCAACATACATTTCAACAAAGTCAGAACCTGACATTGAGAAGAAGGGAACGCCTGCTTCACCTGCAACTGCCTTTGCAAGAAGTGTTTTACCTGTTCCGGGAGGGCCCACGAGCAACACGCCGTGGGGAATTCTTGCGCCGAGCTTTGCAAATTTTTCAGGGTCTTTAAGAAATTCAACTATTTCAACAAGCTCTTCTTTTTCTTCCTCTGCACCTGCAACATCGGCAAATGTTACTTTATTTTTATCATTTTGGGGAATGTGAGCCTTCGCTTTACCGAAGTTCATCATACCGCCTCCACCATTCTTGTTAACCTGCTTTGTCATATATATTCCGAGGAATATAAATACAATAATCATAAGCGCATTGGGAAGAAGGGAAATCCACCAAGGATATTCTGTCAATGGCTCATATTCATATTTTACAAGATTAGTATTGTTTTTATATTGTTCGAATGAATCAATAAAGATGCTTACGTCACGAAGTTTATAGCTGATGGATTTAGTGGGAACTCCTACAACATCTTCTGGGGTGAGTGCGCCAGCTTTACCAATATCGTAAACAACAATAGTTAATATATTATCGTTTGATACCTCAAACTCTTTAACTCTATTTTCTTCAAAATAATGCATTATGTCGCTAAAATTAACATCTTCTTGATTGGCGGGAGAGCCGAGCATGGCAAACACCGCAAGAAAGATAACAGCAATCAAAACGACATAGAAAATAATTACTTTTAAATTGCCTTTTTTCATTAATAACCTCCAAATTTATATGATGAATTAATCTTCAAAATTAATTGTTATGCGAAGAAAATCGGTGCACTCGTTTATTTTATCCTTTTTAATACGGTCGCAGACAGCAACTGTGGGAATCCATAAAATCTCGTCTTTGTATACGAGCAAGGGCAGTTTTTTTCTTCTGTTGAGTGGAACTTTCTTCTCGTTGATAAGTTTTTTAACTTTTTTATTCATTTTACCCGCGAAAATCACGTCACCCTCTTTTTTTGAACGAAAATGCATATCATTATTTATAATATCACATTTCACATCAAGAAAAACGTCGGTATCTGACGGATTTTGTGTGGGATTTTTTTCAATGTTAATTGTTGTGCCATTTGGCAAATTTATTTTTTGAATAGTAAATGGAATATCAAAATCTTCAACTTTTTCTATTTCTTTATCTAACTCAAATACAAGGCAACCGCTCTCAATTCTTGCAGAAATCATACCCGGCAAAGAAATTGAAGAATGTGGCTCGGCTTTTTGACAAAGTTCAAGAATGCTTTTGATATGTGTGCTTTCAAGGGAAGCACTATTTGAATAATTTTCAAATGCAAGTATTATTACTCTTGCTTTAAGTACTGAGTGTAATGTATTGAATTTTGAGAGGGATATTTCTGTTTCAAATTCGTTTTTCATCAAATTTCTTGCCGAAATATCAATAAAATCATTTGCCTCTGTAATACTTGAAACAATTCGTCCAAAGACTCCGTGAAGATTGGGCTGAAGTTCACGCATTTTGGGTGTCAATTCTGCGCGAATAAAATTTCTTGCATAGCAAGTATCAGAATTGGTGCTATCACTAACAAAATCAATGGAGTTTTCTTCGCAATAAGACAAGATATCTTCTTTTTGCGAATTTAAAAGAGGACGCACCAAGAAAAGGTCGTTTTCAAATGTACGACAAGGCGCTATTCCACAAAGTCCCGAAATTCCACTTCCACGAAGAATGTGGAGCATAATGCTCTCAATTTGGTCTTCTGCGTGGTGGGCAGTAACAAGAATTGGAATATTGTTCTTTCGCATAATTTTTTCAAAAAATGCATATCTTTGCTCTCGCGCCTCGGTTTCAATGCTATTTCCGTTTGCTTTTGCAAGTGAAGGAATATCAGCAGTGCCAAGATAAAAGGGAATATCAAGTGTCGCGCAGGTGTTTTTACAAAATTCTGCATCACGCTCGGCTTCTTCTCCACGAATTTGATGATTAAAATGTGCTGCGTAGATTTTATAACCCTTATTATTTGCATCATCCTTTAAAAGATGCAAGAGTGCACTTGAATCTGCTCCTCCTGAATAAGCAATAAGCACGGGAGTATCTTGGGGGAGAGAAGCGAGAATTTGGGGAGATACGAAAATATTATTTTTATTTTTCATTTTCCTCCCCCATTTCTCAAAAAATCGTTTTATTCGTGAATATCGTCTGCGATGGTGCGGAACTTGGTGTACTGACCAATCCAACCCATCTTAACAGTTCCCGTTGAACCATGACGGTTCTTTGCAATAATTACCTCAGCAATATTTGCGGCATTGTTTTCGCCGGGAGTTGCATCGGTTTTATAGTATTCGTTTCTATAAAGGAACATTACAACGTCTGCGTCCTGCTCAATAGCACCGGAGTCACGAAGGTCTGAAAGCATGGGCTTTTTATCTGTTCTTGATTCAGGTCCACGAGAGAGCTGAGCACAGCAAATGATCGGAACTGAAAGTTCTTTTGCCATAATTTTAAGTGCACGAGAAATTTCTGCAACCTCTTGAACACGGTTGTCAATTCTTCTATCACTTTGCATAAGCTGAAGATAGTCCACAATAACAAGACCGAGATTGTCAACTCTGCGAAGCTTTGCCTTCATTTCGGTAACTGTAAGTCCCGATGTGTCATCGATAAGTATATCGCAACCTGCAAGACGAGAGCTTGCATCTGCAATCTTTTCCCAAGAATCACCTGAGAGTTTGCCAGAGCGAAGCTCGTGGCTATCAACAAGTGCTTCACTTGAGAGAATACGTGAAACGAGCTGTTCTGCGCTCATTTCAAGTGAAAATACACAAACTTTTTTTCTTGTGCTTTGAGCAACGTTTGTTGCAATATTGAGAGCGAATGATGTTTTACCCATACCAGGACGAGCACCTACAAGCACAAGGTCGGAGTTACCCATACCAACAAGCACTCTGTCAAGACCCGAAAAACCCGTGGGTGTTCCGTGTGCGGCATCGGGATTTACAGAAAGTTCGTGCAGATTGTTGTAAACTGCTCCCAAAACGTCGCGTATATGTCTAAAATTCTTTGTATCTCTGCCTTGAGCTATGGCAAAAATCTTGCTTTCTGCAAGTTCGATTATGCCAGCGGCAGACTCTTGCTCTGAAAATGCAGTTTCGTTGATTTCTCCGCAAACCTCAATAAGCTGACGGAGTGCGCTTTTCTCTTTAACTATTTTTGCATAGTCCTTTACATTAAGAGCAGTTGGAACTACTTCTGAAAGAGTTCTGATATAATCTTCTCCACCACTCTTGTTATAAATTCCCTTGTGCACAAGCGTATCTATGAGAGTTACCACGTCAATTTCGCGGTTTGTCATAAACAATTCTGTTGCCGCAAGGTATATCTGCTTATGCTCGGTGATATAAAAATCATCTGCTTTTATAAGGTCCGCTACTTCGTTGATGGAAGCGGGGTCAATAAGTATTGAGCCAAGGAGCGATTGCTCTGCTATCAACGAAAAGGGAAGTTTTCTGTTAAGATCTTCGTTCATAACTTTTCCTCTTATTGCTTGGGAGATACCTGAACGGTGATTGTTCCCGTGATTTCAGCGCCATAAAGCTTTACTTCAATTTTGTATGTGCCAAAGGTCTTAATACTTTCGTTCATGACCATTTTCTTTTTATCAATAGTGATACCGTGATTTTTGGCAAGTGTTTCTGCGATTTCCTTGCTGGTTACTGTTCCATAAAGACGTTCAGTGCCGCCTCCTGCCAAAACTACAACTGTGATTTTGCTAAGCTTGTCTGCAATCTCTCTTGCTTCGGCTTTAGCCACTTCTATTCTGTGCAAATTTGATGCTTCTTTGTTTTTTGCTTCGTTAACTGCCTTGGCATCAGCAATTATTGCAAGTTTCTTGGGAAGAAGAAAATTTCTTGCGTATCCGTCAGAAACTTCAATTATCTGGTCTTTTTTGCCTTGACCTTTAACGTCCTGTGTCAACATTACTTTCATGTGATATTAACTCCTAACTTTGAAATTATATAGTTTAAACCTTAAAAAATGCTAAAATCTATTATTCTTCTGCAAAATATTCGTCAATTGCATCCTTTAAGCGATAGAGGACTGCTTTCATATCAGTGCCGAGTATTGCTGCGGCTGCGGAATCGAAATGTCCGCCACCACCCATCTTTTCAAGAATGAGCTGAACGTTTATCTTTCCGTTTGAACGGGCAGAAATGTGAATTTTGTCCCCGATGGTAACAAGAGCGAAGGAAGCGTCAACACCACGAACTGTTAAAAGCTTGTCTGCCGCCTTTGATGCAGCAACTCGGTCAAAGCCTGGGTCACTACCATCACTTTCTGTGATAGCTATTCTATCAAGATACATTGTGATGTTTGTATTGAATTTTGCTTCACTCATAAAGTTATCGAAATCTTCGTGGAAATAAGTTTCTGCTATTTCGGAGTTTGCACCAACGCCACGAAGATACATAGCAGCTGAGAAAGTTTTGGTACCTGTTGTTTTTACGAAATTCTTTGTGTCAACCATGATGCCGGCAAGAAGAAGATTTGCTTCCTCTTTGTAAAGAGCATCACTTGGCAAGCATTGTTCAAGAATTCCTGTTACCATTTCAGAAGCAGAAGAAGCAGATGGGTCGATAAGTGCCAAAAGAGGCTCGATTTCAAATTCTGCAACCTTTCTGTGATGGTCGATAACAATAAAGTTGGATACATTGTTTGCTATATCAGAGGATTCAAGAATATTAAAGTTATTTGCATCCACGATAATAAGGAGTGTATCGGATTGTATCATATCAAGTCCCGCTTCGGGAGAGATGAATACGTTTTTATAATCTTCAATTGTCAAAAGCTTTTCGGTACATGCCTTGAAATTTTTGCACTGTGTGTTCATAATTATGCGAGGACTAAGTCCACAGAACATACAAAGTCTTGCAATACCCACGCATGCGCCTATTGCGTCAAAGTCGGGGTTAGCATGTCCCATAATAAGAATGTTGCCCGCACTTGCGATGTAGGATGAGAGCTGTGTTGCAAATACTCTTGCGAAAGAACCGGATTTTTTTTGAACACCCTTTGTTTTTCCACCATAGAAGAAAATGTCCTCTTCAGTTTTAACTGCTACCTGGTCACCACCTCTTTGAAGAGCAAATTCGAGAGCAGAGAATGCATTTCTTTCTTTTTCTTCAAAGTTGTTACCAACAAGTGAAACACCCATAGAAATTGTTACGGGAACTGAACTATCACCGAGTCGCACGTTTCTTATTGTTTCAAGAATGTCGAATTTGTTTTCAGCACATTCTTTATATTTTTCTTTTGAGAATACCATTATGTATTTGTCGCGATTGTATTCTCTGATAAATCCGTGCATCTCATTTGCAAATTTTTTAAGAATTTCTTCAATTTCGTTTGCAGCAGAACGATAATTTACACGAACATATTCTGCAATTTCGGTAAGGTTGTCAAGCACGATGTGTGCAACAACGGGAGCTTCTGCCTCTGTTTTGGCAAGAAGATGTGCATAATCTGTGTAATCAGTAAAGGTTACAAGGTAATACTGATTTTTGCCAAGTGTATGACGATATATCTTTGCGATATAGTTTCTGTCGTTTATTATAACGTTCATCGAACCCTGCTCGTTGGCATCATTTGTTTGCTCCTTGGGGAGAGTTGCGATAAGCTCTTCAATAGTCAATTCGCAAATATCATTAAGGTTCTTTTGCAAAAGACTTGAGGGAATGTCGAATATATCGTGAGCTCCTTTTGAGCACCACGCGATAATTCCACTTGGCAATGTGAGGATGCAGGGAATGTCAACATCCTTCATCATACCCGTCATTGCTTTTTCCATTTGGAGAGTTTTCTCGTTGAAACTTCTTTCAAGGTCTCTCTTTCTCTTGTAGAAAACCAAAACGATTGAAATGAAGAGAACATTGATGCCAAAAATAACGGCACCGAGCCAATCGGGATACTCCTCTACAAAGATATTTATTAAAGCGTAAAGTAGCATAAAAATTGTGCTACTTACCAAACATACCATCAAAAGCACGTTTGATTCTGATAAAACGCGTTTATTCTTGTTTTTACTCATTGGATTAATCTCCTTTGACTATATTTGATCGATTATTATAAAGGCATAATTCGGCATTCTAATAATCTTCCTATCATTATAGCACGAAAATATCTTTTTGTAAACATAATTTTCGAATATTTATATATAAATAGTAAAAAAAACAAAAAAATCAAAAAAATGTAAGAAAAACTATTGCAAAAGAAAAAAAGATGTGTTATAATAGGGCATACTAATCTGAGAGTGGGTCCCAAAACGACCCACTCTTAATTCTTGAAAAGGCAGATTTTGTAGATATGATTAAGAAAAACATCGCAGGCACGGTTGCTGAACTTGTTTCACACGTTGCTGAACAAATGGGTATCATCCTCTGGGACGTTGAATTCGTAAAAGAGGGCTCAAAGAAAATACTCAGAATAACCATTGATTCCGAAGAAGGAATAGACATCAATACTTGTGAAAAATTCCACAGAACTATTGATCCTATGCTTGATGAGGCGGATCCTATTGATGAATCCTATTATCTTGAATGTACTTCACCGGGGCTTGAAAAGGAAATTAAAACTGATGCACATATCGAAATGTGTATTGGTGAAAAAGTTGAGCTTAAGCTCTACGCTCCGAAAAACAACTCAAAAAGCTTTACGGGAACACTCGTGGGCCTTTCTAAAGAGGGAAGAATAGTTATTGAGTTTAACGGAGAAAACATTGAATTCGAAAAAAATGAAGTTGCAAAGATGCATACTGTGTTTGATTTTTAATTAAGGAGATTTGTTAAGATGAACAAGGAATTATTTGCTGCCCTTGATATGCTCGAAAAGGAAAAGGGTATTCCGAAAACCTATATGTTTGAAAAGATTGAAGCGGCTCTTGTGTCTGCTTTCAAGAAAGAATATGGTTCAAATGCCAATGTTCGCATTGTAGTTGACGAGAGAAAAGAAGACATAAAGGTATATTATCAAAAAGAGGTTGTTGAGGTGGTTGAAAATCCCGAAACACAGATTTCTCTTGAAGAAGCTAAGAAGATAGCAAAGAAATATACTCTTGGTAGCTTTGTTGAAAAAGAAGTTAAGCCCAAGAATTTCAGACGTCTTTCTGCAGGCGCGGCTAAGTCCGTTATTATTCAGGGTATCCGCGAGGGTGAAAGAAAGGTTATTCAAGAAGCTTATGAAAATCAGAAAGAAGAAATCATCACTGCTCTTGTAAGCAAGATTAATCCCGAAACAGGTTCTGTTCTTGTTGAAACAACCAACGGCTTTGCAACTCTTCTCAGAAGTGAGCAGATTCCAGGTGAAGTTCTTACAATTGGCGATAGAATCAAGGTTTATGTTCTTCACGTAAATAAAGAGGGTAAGGGTCCCATCGTTACTCTTACACGTACACACGCAGGACTTCTTAAGAGATTGTTCGAACTTGAAATTCCTGAGGTTACTGACGGCGTTGTTATGGTTAAGAGCGTTTCTCGTGAGGCTGGTTCACGTTCAAAAATTGCAGTTTGGTCAAGAGATCCTGAGGTTGATGCAGTAGGTGCTTGTATCGGTAACCACGGTATGAGAATTAACTCTATCGTAAACGAGCTTCATGGTGAAAAGATTGACATAATTCAGTATAGTGAAGATCCCATTGAATACGTAAAGGATGCACTTGCTCCTGCTCCTGTTGTTTCTGCTGAAATGACAGGTGAGAACACTTGCAGAGTTGTTGTTAAGCCCGAATATCTTTCTCTTGCTATTGGTAAAGAGGGACAGAATGTTCGTCTTGCAGCAAAGCTTACAGGTCTTAAGATAGATATTAAGGCAGAATAATTTGTCTATGGAACAAAAAAAGAAAATACCGCTTCGTCAATGCGTGGGTTGTTCAGAAAGAAAACCCAAAAGTGAGCTTCTTCGCGTTGTTAGAACACCCGAAGGTGAGATTGTGCTTGACAAAACGGGCAAAAAAAATGGCAGAGGTGTTTATCTGTGCCGTGGTGTAAAATGCTTTAACAAAGCAAGAAAAAACGGAAGAATTATGGCTCATTTGGAATGTGATATTCCCGATGAGATATACGTAGCTCTTGAGAGTGAAATAGAGCAGGGCGAATGATGGATAATAGAATTTTAAGCTCGCTTGGTCTTTGCTCAAAGGCGGGGAAATTGATATTCGGTGTGCCCATGATAATCGAAGCAATGCAAAAGGGCAAAAAGATATATCTCGTGCTCGAGGCAGGAGATACTTCTGACAATACACATAAAAAAATCACTGATAAATGCTCATTTTACGGTGTGGAAAAAATTAGACTTGAATTTGACGGCATAGAACTTTCGAATGCTGTGGGTAAAAGCTCAAATTTAGCGGCAGTTGCTGTTACTGACGAGGGTTTTTTCAAGATGATGAGCAAATATTTTAATTAGTTTTACTTAATTTTATTGAACGGTTTTAATTCAAAAAACGGAATTTTTGGAGGTACTATGGCAGCAAATCCACAATTTAAGGTAAATCAATTAGCAAAGGATTTGGGAATAAAAAGTAAGGATATCATTGATACTCTTGCAGAAAAGGGTGTTGCAATTAAAACGCAGGCATCTCTTGAGGGCAGAGAGTTTGATATTTTTATGGAATCTCTCACAAAGCAGAATCAGATAAAGGATATTGATTCATATATCTTTGGTGATACCTATATTCCCTCAAAGCTTCAAGCGGCTAAGGAGGCAGAAGAAGCTGCAAAATTGGCTGAAAAGGCAAAAGTAGAGGCAGAAGCTAAAGCGAAGGCTGAGGCAGAAGCTAAGGCTAAAGCAGAAGCAGCTGCAAAAGCTAAGGCAGAGGCAGAAGCTAAAGCAAAGGCTGAGGCAGAAGCAAAAGCTAAAGCAGAGGCACAGAAGCGCGCAGAAGCTGAAAAAGCTGAAAAGGCAGAAAAATCCAAAAACCAACCAAAAACCGAAAATAAGACAAATCAGCAGGTGAAGTCTGATAACCGTTCACAGAATACTCCTGCAAGAAACCAGGATAGACCTCAATCTCAGCAGGGGCAAAAGCCTCAAGGGGATAGATTCCAGGGTCAGAAACCTTCGTTTGATAAGAATGTACAGGGACAAAAGCCCCAGGGTGACAGATTCCAAGGTCAAAAACCTGCGTTTGATAGAAACGCTCAAGGTCAGAAGCCTGCAAGAGAGCAGGGTGGCTTTAACAAGGGCAACGATAATAAGGGTGGCTTTGGCGCTCAGCAGAAGCCATTTAATCAGCAGAATAAGAAGCCCCAGAACAACAATATGGGCGGTGGCTTTGGCAGAGACAAGGACGAAGGCAACCAGAATGCTCCAAAGGAACACTTCAAGCCCACAGCTATCGTTCGTGAACAAACTGCAAAGGGTGAAAAGGGTGTTAGAAGCACAACAACCCGTGTTGTTGATATGAGAGGTTCAAGCTACGATGCATCTAAATACGATGAAAAGCTTGATAACTATGTACCCGATCACGTTAAGGATATTCGTGGTGGAAACCAGAAATTCAACAAGAAGGGTCAGCAACAGAACAATAAGTTCGATAAGAACGCACAAAAGAAACAGCAACAGGTTGTTAAAAAACAGCCCATTAGCATTACTGTTCCCGATGAAATTTCAGTTGGCGAACTTGCATCTCGTTTGAAGGTTACTGCGGGTGAAGTTGTTAAGCGCCTTATGATGATGGGAATGATGGTAACTGTTAACCAAGTTATCGACTTTGATACAGCATATCTTATCGCAGACGAGCTTGGCGCAATTGTTACAAAAGAAGTTGTTGTTACAATCGAAGAAAAACTTTTTGATGATACAGTTGACACTGAAGAAACTCTTAAGGAACGCGCTCCCGTTATTTGTGTAATGGGTCACGTTGACCACGGTAAGACATCTCTTCTTGACGCAATTAGAAATACAAGTGTTACTACAGGCGAAGCAGGTGGTATCACACAGCACATCGGTGCTTATAGAGTAAGCATCAATGGTAAGGATATGACATTCCTTGATACACCCGGTCACGAAGCATTTACTGCTATGCGTGCTCGTGGTGCGCAGGCAACTGATATTGCAATCCTCGTTGTTGCGGCGGATGACGGTATCATGCCTCAGACAATAGAAGCTATCAACCACGCAAAAGCGGCTGGTATTGATATTGTAGTTGCAATCAATAAGATGGATAAGCCCACGGCTGATCCCGATACAGTTAAGCAAGAACTCACAAGATACGACCTCGTTCCTGAAGAATGGGGTGGTGACGTTATCTGCGTTCCCGTATCTGCAAAGACACACAAGGGTATTGAGGATCTTCTTGAATCCGTTCTTCTCGTTGCAGAGGTTAAGGAACTTAAGGCTAATCCCAATAGACATGCAAAGGGTATCGTAATTGAAGCGAAGCTCGATAAGGGCCGTGGCCCCGTTGCAACAGTTCTTGTTCAAAACGGTACACTTCACTCAGGTGACATCGTTATCGCCGGTACTGCAGTTGGTCGTGTAAGAGCTATGACAGACCACAATAGAAAAGCACTTAAAGAGGCAGGTCCTTCAGTTCCCGTTGAAATTATCGGTCTTGCAGACGTTCCTGTTGCAGGTGATGAATTCAATGCAGTTGCAGACGAAAAGATGGCTCGTGAACTTGCTGAACAGAGAAGAGCTCAGGCTAAAGAAGAAATCTTCAAGGCTAATGCAAGAGCAAATCTTAACGATTTGTTCAACCAGATTTCTGAAGGTATTAAGGATCTTAATGTTATTGTTAAGGCAGACGTTGACGGTTCTGCAGAAGCAGTTCGTGCATCTCTCCAGAAGCTTTCTAATGAGGAAGTTAAGGTTAGAGTTATTCACTCTGCAGTTGGTGGTATTACAGAAGGTGACGTAATGCTTGCGGCGGCTTCAAATGCTATCATTGTTGGATTTAACGTTCGTCCTGACAAGGGTGCTATGGACTCTGCAGATAGACAGAACGTTGAGATTAGAACTTATCGTGTAATTTACGAATGTATCGAAGAAATTACAGCTGCTATGAAGGGTATGCTTGCTCCTAAATTCAAGGAGGTTGTACTTGGTCATGCAGAGGTTCGTCAGACAATCAGAGTTCCTAACGTTGGTACAATCGCAGGTTCTTACATTACTGATGGTAAGGTGACAAGACAGAGTGACATTCGTGTTGTTCGTGACGGTATCGTTATCTTCGAAGATAAGATTTCCTCTCTTAAGAGATTTAAGGATGACGCGAAAGAAGTGGCACAGGGTTATGAATGTGGTATCGGACTTGAAAAGTTCAACGACATCAAGCTTGGTGACGTTCTTGAAGCATTCATTATGGAAGAAATTAAACAGTAAAATAAAAAATAGACGGCAGGTCACGCGACCTGCCGTTTTTGTTATTTAAGAATATTTTTTATTTTTTGTTTTTAGATGTTAAATGTTTCTTTTTAATAACAACGATCCAAACTATCAATGCTAAGTTACAAGCAATGACTACTGATACTATAATAATCAGATAGGTTTCAAAATTCTTTTGCTGTTCATGGATCTGATTTGTCAATCCTGCTATTTGGTTATTAAATTTTATCTCATTTGAAGCAATTTTACTATCCAAAATTCCAATCGCTGCATTTAAATCTTTTTTTAATGAATCAAGTTGTTCTGATGTTACATAATATGCCGAGTTGGTTTCGAGAGTAGATATCGCTTCTTGAACTGTTGCAATTGAATTGCTAAGTTTACTAATACTGGTTGAGTTATCGGAAATATTAGCAGTTGCTTGTTCAAGTTCGGATTTCAGTTCGGTCAATTCGTTTTGTAATGTGACAATAGATTCAGTAACCTCTGTTTTTAAATTTTCAAGCTGTTGTTTAGTTGCTGTATTAAGAGACTTTTCATCTAATGCGGATAAAACTTCTTCAATATCAGCAATTTTTTTCGCTAGGGTAGAAATGCCCACAGAATTTTCATTGATGGATATTCTTGCACTTTGAAGATTGGAAGTGAGTTCATTTAATTTACTATTAAGAGTTGCAATTGATGCTTCGAGTTCTTTCTGTAATGTAGCAAGTTGTTGCTGTGTAGCATGTGAAAGAGATGCAGCTTGAAGAACAGTGATAAGTTCTTCAATATCAGCAATATCAGAAGCAAGAGTAGCAATATCAACGGAGTGTAGTAGAGCTTGTTCACGCGTGTATTGAAGGTCGTTTGCAAGAGCATTAATTTGATAAGCCAAATCTTCATCCGCATTTTCTAGAGCTTCTTCTAATACAGCAAGTTGTTGCTGTGTAGCATGAGAAAGAGATGTATTTTGAAGAGCAGTAACGAGTTCTTCAAGCTCACTGATATAACTAGCAAGTTTTTCAATATCAGCAGAGTTTTTGTCAATCTGTGAAGATTCAACAGTGAGTTTTGCTGCAAGATCATCTATTTTACTCTGCAAAAGAGAATCAGCAACATCGAGTTTTTCCTGTAATACAGCAAGTTGTTGCTGTGTAGCATGAGAAAGAGATGTGCTTTGAAGAGCAGTAATAAGTTCTTCAAGTTCATCGATATTATCAGCAAGAGCAGCAATATCGGCAGAATTTTGATTTGTTTGTTTGTATTTGTTAGCAAGGTCAGCTGTAAGATCATCGATTCTAGAAGCCAAAATATTATCCGCATTTTCTAGAGCTTCTTCTAATACAGCAAGTTGTTGCTGTGTAGCATGAGAAAGAGATGTGCTTTGAAGAGCAGTAACGAGTTCTTCAAGTTCATCGATATAACTAGCAAGTTTTTCAATATCAGCAGAATTTTGAGTGGTTTGTTGGTACTTGCGAGCAAGGTCAGCTTCAAGAGCATCTATTCTAGAAGCCAAAGTGTTATCCGCAGCTTCAAGAGATTCTTCTAATGCAGCCAATTGTTGTTGAGTTGCATGAGAAAGAGATGTAGTTTGAAGTGTTTCCAACTTCGTTCTAATCTCAGAAATTGTTTGAGCTAATGCACTTATATCAGCTGCATTAGAATCAGTTTTGCTAAGTGCTATATTCAGTTGTGCATCTAATCTTTCAATTTCTTCCCATATAGAGGAGTCATCTCCCTCTGCTGCGTGTGATTGGATGACTCCTGAACCTAATAATATGCAAAATAATATAAAACAAACAAATGATATTTTTAAAAAATTAAAGTTCTTTTTGTTTTGGGTCATAACAAGAGTCTCCTTTGATACATGTTGTCTAATATTCAATGGATTCATTATATAACAAATATTTTAAAAAGTCAAGAAAATAAAGTAGCAATAAAAGAATAGACGGCAGGTCAAAAGACCTGCCGTTTTTTGTTATTTCTTCTTACCCGTTTTTTTGTTTACGGGTTTATCAAATTTTTTGTTCGATTTTGGTGCATTTTTGCCTTTATTTAGTGGTTTTTTATCACCTTTTTTGTCCTGCGATTTGCCGTTTTTGACTGTTTTTTTATCATTTTTCTTATCAAAATGGGGTTGTCTTTCGGGCTTAACAAGGCAAATACCACCAAAACCGATAAGGTCATCGCGTCCTGCTTTTATAAGTGCAGAACGAACCTTTTGTGCATTATCGGGCTTGTTGAATTGAAGGAGCGCGCGTTGTTCACTCTTTTCTTCGTAAGTGGTGGGAACGTATACTTTTTTACCATTAAGTGGGTTAATTCCCGTGTAGTACATAACTGTTGATGCAGTGCCGGGTGTGGGATAATAGTCCTGAACCTGCTCGGGAGCATAATGCTCTGCCTTAAGATAACAAGCAAGCTCAATCGCCTCATCTATTGTGGAACCCGGGTGGCTTGACATAAGATAGGGAACAAGATACTGCTCCTTGCCAATCTCTTTGCAATAGTCAAAATACTTCTTTTTGAAAGCATTATAAACGTCGATGTGGGGCTTGCCCATACTGTCAAGTACGCGGTCTGAGATATGCTCGGGTGCAACCTTAAGCTGACCTGAAACGTGGTCGGCAACAAGTTTTTTGAAGAAGGCATCGTTGTCATCGTACATAAGGTAGTCAAATCTAATACCCGAACGGATAAACACCTTTTTAACTTTGGGAAGTTTCTCAATTTTTGAGAGCATTTCCATATATTCGGTGTGGTCAACCTTCAAATTTTTGCAGGGAGTGGGCGCTAAGCATTTCTTGTTTGAGCAAACTCCGTGTTCAAGTTGATGGTCGCACGCAGGATAACGGAAGTTTGCAGTCGGACCGCCAACATCGTGGATATATCCTTTGAAATCGGGCATTTCGGTGATGATTTTTGCCTCGCGAAGAACGCTTTCTTCGCTTCTTGAACGAACTGTTCTACCTTGATGGAAAGCAAGAGCGCAGAAATTACAAGCGCCAAAGCATCCACGATTGTGAGTGATTGAGAATCTAACTTCTTCGATTGCAGGCACGCCACCATCCTTAATATATGATGGGTGGAATGTTCTCATATAAGGAAGTGAGTAAACCTTATCAAGCTCGTCCCTTTCAAGTGGGGGCATCGGCGGATTTTGAACGAGAATTTTGTTGTCATAACGTTCAACAATAGCTTTTCCGTTAATGCTATCCTGATTTTTATATTGAACACCAAACGCATCTGCGTATTTTTTCTTGTCTGTTTTAAGTTCGTTATAATCAAATTCTGCTGCAACGGGATAGTGAACTGTCTCGTCGGGATTAGCAAGGTAACAAGTGCCACGAACGTCACGAATTTTCTTTACAGGCACGCCTTTGTCAAGCAAAAATGCAATTCTGCGAAGGATGTTTTCACCCATTCCGTATGTAAGAATGTCGGCACGCGAGTCAACCAAAATTGAACGGCGCACCTTGTCATCCCAATAATCGTAGTGTGCAAAGCGACGCAAGGATGCTTCAAGTCCACCGATGATAATCGGTACGTCACCGTAAGCTTCGCGTATTCTGTTACAGTATACTATAGTCGCACGGTCAGGACGGTTGCCCATCTTACCGCCTGCTGAATAGTAGTCATAATTTCTTCTTCTCTTGGCAACGGAGTAGTGTGCAACCATTGAGTCGATGTTACCTGCAGTTACAAGGAAGCCAAGACGAGGACGTCCGAATTTCTTGAATGCGTCACAGCTTTTGTAGTCGGGCTGGGAGAGAATTGCAATTCTAAACCCCTCTGCCTCAAGGACTCTTGAAATAATTGACACACCAAAAGAGGGGTGGTCAACATATGCATCACCCGTAACGTAGACGAAGTCGGGTCTATCCCAACCGCGTTCGTCCATCTCTATTCTGTTTATCGGAAGAAATCCTGTGTTTTCAATTTGTTTGTTCATTTTTGTGTCCTTAAATTTATGGGGGAGGATATTATCCTCCCGAATTTATGTTTTATTCTTTTTAATTCCTAAAAATTTTCTAATTAGAGTGGACAAAAAGCTTGGTGTTTTATAAAGCACGATTTTCATAATATTACCTCAAAGTAATAAAATTGACTATGTAGTCAATTTCATTATATGAAAAAAGGTGCTATTTTGATAACTCTTTGCTTTCTATCACGAAAAGTCCACCTTTTTTGACGGAAACCATTGCAAAATTCTCTGCAATCTCGTTAGAAATTGCAAAAGAGGGCATACTTTTTTCTAATTTGGCGTTTTCAAGGAGGTATTTTGCTCCCTTGATGTTAACTCCCTTTGCCTCTTTTCCTGAAGGAAGGAGTCCAAAATACTTATATTCATCCTTTGGAATGAGCAAGGATGAGCGCTCTTTGAGATAGCGCACTCTGTTTTTACCATCGCAAATGCAGGCATAAATTCCACAATTTGTGAGGGCCTCAATCAAATATAAATTTGAAAGAGTGTGGTCAAGTCGTCCTGACAGACCACCTATGATGTAAATTTCATCAGCACCGTTTTCGATTGCTGTGTCTATTGCAAGACGTGTGTCACTAAAGTCCTTTTCGGCTTCGGCTCTAATAATTTTTGCGCGCGAGCAGAATGCTTTTGTTTGGGTGGAGTCGAAATCACCCACAATAAAGTCGCATCTTTCGGCATATCCAAGTGCTTTTGCATTATCGTAACCCGAATCTGCAGCAATAACGAGTGCGTTTTCTGGTATGGTAGTTTCAAGAGCGGAGTTATCCACCTCACCACCGATGAAAATGTATGATTTCATATTATTTGTTATCCCACTTGTTCTTATTTTTGAGTGCGGCGTAGATTTCAAGGAAGCTATCGTGTCGAGATTTTGATATTTTACCCTCTCGCACGGCTTCAAGAATTGCGCAACCCTCTTCTTTTGTGTGTGAGCATTTTGTGTATCTGCACTCGCCTATGTAATCACGGAATTCACGCATATTATATGCCAAGTCCTCTTTATCAAAGAAATTAAATCTCTCAAAATCAAGGAGTGAAAATCCTGGTGTGTCGGCAATATATCCACAATTTTCGGTATCATTTATGGGATAGAGCTCAACGTGACGAGTGGTGTGACGTCCCCTTTGAATTTTGACACTAATTGTGTTTGTTGTGAGGGACAAATTGGGGAAAAGTGCATTGAGAAGTGTGGATTTTCCAATACCCGAAGCACCTGCAAACGCGGCAGTTTTGCCCTCAAGCTTTGTATTTACGAATTCTCGAATAGCATCAGTTCCTTCACCAGTTTTGGCGCTCAAAACAAATGCATTGTATCCCGCTTTGATATAAATTTTTTGCAATTCCTTTGCATATTCGGGTGCTAAATCGCATTTGCCGATTATGATTACGGGTTCAATGTCATTATGTTCTGCGATACAAATAAGTTTATCAATCGTTGGAAGTACGGGGGCAGGGGATGCTGCCGCCATTGAGATAAACATAACGTCAAGATTTGCCATTGGAGGACGAATAAGTTCGTTTTTACGGTCAAGAATATCTGAAATTCTGATATCGTTATTCTTGGAATCTACCTCGGCAAGTGAATGATTGGTATAAATTATCTCCACGTTATCTCCAACGAGTGGTTTTATATGATTGTGTCTGAACGATCCACTTGCTGAGCACGAAATGAGCTTTGAAGCAAGGGGAGATTCGGTATTAAAATTTTTGTTGTGGGTGTCATTATCAATGAGCTTTATTGTATAAAGACCACCAACACCCTTTAAAATTTTTCCGTGTGTTCTATATTCCATTCTGTTTCCGTTTCTGCCTGAATTTGTTGTGTATGTGTGGGCAATGCGCGTTGATTTGACGCAATAGAGAACCACATTATTAACGATACGGCTATAATTATAAGCAAAGCACCTATGATGCCAAGAAGTATTGAGAGCCATTTGCTTTCTTTAAGCTCTGTAACAATCTTTTCGTCATCAATAGCAACTGTGTTTGTTGCGGGGGGCAACTTTTGTGAATGTATGTCTGGGAGCTTTCCGGACGGAATTCGTTGTGTTCTGCCCATTTGTGATGGTGTAGAGGTTATAGCTATAGTTCTGCCTGTTTGAGCTGTGGTTCTACCTGTTTGAGCCGTTGTTTTGCCCGTGTGATATATCTGCTCACTTCTTGGCGCAAATGTTCCTGAATGTGATGTATTTTTCTTAAAATATGCCTGATTATCAACAAAGTTTGCTCCACGTTCACTCATAGGATAAATACTTCTATTTGAAACGTTTGAGGCATTTGAGATGGGCTTTCTTTCAATTATTCTGTAACGGCTTGAATTTTTCTCATTTCCAAAAACCGTTTTTGAATTTTGACGGAGCGCACGAATGTCGGTGAGCATTTCCATAGCATTTGCATAGCGCTTTTTAGGATTTTTCTCCATCGCGCGCAATATAATTTGCTCAAGACCTATTGAAATGTCATGTCTATAAACGCTTGGGGGGGTGGGGTCTTTGTTGATTTGCATTTTTGCCACTTCGGTTGAATTTTCGTGATAGAAGGGCAAACGATTTGTCATTGCCTCATATAACATAACGCCGAGTGAATAGAGGTCGCTTTCTGCTTTTGGGGCTTTACCCTGCGCTTGCTCGGGGCTAACGTAATATACAGTACCTAAAGCCACATCACTTCTTTCTTTTGAATTATCGAGCATAGCATCAAGGCGCGCGATACCAAAATCGGCAACTTTTATGCTTCCGTTTTGCAAAAGAATGATATTTTGAGGCTTGATATCACAATGGACAATACCTTTTGAGTGTATGTAATCAAGGGCGGAGAGAATTTGAGTTGCATAATAGAGCACCTCGCGCTCGGGTAGTGCGCCACGGTGGTCGATATGCTTTTTCAAAGTAATGCCCTCAACATATTCCATAATGATATATTTTGTACTATTTGTGAAAGCGGTTGTATAGACCTGAACGATATTGGGATGAGACAAAAGTGAGAGTGCTGTGGATTCGTTAACGAAAAGTCGCAACTGACGAGCATTATGCTCAAGCTTTTTATTCATCATTTTAATGGCAACCGAGCGTCCTGTAACTTGGTCATATGCTCCATAAACCGTTGCCATACCACCGATACCGATAACGTTTACTATCGTGTATCTATTTTCGAAGGTCTGACCTATAAAGCTATCATAAGCGGTCATTTAGCCACCTCCGTTTCCTTAGTTGATAGGAGGATGGCAGAGATATTGTCATCACCACCCGCATCATTTGCGAGCTTTATGTATGCAAATATCTTTTCTTCAATACCAATGGGAGCTAAAGCTACCTTTTTGAGTTTTTCTTTGGAAACAAGTCCGTGAAGACCATCGGAGCAGAGAAGAAAATGTGTATCACTTTTTAGGGATACTCTGCGCTCTGAGATATCGGGCTCAACTTCTTCTTTTATGCCAAGCGCTCGTGTTATCAAATTTCTTTGAGGATGCTCTTGGGCTTCTTCTTCTGTTATTTCCTTATTATCAACAAGCATTTGAACATAGGAGTGGTCCTTGGTCAATTGCTTGATTTCTCTCTTTTTAATCATATACAAACGGCTATCACCCACGTTTGCATAGTAAATTTTGGATTTTGGCTCGCAAAAAACAACTGCATTCAAGGTGCAACCCATACCCCGCAAGGATTTGTCATTTTGCGTTTTTTCTAAAATAGCCAAATTTGCTTTTTCAATGCTTTCTTTTATTGCGGATTTTATTTTTTTGCCGTCAAACTTTGCTTTTTCAATTTCGTCTGCCATTTCTGTCATTGATGCCATAAATGTTTCTTCACCAATAGCAGATGCAATTTTTCCGCCTGCAGCACCGCCCATTCCATCGCAAACGATAGCTATAGTTATTCCATTTTTTAAGCAAGAGATGCCAATGCAATCTTCATTTGCTTCTCTTATCATGCCTTTATCGGTTAAGCCGTAAATGTTCATATCTGCTCCTTTGCGGTGGTTGGATTTTCTTCTTTTTTCATTTCATCGCGGCGAAGCTGACCACAAGATGCGTTTATGTCAGCGCCGAGAGTTCTGCGCACGGTTGCGCGAATGCCCTTACTTTCAAGAACGGATGCAAATTTTTTGATTTGCTCTTTGCCACTTTTTTTGAAATCTCGTTCTTTTACGGGATTGACGGGAATGAGATTTACATGAATTGGCATACTTTCGGTTCTTGTTCTAAGCTTTGAGTTTAATTTTTTTGCAAGAGCCGAAGCGTTTTCTTCACTATCATTTTCACCGGCAATAAGTGTGTATTCAAAGGATATTCTTCTGCCCGTTTTTGTAAAGTATGCGCGACAAGCATCGAGAAGCTCGTCCACACCCCATTTTCTATTTATGGGCATAATCTTGCTTCTTATCTCATCACTTGAAGCGTGAAGAGAGATTGAAAGAGTTATTTGGAAGTCTTCTTCTGCAAGTTTATATATTTTGTCAACAAGACCACAAGTGGAAAGGGAGATGTGTCTATATCCAATATTCAAACCCTCTTTATGACCTACAATTCGCAAAAACTTTATTACATTGTCATAATTGTCAAGGGGCTCACCAATACCCATCATAACAATGCCGTCAATTCGCTCACCAAGGTCAACTTGTGCTGCAATTATTTGACCCAAAAGTTCACAAACTTCAAGGTCGCGAACCTTTCCTCCAATGGTTGATGCGCAAAAAGCACATCCCATTCGGCAACCAATCTGTGAGGAAATGCAAATGGTTGTTCCGTGCTCATATTTCATAACAACGCTTTCAACACAGTTGCCATCGTCAAGCTCGAACAGATATTTTACTGTTCCATCAAGCGCGGACACAAGCTTTCTTCTTATCTTTGGAAGAGAATATTTCGCGTTTTCAAATATTTTTTCTTTTGTTTTTGCAGAAAGATTTGTTAAATCTTTTGGGGATATACCCTTGTGCATAGGTGCAAAAATTTGCTTTGTACGGAATTTTGCTTCACCGATTGATAAAACAAACGCCTCAAGCTCTTCATATGTAAAATTAAGAAGATTTTGCATAGTGTCCTCCTTTCAAAAATACTAACTGAGTTTCTTTAATTTAGCAATAAAAAATCCGTCAGTGTGATGTGTATGCGGAAGGAGTGTAATCATTCCGCTATTTACCTCGAGTTCTCCAACAGAGAATGGAACAAGCTCGAAGTTTTTATGTTCATCAAGAAATTTTTTAATATTATTTTCGTTTTCATCGGGCAGAATTGTGCAAGTCGAATAGACGAGTATTCCACCAACTTTGAGGTAATTCGAAACGTTTTCTAAAATATCATATTGAATTTTAGGCAACGCCTTGCTTTCTTCAACGTCTTTGTATCGAATTTCGGGTTTTTTGGATATAACACCAAATCCTGAGCAGGGAACATCACAAATTATCTTATCTGCCTTTCCAAAGAGTTCTTCTATTGGCTTTCGAGCGTCATGCGCTTTAGTTGAAATAATCGAAATTCCAAGTCTTTCTGCGCCTTTAACTACCAAGGATAATTTGTTTTCGTGAATATCAAAAGCAAGGATTTCACCCTTGTTTTCCATTGTCATAGCTGCGCCAAAGCTCTTTGAACCAGGACACGCGCAAACGTCAAAAACTGTATCACCCTTTTTGGCTCCCAGTGCGCGAACGCATATTTGAGATGCCTCATCTTGAACAGTAACTCTACCGTCTTTAAGACATTCGAGCTCACTTATGGCGGCATTATCAAGAATTATTCCGTCAGGTGAAAAATCAGTCAATGTTCCATTATTCAACTCGGCAAAAATCTGTTCGCGAGTAGCTTTGAGATTATTAACTCTCAAAGTGATTGGCGCGATTTGAGAAAAAGCATTAAGCATATTTCTGCATTCATCAAATGAGTATGCGCAAAGGAGTGCTTCGGCAAGAGATTCACCAATCGAGTAATATACTGAAAGATATTTTTTAGGATTGTTTTTGTCGGGAAAAGCAATTTTGTTCCCCTCTCGAAGATACGAGCGCAAAATTGCATTTACAAATCCCTTTGAACGCTTATTTGCAAGTGAAACTGTTTCATTAAGTGCTGCAAACGCAGGGATTCTTTGCATATAACGGAGCTGATAAATCCCCATTCTTAAAATATTTCTTGTATCCTTTTCAATTTTGCTATTTGGAATTGAAGAAAGGCAAGAAATTATATAATCGAGTGTAATTTTGCGCTCAATTACACCATAAATCAGCGCCGTCATAAGACCACGATCGGCAGAGGAAAGACTGTTTCTCTTGATTGTTGTATCAAGTGCAATGTTTGAATATCCACCGTTTTCGCATCTTGTTAAAACTTCAAGTGCGAGTGCACGAGGATTTGTTTGTCTATTTTCCATTTTTTAAAAATTAACGTCTTCTTCTGCCGCCTGTTGCAATAAGAACAAAACGAAGAAGGGAGAGAATTGACGAAATAAGTGCCGCAACATAAGTGAGAGCTGCTGCGCGAAGAACTTTGTGAGCTCCTGCAAGCTCGTCTTGACCATAAAGTCCTGTTGCTTCAAGTGAAACCATAGCTCTGCGAGATGCATCAAATTCAACAGGGAGTGTTATAAGTTGAAATATTGTTGCAAGAGAATAGAGCGCAATTGCTATATAGATGAATATTGTGGCAGTTTCGGCAGGAACGAAAAAGCTGATAAGAAGGAAAACAAATGCCATGGGTGTACCCAAATTGCAGAGATTTACTATTGATGCTCTTGCTTTGATGGGAGCATAATTTTGAGCATACTGAACTGCGTGTCCTGCCTCGTGCGCTGCAACGCCTGCGGCTGCAATGCTTGTTGAGTCATAAGTTGAGTCAGAAAGACGAATTACATTGGCTCTTGGGTCATAATGATCGGAAAGATTACCTGAAACACGCTCAATGCGAACATTATAAATGCCATGGTGATGCAAAACTCTTTCTGCAACTTGTGCTCCCGTCAATCTGTTGCGACTCAACACGGTATTATATCTCTTAAAAGTTGTGTTTACATTGATAGATGCCCAAAGGGCAATAATGATGCCGGGCACAAGTATTATGATTGTGGGATCAAACCAATAATAGAAAAAAGGCATAATTTTATTCCTTTCGTTGTTTTATTTGAGGATATCTCCTACAGATATTTTTCTTCCGCGAATGAAATCTGCAGAGGTCATTTTGCCCTTGCCCTCAGGAAGAACTTTAAGAATATTAATTGAACCGTGTGCACATAAAACACGGATTTTTCCGTTTTCAAGAGAAACTACCTTACCAAAATCGTTATTTTTGCTTTCTCGTTCGCAGATTTCACTTTCAACAACCTTAAGGAGTTTTCCATCGGGGGTGTGAGTGAACGAAAGTGGAATAGGAGAAAGACCACGAATAAGATTGTGAACTGTATCACAGTCCTTTGAAAAGTCAATTTCACAATCCTCTTTGAGAATTTTTGATGTGTGCGTTGCTTTTGAATGGTCTTGGGGAATGGGAGTAATCTCTCCCTTTTCAAGTCCGTCAACAGTCTTTTGGAGAAGCTCTGCGCCAAGGATACCAAGACGGTCGTGAATTATTTCAAAATTATCATTTTCGGCTATTTCACATTCTGCTTTAAGGAGCATATCACCTGTATCAAGTCCCTCCGCCATAAACATTGTGGTAATGCCGGTCACTTTTTTTCCGTCAATTATAGCCATCTGCATTGGAGCTGCACCACGATATTCGGGGAGAAGTGAACCATGAACGTTTACGCAACCATATTTGGGATAGTCAAGTACGTTTTTGGGCAAAATTTTGCCATAGGCAACAACTGCTATAAGGTCGGGATTAATTTCTGAAAGAAGGGCAGCAAATTCTTCGGTTCTTAAAGAATTTGGCTGATAAACGGGAATGTTTTTCTCCATAGCATATACCTTAACGGGTGGGGGAGTAAGAACATATCCACGTCCTTTGGGTTTATCGGGTTGAGTAACAACTCCTACTACGTCATATCCGTTTTCGCAAAGTCCCTTAAGGGAGAAAAGTGCGAAATCGGGAGTGCCCATAAAAAGTATTTTCATAGAGCTATCCTCCAAAGCGAATTATTCTGCGGGAACAGTTTCGATGTTTCTTGCAACATCAATATAGAGCTTTCCGTCAAGGTGGTCAAGCTCGTGGCAAATGGCACGAGCTAAAAGTTCGGAACCGGTTAATTCAAATTCCTCACCATGACGATTTGTTGCACGAACTGTAACGTGCATTGGGCGTTTAACCATACCCCATTTGCCAGGGACTGAAAGACAACCTTCTGTGCCGTCTTGCTCGCTTGCGAAAGCTATAATTTTGGGATTGATAAATTCAATAAGATTGCCCTCTTCAACCTCAATAACAACGATGCGGCGCAAAATACCAACCTGTGGAGCTGCAAGACCGACACCGTTTGCATCATGCATTGTTTCTGCCATATCGTCAAGAAGACGGATGATTTTGGGTGTTATTTCTTCAACGGGGCGACATTTTTTTCTTAAAACATCGTCACCTACTTTTACTATTTTGAGTTTTGCCATTGTTTTTTATTCCTTTCAATAGGGGATTATAAGCTCGAGGGATTAAAATCCACCGAGAGTATAGGTTCATTTTTCTTTCTTTTGCCAAATGTTTTATAAATTTCACTAAACATTTCGCGTGAGCGTTTATTGAGCTTCGTTTTTATTACTATTCTCATTCTATATTTGCCATCAAGCTTATAAACGGGAGCTTCAAATGGGCCATAGCAAATAATGGGCACATCTTTATATTCTGTGTTTATTTTTTCTCTTAACATATCAGATAGGAGTCTTGAATCTTTCATAACGGCAGTTTCTATTTCTCCTGAAAGAGTTAAGAGTACGATATCGCAAAATGGTGGATATGAGAGTAATTTTCTTGTTTGAATTTCGTTATTGAAAAACGTTTTATAGTCCTGCTTGCAAGCAAGAAGGATAACATCATGGTCGGGATTCATTGTTTGGATAAGTGCACGGCCTTCTTTTTCGCTTCTTCCTGCGCGACCGATAACCTGTGTGAGCATTGAAAAGGTTTTTTCGTTTGCCCTGTAGTCATTGAGGTAAAGAGAGGTATCTGCACCTAAAATACCAACGAGTGTAACGTCGGGAAAATCGTGCCCCTTGGTTACCATTTGTGTTCCAAGAAGAATTTCTGCTTTGTGCGAACGAAAATCCGAGAGCATAGTATCATATGCATTTTTGGATGAGGTGGTATCGGTATCCATTCTAATTGTATTAACGTTTGGATAAAGCTCTTTGAGTTTTTGTTCTATCAACTGAATACCTATGCCCATCGGCTTTATATGTTCACTTCCACATTCAGGACAAGTGCTTGGAACGGGGATATGCTTGCCACACCAGTGGCATACAAGCTCGGTTTTGTGATAAATTCTATCGGTATGATGAGTCATAGAAACCGAACAGTTGGGGCAGGTGATAGCAACACCACAAGAGGCACAACTAACAAAATTGTGATATCCTCTGCGATTTAAGAAAAGTATGCTTTGCTCTTTTTTATGAAGAGCAGTTCCAATTCTATCAAGTAAAGAAATAGAAAGTCCTGTTCCATTGCCTGCGCGCAATTCCTCACGCATATCGGCAATTTCGACTTTGGGGAGCTTTGCTTTTCCGTATCTTTCTTTAAGTTCGATTAATTTATACTGTCCGTCAATCGCTTTTTTATAACTTTCAACTGACGGAGTTGCAGATGCTAAAAGCAAAAGGGAATTGCTTTTTGCAACTCTGAATCGCGCAATGTCACGCGCGTGATATTTTGGATTGTTATCGGATTTATATGTGTGTTCTTGCTCCTCGTCAATTATTATAAGACCGAGGTTTTTGACGGGCGCAAAGATAGCACTTCTTGTGCCGATGACAAGGTCTGCCTCGCCTCGTTTTATGCGCATATATGCATCAAGACGCTCGCCTTGTGAGAGGGAGGAGTGAATTATTGCTACTCTTGAACCATATCGTGAGCAGAAAAGTTCCACTGTTTGCGGAGTGAGAGAAATTTCTGGAATGAGCATAATTACACCACGCTCTTTTGAGAGTGCACGGTCAATAATTTTCATCATTACGCAGGTTTTTCCACTGCCTGTTACTCCGTGAAGAAGTGCGCAAGATGGTTTATCTTCGTCAATCATCGAGGAGAGAGTGTCAAATGCATTTTTTTGCTCGTTAGATAAGACCAATTCCTTTGCGTGATTGACTCTGCTTTTGTGCTCATATGGATTGCGATAAACACTTTCGGTTTCTTTTGCAATATATCCCTTTTTTTCAAGAGCTGATATCTGCGCATCGGTTGCATTAAGTTCTGCTTTGATGTCGTCAACAAGCATTCTTTCTCTCATTGCAAGGAGTGAGAGTATGTCTTTGTGCATTTGTGAGCGTAGTTTTTTGAATCCATCGACATTATCCCCCGTTCCTAAAAGGGAGGCAAGTTGAAGGTCGGTGAGGGGGAGTGTGTAGTATTTTTTCTCTTTGCCAACCGTTTTGTTTTTAATGATAACGTCCTTTTCGATAAGTCCGTTGTTCAAAAGGTACGATGCCGCCTTGATAGCTTCGATTCCGAATTTGTCTTCAAGAGCATTTTTGCTAACGACTTTTTGGTCTTGAATATAGCACAAAATATCGGCAAATGCGCCGTCATAGTGCTCATAGCTTATTGGTTTATAGCAAGTTACTATGCCTGAAAGCGCACCTGCAGGAATCATTGAATGAACTGCGTCACCAATGGTGCAAAGTGTCTGCTCTTTCATAAAATAGCAAAGTTCAAGTTCTGTGTCAGTCAACCTAACTTCATCACTAATTACAGTTTTAATTGATTTGGCTTTTGTTGTTAGTGGCTCTTCACAATGAGTTGCCACAACAAGACCGATTTGAGTTTTATTTGAGTTTCCAAAGGGAACAACTACAAAAGAACCACGCTTCACAACTTGGGAGAGGTCGTGTGGAACAAAATATGTGTATTCATTGTCAATACAATATGGGTTTTCTAAAAGATGAATTTTTACATATCTGTTTTCCATACAAATTTCCTCCCATCAAATAATGAAACGATTGGCGGAGAATATTCTCCGCCAATATAGCCAATCGGCTTATTCTTCTGTTACTTCAGCTACTTCTTCAGCTTTTGTTTTAACTGCTTCTTCACGATAGATTTCGTATCTACCATCATAGAAACGAGTGATAGCGTTTTTGATTGCCTTTTCGTCTTTGAGGTCCTTGTCAATGTTGTTGATAAGGTTGCGATCGCTTTCCTTATTGCCTGTCATTGACTTTTCAGCCTCTGATCTTTGTTTTACATACTCGTCTGTGAGCATACGCGCACATTTAGCGGTTGCGAGTGTGAGCTCATAGCGATTGTATTCTTCTTTTGTAAGGTCCTTAATTGTTGGGTGAAGCATAATATTTTCTCCTTAAATTTTAAGTAATTATTTTTCAAAGTATTTTTGTGCGGCATCGGGCTGACGGTGTCGCGCAAGTTTTTCTGCGCGAACAATCGCCTTGATGTCGTCTGCTGCGACCGCAGAGCCGCCGTTGTAGTTATAAACTATATAATCGTATGCGTCTATCTGCTCGATTTCACGTTTTGCTTTTTCAAGACGCTTTAAAATTACATCTTCGGGTTCGGTTGCTCTTCCACGCAAACGTTCTTCTTGAATTGAGAACGTGGGGGGAATAAGCATAATAAGAACTGCCTCGGGGAAAATCTTTTTAACGTTCTTAGCTCCATCGCACTCTATTTCAAGAATGAGATTTTTGCCGTTTTCAAGAACTGCGAGAGCTTCCTTTAGGGGAGTGCCGTAGTAATTATCGCAATAAGTTGTATATTCAAGGAATCCGTTTTCGTCAATACGACGCTGAAATTCCTCGCGATCAATAAAGTGATAATTAACGCCATCTATCTCACCCGGACGGGGAGCGCGTGTAGTTGCAGAAACAGAGAAAACAAAATCTCCCGTTGCAACAAGTTGAGAGTTTACTGTGCCTTTGCCACTTCCAGCGGGGCCTGAAACAACGATTAAAAGTCCGCGGCTCATTCTTCTTCCTCCTCTTCGTCTGCCTCGTATGAGGTATCGTCCATTCTGTTGGCTATTGTTTCTGCCTGAATAGCAGAGAGAATAACGTGTTCTGAATCGGTTATAATAACTGCTCTTGTACGGCGACCACAGGAAACGTCAATAGTTCTTCCACCTTCCTTGGCATCTTGCACAAGGCGTTTAATGGGAGCAGAATCGGGGCTTGCGATAGCCACTATTCTTTCAACTGCAACCATATTACCAAAGCCAATGTTGATAAATTTCATTTTAATTACCTCTTACTCTATGTTTTGAATCTGCTCTCTAATCTTTTCAAGCTCGCATTTGATGTCAACCACCACGTGCGCTATTGAAGAATTTGAACATTTTGAACCGATTGTGTTAGTTTCACGGTTCATTTCTTGCATAAGAAAGTCGAGTTTTCTTCCAACGGGTTCATTTGAAGCAAGAATGTCTTCGAATGCTTTAAAGTGTGAACGAAGACGAACAATTTCTTCGTCAACTGCAACCTTGTCCGCAAAAATTGCACACTCAGTGAGAATACGGTTTTCATCAAGAGTTATCTTGTTATCATCAAGCACAGTTCTAAGCTTTTCTTCAAGACGCGAACGATAGGACGAGATATCCTCCTCGCTATGTGACTCAACGATGCTTACTTTTTCCTTGATACCGTCAACCTTTGAACGAAGGTCTGCTTCAATGTTTGCACCCTCGCGCTCACGAGCTACGATAAATCTTTCAATAGCGACATCAAGAACAGAGCAAAGGTCTGCAAAGTCCTGTTCTTCATCTTCTTCTACTTTTGAGAGGGTGAAGATGTTGCTGTCGCGTTGAAGAGTAGCAACTGTGATTTCACCAGGGAGTTCAAGAGTTTCTTTTAATTGAACAAGTGCCTGATAGTATGCTTTCGCATAATCTTCATTAAGTGAAATCATAACATCGGAGCCACCGATGGGTTCAATGGTTATTGAAACATCTACTTTACCACGACTGATACCATGAGAGCTAAGGTAGGGTTTTATTTTTTCTTCAAGAAAAGAATAACTTCTTGAAATTCTAACAGAGCAATCAAAATAGCGATTGTTCACACTTTTGATTTCAACTGTGATGTTTTTGTTGTTTACTGCTTCGGTGTGTCTGCCGAATGCTGTCATACTTCTTATCATAGATATCCATTCCTTATAAATGACAATATATATTCAGTTTATTTTAATACATTTTGGCAGGTTTGTCAACTGTTTTTTATAATTTTATATTATTATATAGATTAACTCATCAAATTTGAAAATGAGGAACTCCCATATAAATTCAAATTTACATATCAGAAACAAAAAAATATAAAAAAATTGACAATATTGCGAAAAAACTCTTGCAAAATATGAAAAAATGTTTTATAATAGAGTGTAAAACTATGCGCAATGCATTATGGAGGTAATTTTATTATGATTATGGCTGGCGATTTCAGAAACGGCGTAACCTTTGACATGGGTGACGGTACAGTTTGGCAGGTTGTTGAATTTCAGCACGTTAAACCTGGTAAGGGCGCTGCTTTCGTTAGAACAAAGATGAAAAACGTCATCACAGGTGGTGTTGTTGAAAGATCTTTCAACCCTACAGACAAATTTGAGAATGCTCACATCGACAGAAAGGACATGCAGTATTCTTACACAGACGGCGATCTTTACTACTTCATGGATATGGAAACATACGATATGCTTCCTCTTAACGCTGACAAACTTGGTGATAACTTCAAGTTCGTTAAGGAAGAAATGATGGTTAAGATCATCTCTTACAAGGGCAACGTATTCAGCGTTGAACCCCCCACATTCGTTGAACTTGCTGTTGCTCAGACAGATCCTGGTTTCGCAGGTAACACAGCAACAAACACACTTAAGCCCGCAACTCTTGAAACAGGCGCGGTTATCAAAGTTCCGCTCTTCATTAACGAGGGTGAAGTTCTTAAGATTGATACAAGAACTGGCGAATATCTCTCTCGTGCTTAATTCACGATAGAAAAATTTAATTAGCTATTTGGCGAAAGGAGAATTTTTATGACACTTTACGAAAAAGCTGCTTATTTGCGCGGACTTGCTGATGGTGTTGATCTTGATAAGACAACTCCCGAAGGTAAGATTCTTGCTGCTCTTCTTGACCTTGTTTCAGATATCGCTGATGAGGTTGAAGCAATAAATGAGGATATCGTTGATCTTCAGGACTACGTTGAAGAAATCGACGAAGACCTTGCAGACGTTGAGGATTTCCTTGACGAAGAATGCGATGGTGATTGCGAAGCTTGTGATTGTGACGGCGACTGTGATGATTGCGAATTTGGTGATTACGATTGCGACTGCGACTGTGATTGCGATGATGAGGACTGCGATTGCGACTGCGAAGACATGTTCTTTGAGGTTGAATGTCCTTCTTGTGGTGAGGTAGTTTGCTTTGATGAAACTATCGATCCCGAAAATCTTGCGTGCCCCGCATGTGGTGAAAAGTTCACTTGCGAATTCGTTGACGAAGACGAAGAGGACGCAGAATAATATTGTCCGCGAAAGCGAACGGTTAAATTAAAAGCTAATCGGAGAAATCTTTGCGGATTTCTCCGATTTTTGCCCGAAAGGATATTTTGATTTATGAAATTGATGTTTGCCTCCGATATTCACGGAGATATTGTGGCTGCACAAAAGACACTTGAAATTTTTGAAAAAGAGGGTGCACAAAAACTCATTTTGCTTGGTGATTTGCTCTATTTTGGCCCGAGAAATACACTTAAAGAAAGTTATAATCCTCAGGCGGTTATAAAAATTTTGAATGAGAATAAAGAGAAACTTCTTTGCGTTCGCGGAAATTGTGATGCTGAAGTTGACCAGATGGTGCTTGAGTTTCCAATAATGGCAGAATATGCTTATCTCGTTGTTGATGAGTTTTCAATGCTTTTAACTCACGGACACAAAATCAATAAAGAAAGCGCAAGCAGTTTTAAAAAAGGTGAGCTTCTTATCCACGGGCACACGCACGTTTTGTGCATAGAAAAATTTGGAGAGGGAAATATATATATAAATCCTGGCTCCACAACTTATCCCAAAGAAAACAATCCGCCCTCGTATATGGTTTACGAAAATGGTGTTTTTGAAATAAAGCACCTTGATAGCGGTGAAATTATAAAGAAAATTGATTTGAGAAAGGAAATATGAAATTATGGCACACATTATTCAAAATGTAGAAGAATTTGATGCTCTTTTGAAGAGCGAAAAGCCCGTGCTTGTTGACTTTTTTGCAACATGGTGTGGTCCTTGCAAAATGTTTGCTCCCACTTTTGATGAATTCGCGGCTGACCACAGCGAAGTTGAATGCGTAAAGGTTGATGTTGACGTTTGTGGAGAAATCGCAAAAAGATATGGTATTATGAGCATTCCCACAATTATTCTTTTCAAAAATGGCGAGCCCACAAAGAAAAACGTTGGCACACTTGACCTTGAAGAACTTGAAGATTTTGCTATTTAATTGAGGAGGTAGCTCTATGAAAGGCATATTAATAGGAATTGCGATATTTCTCGCAGTGATTTTGGTCGCAGTGTTTGGTTTCAAACTCTACGACTACATAGGTGCAGCTGAATTTTATAATAATTCAGAGGCGGTTTTTAAAACTCCCGGTGTAAATAATTCAAATTTTGTTCCTCAGGGTATGTCCTATATTCCTGAAAAAGATACATTCCTTTTCACAGGTTATATGGGCAAACCTATTTTGGGTAAACTTGGTGAGGATGTTGCATCCCGTATTTATGTTAAAGATAGTAATGATAACGTAACATTTACAAGACTTCTTAACGTTGATGGAACTCCCTATCTCGGACACGCAGGTGGTGTTGATAGCTTTGGTAAATATGTTTACATAACATCTGAAGAAAGCCACGGAATTGACGTTTTCTCAGCTTCTGAGATTTTGTCAGGCAAGAGCGAAATCAAATCCCTTGGACGAATTAATACCTATAATAACCCTGCATATTGCTATATTTATGAATTTAAGGGAGAAAAATATCTAATGGTAGGCTCTTTCCATAAGGATGAATCGGATTATCTTACTCCCGAGCACGAGAGAATCACGACTCCTGCAGGAGACAATAATACCTCCGTTATGACAGTGTTCAAACTTGATGAAAGTGCTGAGTTTGGGGTTCAACCCGAGCCTGTAGCAATTATTTCCGCACGAGAGATGATCCAGGGTATTTGTATTACTCCCGACGGACAAATGGTTATTTCTTCTTCTTGGGGACTTGCTACGTCCAACCTTTATTTCTATGATTTGTCTAAGGTACAGTGTACAGAAAATTATAACTATAAAGGAAAAGTGATATATGGTGATGACGAAAAAGAAGTGAAATTCAATTTTACAATTCCTTGTTACTATATAGATAGTTCTTGTTTTGTTGACGTTGTTACTGCTCCTCCTATGAGCGAAGGTCTTGTTTGTCTTGATGGCAAGATTATCATGTTGAGCGAATCTGCTTGTAATAAATATATGTTTGGTAAGCTTACAACAGGCTTTAAGACATACGGATATAAGTACGAAACACTCAAATAATTAATAAAAAATACAAAAAATTCCACGGCTTGCCGTGGATTTTTTTGTTTGTAATGATTTTCAAATTTTGATTTATCGGGGAGATGCAAGCGCGTCCGTCACTTCGTTCCGAGATCCTTCGCGGCGGTGTTTTTCTCGTCGTCATTCTCGAACGAAGTGAAGAATCTCGAGAAAAACACCTTGCTCGAGGATGACGCAAAAGATTATAGCGAAGAATCTCCGCTAGGCTTCCCTCGAGGATGACGCGCAATATAACTCACCGTTAAATCCCAATTTCCGTGTTATTTGGCGAGCAGTAAAATTAACAATAAAAGCAGAGTTGTATCGTTGGGATTTTCTTGATGAATCACAAGCATAAGTCCAAGCAAAAGGACATCTTCGACTGAAATATCAGAAAAAATTGAGGGCAAAATTGAGTTTTTTATCTCTTTTTTTGTCTCTTTTTCTTCAATTTTTGTTGAGAAATTTTCAACTTTTTCTTCAAGCTCTTGGGGTTGTTCTTTTATGTAATGTCTTTCACTTTCATCAATGACTCTAAAGGTGTTGCCACTATAATTTTTGGGTACTGTGATGCTTGGAGAGTAGTTTTTGCTATAATACATTTTGCTTCTCCTTTACGTTAGATTTTTAAAAATTGCGCCCAACCGATTCATTTTTATAAAGGTATCAATTAGCTCTTTTCGGTGCTCTGAAAGGTAGGGGCGAATTGCTAAAAGCAGAGCTATTTGTTGCTTTGTTGCGATGGAATTTTCTGCTTTTCCAGAGGACAATTTCGATAAAATTTCGGGTAATTTTAAGAGAATATCATTAGAATTTGAATTTTGAAAAGTGGGGGATGATTCCTCATTATTGGGAGAATTTTCTGCAAAATGTGGCGAAGATTCCTCGATACTGTTTTTGATTTCGGGTGAATGTGGTGAATTATCCTCTTGGTGTCCTGAAGTTGCATTCGATATTATCCCACTTATTTTTGAAAGAGCTTCGGGGTTTGAAATTAGGCTTCCAACGAGTGAAGAAAGATCGGTTGGCGCTCTGGTTTCTCCCATGCTTTCAGTCATTATTTTTTACCTCCGAATTGAGATAAAAGGCGAGCGATTTCATCATCACTTGCCATTGAAAGAAACGCGCGAAGTTTCATTATATCCGCTTTGCCTATTTTTAAAGTTTCAGGGTCTATCCCTGCCTCTTTAGCAATGTCTTTTAAAACTCTTGTCATATCTTCATCACTTAAAGTTAGAAGTTTAGAAAGTGATTTTTTGTCAAAATTCATATTTTGCCTCCAAAAAATTCATAAAATTAACAATTTGTTTTCTTTAATATATATATGTTGTAAAATAAAATAGTTGACATGAATAGAATATTGTGATAAAATTAATTCTAATAAAACGTTTTTGATGATTAATTATAAGAAACTGAGGTATTATAATGAAACACTTTTTTATTATGAACCCTGCTGCAGGAAAAGGAACTCACTTCCATAACCTTATTGATGAAATTCATAAGGTTTGTGATCGCCGCAAGGTTTATTATGCCGTTCACGTAACCGAAAGAATCGGTGAAGCAACAGAGTTTGTTAAAAAAATGTGTAAAAATTCAAATGAACCCATGAGATTTTATGCCTGTGGTGGAGACGGAACTATAAAAGAGGTGGCATCAGGCCTTATTGGATTTGACCATGCAGAGCTTGCTATTATTCCCATGGGAACGGGAAATGACTTTGTTAGAAATTTTGAACATCCCGAGCAGTTTTTTAATATAGACGCGCAGCTCGATGGAGAAACAATAAAAATTGACCTTATAAAATACAATAATAAGTATGCAGTAAACGTAATAAATACCGGATTTGACTGTGAAGTGGCAAAACAAGTTTCACTCAACAGAAGAAGTTTGTTTATTCCATCAAAACTTGCATATACCGCTGGAATTGTTCAAAAAATCACACAGTTTGACACTGCTATTGTTAACGGAAGAGTTTCTTTTGATGGTGTTCCTCACAGGGGGGATAAATTCCAAGCTTGTGTTTTTGCGAACGGGCGTTACTATGGTGCCGGATACAAGGCGGCTCCTGCTTCCAGTTTTGATGATGGAGTGTTGGATTGTTGTATTATTGATAAAATACCCCTTCTAACATTTGTTAAAATTTTGGGCAATTACAAAGAGGGAACTCATCTTACCGCGAAGGGTATACCCGATGTATTTGCATATAAAAAATGTAAACAGGCTGAGCTTGTTTTCGATCGTCCAACCGATATATCGGTTGACGGTGAAATCGAAAGAGTCAAGGGCAAGGTTACTTTTTCAATCCTTCACAATGCAGTAACACTTTCATTGCCCAAGGCTTGTCAGACAATTCCCGTTGACCCAGCCGATCTTAAAGCTGCAAAAAAACGCAGCAACAGACAATATAATGCGTGATATATTGATTGTGTCCGATACGCACGGAAGATCAGGGCGCTTAAACGAGCTCATTGAATACAGGCAAAAGCTTATCAAAAATGGTGAGCCATTAACACTTATTCATCTTGGTGACGGCCTTTCTGATTTGTTTTCTTCTGCGCAATACGACAATATCATTTCTTATGCCGTAAGAGGAAATTGCGATTTTGGGTTTACCGACCGAATGTCTCCATATGGCGAAGAAATGCCCATTTATCGTTTGATACATATTGACAAATACAAGGTTTTTATGACTCATGGGCATGCGTTTTCCGTTAAGGGTGGATATGATGAAATATGCCGTGAAGCATCAAGACAGGGCGCGGATTTTGTTCTTTTTGGACACACGCATATGCCGATGCTTGAATATATTAAAAAGGGAAGCATTCGTGGTGTTGAAAAGGATTTGGTGTTATTCAATCCCGGTTCTTTGGGAGAGATGTTTGATGGGACTTTTGGTAATTTATCAATATCGGAAAATGGATTTCTTTTTTCGCACGGTAAATATCGTAACATAATAGAAAAATAATAAAAAAACTGCCACACCGTTTGGTGTGGCAGTAAGTTATGGATTTTAAATAGTTTCACTCGTTTCTGCATTTTCAAGAGCTTCGAGCTCGTTGTCATATGCATTTTTAACTGCTTCTTCAAGTATTGCACGAAATTCAGCGTTGATAGGATGAACTATATCGCGATATGTGTCATCGGGATTTTTGCGACTTGGCATTACGATAAAATATTTTTCTTTTGCATATATTACCTTAATGTCGTGAACAACTAATTGATGATCAAAGGTTACGGACGCTATTGCTTTCATAGGCCCTTCTGTGAATACTTTTCTGATTTTGATATCTGTGATTTTCATATTGATCTCCTTGATTTATGGATTGATATCGATTTTTCCTATGGTATTTATCATACACACAATTTGTGAAGATTATTCAAATCAAAATTGATTATTTTAAAAACATTTTGTGAACAACTAAAAATAAATTATGAACATTTTAATTTTTGCTGAAAGGATAGAATATGGCTACTCCAAACACTCATTACGGAGCTGAAAATATACATTTGATGCTTGAAAACTGCAAAAGTATCTATTTTATCGGTATTGGCGGAATAAATATGTCCTCACTTGCACACATTTCTCGCTTGCGCGGTTATCGTGTTGGTGGCTCTGACAGAGAGAAGACTACTTTGACTGAGCGTCTTAAGGCAGAGGGCATTGAAATTTATTATAGCCACGAAGCCGAAAATATAGAAAGCTATGACGCAGTTGTTTATACTGTTGCTATATCTCCTGATAATCCTGAATACTCCAGGTCGCTTGAGAAGGGAATTCCTTGCATCTCTCGTGCCGATTATCTCGGATATTTGATGTTGGGATATGAGAATAGAATAGGTGTTTCAGGTATGCACGGAAAAAGCACTTGCACATCAATGTGTGCAACTGTGTTTATGGAAGCAGAGGGTGACCCCACCGTACTCTCTGGTGCAGAGCTTGATGCTATGGGTGGAGCTTACAGAATTGGACATAGCGAGAATTTTATTTTTGAAGCTTGCGAGTATATGGATTCATTCCTTGATTTTAATCCATCAACTGCTATTATTTTAAATATTGAGCTTGACCACGTTGACTATTTTGAAAACATTGAGCAGGTTTGCTATTCATATGCAAGATTTGCTTCAATTACAGGACAGGGTGGTAGAGTTATTGCAAATATTGATAATGAATACATCCCGACTGTGCTTGAGGGATATGGGGGTGAGGTTGTTACCTTCGGTGTTATTACAAAGAGTGCAGATTACACGGCTATCAATATTAGATATCCTAATGGTTGTGCAGAATTTGACGTTATGTACAAGGGTGAATACATAACCCACGTTAAACTTTCGGTAACTGGTGAGCACAACGTTTACAATGCTCTTGCGGCATTTGCGACAGGGCACACATCGGGTCTTGACCCTGAAAAAATTGTGCGTGGACTTTATAAATTCGGTGGTGCAAAACGCAGAATGGAATTTAAGGGCACAGTGAATGGGGCTTATGTTTTTGATGACTACGGTCACCATCCAACTGAGGTAGCAACTACTCTTGACGGTGTTAAAAAACGCGATGATATAAGAAGACTTTTCTGCGTTTTTCAGCCACACACATACACAAGAACATATGCACTCATGGATGATTTTGCAAATAGCTTTGAATCAGTTGAGCAGGTATATATTGCAGATATTTATCCCGCACGCGAAACTGATGACCTTGGTATTAGCGGAAAGACACTTGCTATTCGCATAGGTGACAAGGCAGAATATATTTCAGGCTTCGAAAAATTGGCAGATGAAGTACATTCTGAGCTTATGGAAGGCGATGTGCTTGTCGTTATGGGCGCAGGAGATATTTATAAGCTTTTTGATTATTTAAATTTTGACAAATAAATTCTTTTTAAGGATACAAAAATGAACGAAAGACAAAAACACATTAGAAACTTTTCAATAATTGCTCACATTGACCACGGTAAGAGCACGCTTGCAGACAGAATTCTCGAAGCAACCCAGACTCTTACAAAGCGTGAGATGGAAGAGCAGGTGCTTGACAATATGGATCTTGAAAAAGAGAGAGGTATTACCATTAAGGCACGCGCAGTAAAGCTTGATTATACTGCACCCGATGGTGAGCAATACGTTCTCAACCTTATCGATACCCCCGGTCACGTTGACTTTAACTATGAGGTATCGCGCTCGCTCAACGCTTGCGAGGGAGCACTCCTTGTTGTTGACTCAACACAGGGAATTGAGGCGCAGACACTTGCCAATGCATATTTGGCAGTTGATGCTAACCTTGAAATTGTTCCTGTTATCAATAAAATAGACTTGCCAAGTGCTGATATTCAGCGCTGTCGTGACGAGATTGAGGATATTATCGGTATTGAGGCTCAGGAATGCCCTGCGGTTTCAGCAAAGACCGGTCTTAACATTCAATCCGTACTTGATGCAGTTGTTGATCTTATTCCTGCCCCCGATGGTGACGAGGATGCTCCTCTCAAGGCGCTTCTTTTCGACTCTTATTATGACTCATATCTTGGGGTTGTAGTTTACGTTAAGATAATTGACGGCTCACTTAAAATTGGTGACAAAATTAAGATGATGAGCGCAGGTCAGGTATATGACGTTGTTGACGTTGGTACTATGGAGCCATTCGGACTTAAATCTTGTGGTGAGCTTAAAACGGGTGAGGTAGGTTATTTTACTGCTTCGATCAAGAGCGTAGGTGACACAAGAATTGGTGATACCATTACACTTGTGGATAATCCCACATCAGAGGCACTCCCCGGCTTTAAGGCGGCTCAACCCATGGTTTATGCAGGTATTTATCCTGCTGACGGCTCAAGATATGGCGACCTTCGTGATGCACTTGAAAAGCTAAAGCTCAATGATGCGGCGCTAACATTTGAGCCCGAAACGTCTATTGCCTTGGGATTTGGTTTCCGTTGTGGTTTCCTTGGTCTTCTTCATATGGAAATTATTGAGGAAAGACTTGAGAGAGAGTTTAATCTCGACCTTATTACCACTGCGCCAAGTGTTATTTATCGCGTAAAGAAGAGAAATGGTGAGGAGGTTATGGTAGACAACCCCTCAAACTATCCTTCCCCCGATGAGATTGAGGCAGCTTATGAGCCACTTGTTAAGGCATCTATTATTACACCTACAGAATATGTTGGTGGTCTTATGGATCTTTGCCAAGATAGACGTGGTATCTTTATTGATATGAAATATATCGACACTACTCGTGTTGAATTGCACTATAAATTGCCTCTTAACGAGATTATCTATGACTTTTTTGATGCTCTTAAGAGCCGTTCTCGTGGATATGCTTCTCTTGACTATGAGCTTGACGAATACAACAAGAGTGACCTTGTTAAACTTGATTTCTTACTTAACGGTGATCAGGTTGATGCACTTTCGTTCATTGTTCACGAGGAAAAGGCATACTCCCGTGCGAGAAGAATTGCAGAAAAGCTCAAGGAAAACATTCCGCGTCAGCTTTTCGAAGTGCCGATTCAGGCGGCTATTGGTTCTAAGATTATTGCTCGTGAAACTGTTAAGGCAATGAGAAAAGACGTTCTTGCAAAGTGCTATGGTGGTGACATCACTCGTAAAAAGAAACTTCTTGAAAAACAGAAGGAAGGTAAGAAGAAGATGCGTCAGCTCGGTTCAGTTCAGGTATCTCCTGAAGCGTTTATGGCGGTTCTTAAACTTGACGACAATGATTGATATTATTAAAAATAATGAAAAAGCCCCAAGAAAATTGGGGCTTTACATACATATTCCGTTTTGCCGAACAAAGTGTCTTTATTGTGATTTTTGCTCTTTTGTGAGCAGAAATGAAGATGATAGAGAGGCATACGTTTGTGCGCTTATAAACGAAATAAAGGAACGAGCTACGAAAGAATATTTGGTTGACACTATTTATTTTGGTGGTGGTACACCATCACTTTTGACCGTAGAGCAGATTGGCAGAATTTTATCTTGTATAAGGGAAAATTTTGTGGTTTGTGAGGATGTTGAAATTACGCTTGAGTGTAACCCGATGACTCACCTTGAGGATGGAAAAGAATATTTTTCTGCTTTGAATAACATGGGTGTGAATAGATTATCTCTCGGTATTCAAAGTGCTATTGATAGTGAATTGAAACTCATTGGTCGTCAACACTCGTTTGAACAAGCGAAAAAGACCCTTTTTGACGCGAGAAATTCAGGATTTGACAATATAAGTGTTGATATTATGTTTGGTATTCCTTCGCAGACGCTTAAAAGTTTACTTTGCTCTCTTGAACAGTTTATCTCTCTTGGCGCAGAGCATGTTTCAATATATTCTTTACAGCTTGAGGAGGGAACTCCACTTTATAGAATGAGAGATAGATATTCTCTTGCTGACGATGATACTGTTGCAGATATGTATGAATTGGTAGTTACTCATATGAAAAATGCAGGATACTCTCACTATGAGATAAGCAATTTTGCAAAAGATGGTAGAGAGAGCAGACACAATTCGAAATATTGGCAACTTAACGAATATCTTGGATTGGGACTTGCTGCTCACACCGATTTTTCTTGTCATCGTTTGGAAAACACCAAGGATATGGAAAAATATCTTTCGGGTGAGTGGCTTGAAAATGAACTTGCTATAAGTGAAGCAGAGAGAGAATTTGAATTTATTATGCTTGGACTTCGCATGGCAAAGGGAATTTCAAAACATAAGTTTTATACTCGTTTTGGCATTGATTTTGACCAAAAATATGGCAAAAAAGTTGAAAAATTAGAAAAAATGGGATATGTTTTGCAAAACAATGAGTATCTTTCACTCAACGAGCAAGGCTTTGAAGTGAGCAATATGATTCTTGCGGAAATTTTGGATTTTGATTATTAATCTATTGACAAATTCGTATAAATCAAGTAAAATAGTATTACAATAACAAAGGAGATAATATTATGGAAACTAACAATACAGAAAGAGAATTTTTTACACTTGTAGATGAAGAAGGCGTTGAAAGAGAGTTCGAACTCATCGGTGCTGCTGAGCTTTCAGGCAATCAGTACTACGCATTTATTCCTGCAGAAGAAGATCCTGATAAGGAGTTTTGCGAATATACAATTTTGAAAATTGTTGTTGAAGACGGTGAAGAAACACTCGTTTCTATTGATGACGATGCAGAGTTTGATAGAGCAGCTGACTACTTTGATGAACTCTTTGCAAGCGAAATCGATTACGACGCTGAAAGATAATTAAAAAGAAATTTCCTGCGCAATTTGTGATGTCGGGTCGATTGAACCTACAATTGATTAAAGGAGTCCGAAATAAATTCGGTACTGGTTTGCAGACCTCCTGTTTTCTTCCGAGTTGACTTGTCCTCCGAAGTATAATGGACGCTGGGAGCAGTAAAGGTAACGATAGGACACCGCCCTGAATTACAGGGTTCTATGTTTCTCGGCACACGGTTGGGTGGGGTGAACAAAAAAGCACAGTTCAAAAATGAACTGTGCTTTTTTATTGGAAAAATTGAAATTTAATATAAAGAATGAATTTTTTGTTGCTTTTATATTATTTTCGTGCTATAATTACCTTAATAAATTATTTTGTGAGGTTTTTATGGGAGTTCTTGAAAACAAAGAAAGATTTATAAATATTTACAAGCAATATATCAAAAGAGATGGGGCAGAGAAATTGCTTGACTATCTCTGTGCGAGCGATTTCTTCTCAGCTCCTGCATCAACTCGCTTTCATGGTTCATATCCCGGTGGTCTTTGTGAGCATAGTTTGAACGTTTACGATTGCTTGAAGGATATTATGGAGCGTCCTCGTATGAAAGAGGTTTATGGCATAGATTATTACTCTGACGAAAGTATTGCCATTGTTAGCTTGCTACACGATTTGTGTAAGGTTGATTTCTATGTTGAAAGTACAAGAAACGTGAAAGAAAACGGCGTTTGGAAGAGTGTGCCTTTCTATACCATTGATGACAAGCTCCCTTACGGACACGGAGAAAAGAGTGTTTACATTGTTTCAGGATTTATGCGCCTTACTCGTGATGAGGCATTTGCTATTCGTTATCACATGGGCTTTTCGGACGTTACTCCACAAGAAATGAACAATGTGAGCAAGGCGTTTGAGATGTTTCCGCTTGCATTTGCGGTTAGCGTTGCCGATATGGAAGCTTCATATTTTATTGAGGGGAGCAAGGAGTAATTTATGAAAAAGATTGTAAGTTTAATTTTAATTATAGTTGCTATGTTATCACTTGTATCTTGTGAAGAGGCTCTTGGTGAGATTATGCTTCAAGTTGCTTTGTCGAACAAAAGTGACAAGACTGAAATTGAGGGTGGATATTTGCATTGGAAAGAGGTTGAAGGCGGATATGAACTCGCAAGCGCTACTATAGTCGTAAATAAAAAGAAATTTACCACCTTTGAAATACCGAGTGAGTTTAACGGCAAACCCGTTGTTGCTATTGGAAGTGCTGCTTTCTTTGGGTGGAGTGATCTTGAAACTATAACTATTCCCGAAACTGTGACACGTATTGGTGACGGTGCATTTGCTTTTTGTTCTTCACTTAAGAGTATTGTGGTACCGGACTCTGTTACGGATATTGGTGAAGAGGCGTTTAAAGGCTGTGGTAACCTTGAAAACGTAACGTTTCCCGAAGAAATTACAGTTCTTAAAAGCAATATGTTCGAATTGGGCGCTTTTTCAATGACTATCAGGTTTGGTTCTAAATTGGAAGTAATTGAAGATAGAGCATTTGGAGGAGGTGCCACAATATACGTGGGTAAATCTTTGAAAAAGATTTACTATACAGCATTCAAAGGTTCTGGGGCAATTAGATTTGACGGAACAATGGAAGAATGGATGCAGGTTGAAAGACTTGTAGGAGAACCCGAAGAGGAAGAATCTGATTCCTATAGTATATTTATTTATTGTACGGATGGAACGATGCTGAAATCCAATACTATAGATTATTGGGTAGTTCCAGAGGACGTTTTTGATTGGGATTGATTAATAAAAAGCACCAACTGTGAAAGGTTGGTGCTTTATTTTTGTATTATTTCGATTTTGGACGATTTTTCTTTGCAAATGGTGATTACATAGTTATTTATTTGTAGTGTGGAAAAAGAAGCTCCATATCTTTCGGGAGTGGTTGCATCAAGTTGAATAAAAGGAGTGGAGTCATTCTTCAAAAATTTGAAGAGGGCTTCTTTTTTTGTCCAAATTTCAAGAAATTTTAGTGTGTCCGTAACCACTTTCTTTTCATTTTCGGTTAAAAATCGAGTGGCTGGAGTGATATTTGAAATGTCTTCAATATCGACACCGATTTTTTCTTCTTTGGATGTGCTTATAGCAACTGCGGTATAATTTTGTGAATGTGAAATTGAGATATCTTGATTTAATTTATTAAAAAACGGATTGCCTTTTTCAGTATAGTCAAGGTCGGTGCGTTGTTCATCGTTAAGAAGTGAGAGGGCGCAAAGGGAAGACAGGTGCAAACTTTCGTTTCTTTTTTTGTTTAGACGCTCTTTTGCCGATTCGGAGAGTGAATTTATGATATTTTGTTTTTCGTTTTCACTAATATTTTCGATTTTTTTAATATAAATATTTATCATTTGGCTCTCCTTTCGTGTGGTTTCAAATTTTGATTTATCGGGGAGAAGTTACAAAGTAAAGATGCGCTAACGCCGCGCAGGCGCCACCTTTGAAAAGGTGGACGAAACAATCGCATTGGCTTATGGAGTATCTTCGTAAATTTTCGATAATTCAAAAAATGAATTATCGGTTTTGAAAGCATAATACCATCCTTACATACAAGTATGACGGATGGCATCATACTTTCAAAACTACGAAAATCACTCCTTAGGAGTAATTTTCTAAAATTTACTTAGATAAAGCACAGGGATTTAGATATCAATATGCCTATGATTAAAGGTAGCAAATTAAAGATTTTCGAGCCGCCTGTTAAAATGGCGAGAAAATCGTTATGTGT
>JAZRRX010000030.1:0-2034 GCA_045651165.1 Eubacteriales bacterium
GTTTCCATTTCAGCTTTTACATCTTCTAACATTGCGGATTTCTTTGCCAAAGTGCATAGATTCCGAGCATAAGAGCGTAATATCAGTTTGGCTAACTCTGGGTTACGTTGCACATCGTCAATATTAGAAATGTCCTCATCACAAACCTTGTTTAAATAGTCTTTTGCTATAAGCAGTTTTGCTTTATCACTTCTCACACTCAATGAATCAGGCCAACCACCTCTACAAGCTACCATAATTAGTTCTTCAATAGAAAGTGTGCAAGAGTAGCAATTCTTTTTTTAGCATGCAATATATCCTGTGTTTTTGTGGCGATTTACACTTTATTTTTGTGGCAATTTACACTTTACTTTTGCGGTAATAAAAGCAACATTTTGTAGGGACGCAACGTTGCGTCCGCATCCCCACCTATTTTTCCAAGCTTCACTTACGACCAACGTTGATCATAACTTACGACCGAGCTTGGTCGTAAGTTAAGATAAAATTTAGCATAAGAGAGGGCAAGGGAATTTGCCGATAGAAACACCTACATTTGTAGGGACGTTGCATGCAGCATCCGATAGCTACAAACACAACAAAGGCTGCAAATCCTTAGGATTGCAGCCTTTGCTATTTATTATTACTAAACTTACAGATACTTATTATTTTACTACATACCAAATATCAGTAGTACCATTATGAGCAGCTGTAACTTCTGTTTCACCATTATAAACCTTCTTATTTGTACCTAATTGAACTTCAGATTCTGTACGGCCTGCAGGAGTTGTGGGTTCATAAGATGGAGCATTGTTCTTAAATTGGCCACCATTCACAGTAATAAGTGTTTCATACAAATCTTTATTATCAAACAACTCAAGAAAAGATATTTCACCTGAAGATTCTGTTGACTCATACAAGCTCATTGGATACATTGTCATTGTGGAAATTCTACCGGTTCCTGTATGCATTCTTCTTTCCTCTTCTGGTGTATCCTTTTCGTTCTTTTTCTTTATAACGGTAGAACCGGTAAGAATAAACTGACCTTTAAGTTTCCTTTGGTCAACCGTTGTTCTTACAGCATCCCAAAGTATTGGAGCATCTTGCCATTCATCAATAAGTCTTGGTGTTTCACCTTTCAAAAGTATAGACGGTTTTGTCCTGATTGTAGCTAAATAGCCTGCTCGCTTATCCGAATCCTGCAATTTAACCACACTCTTTGCTTGTCTTTCTGCTGTTGTAGTCTTTCCACACCATTTTGGTCCATTGATTTGCACTGCACCAAAAGCTTCTAATCTCAAGGATAGTTCCTCGTCTGCTATTCTTCTTAAATAATCCATATCAGAACTTGATTTTAATTTGTGCAAAAATAGCAATTCTTTTTTTATCTCGCAACATATCCTGTGTTTTTGCGGTATTTTATCCTTTGAATTTGTGATGTATTACACTTTGTTTTTGTGGCAACTTGTCCTTTGTTTTTGCGGTAAAAGTAGCAACGATTTGTACCATACAAACACTCTTTTTGCCCCTTCAAAACGCCCCAACTATGACATCTGATGACACGTTATGACGTGTATAGACCGATTGAAAATCAATGGATTAAGTGCTATATATTCGCAGTCGAAATCACTTTTTGTTTAACTAAAAAACATTTCGATGTATGAAGAAAAAAGTATTATTCGCAGCAGCATTTATGCTTGCAACAGTGAGTGCATTTGCACAGGGTAATGGTATTGCAGGTATCACCGAGGCAACCAACATGGTGACATCCTATTTCGATCCGGGTACCAAGTTAATTTACGCAGTGGGAGCCGTTGTCGGTCTCATCGGTGGTGTTAAGGTCTATTCCAAGTTCTCTTCGGGCGACCCCGACACCTCGAAGCCCCCAGCCGCTTGGTTCGGTGCCTGTATCTTCCTGATTGTAGCCGCCACCATCTTACGTTCATTCTTCCTCTAATATGGCGGTCTATCAAATCAACAAAGGGATTGGTCGTAGCCCCGAGTTCAAGGGGCTACGCAGCCAATACCTCTTCATCTTCGCCGGCGGTCTGCTCGCCA
>JAZRRX010000031.1:0-22952 GCA_045651165.1 Eubacteriales bacterium
CCGCGTTTGAGGAAAACCGCTGGGGCAAATTTTGTTTTAATGCCACCGAATATAGCGGCCAAAAGTAACGCAAAAGGAGAAAAATATGTCAACAGTAACACTTAAACACGTGTACAAAATCTATGACAACGCAGACAAAAAGTCTGCAAAAAATCAAAAGCCCGCAGTTTCTGATTTCTGCATGGAAATTCAGGACAAGGAATTCATCGTATTCGTTGGTCCCTCCGGATGTGGTAAGTCAACAACACTTCGTATGATCGCAGGTCTTGAAGAGATCACCGACGGTGAGATCTGGATCGATGATACACTCGTTAACGACGTACCACCCAAGGACAGAGATATCGCGATGGTATTCCAGAACTACGCGCTCTATCCCCATATGACCGTATATGACAATATGGCATTCGGTCTTAAGCTTCGTAAAATCCAAGACCCTGTAACAGGACAGCTCAGAAAGTACACCAAAAAGGAAATTGATGAAAAGGTTCAAAGAGCTGCAAAGATTCTTGCTATTGAAGAATATCTTAAGAGAAAGCCCAAGGCGCTTTCAGGTGGTCAGCGTCAGAGAGTTGCGCTTGGTAGAACTATTGTAAGAAATCCCAAGGTATTCCTTCTTGACGAACCCCTTTCTAACCTTGACGCAAAGCTCAGAGCAGCTATGAGAAGTGAAATTATCAAACTTCACGATCAGCTTGGTGCAACGTTTATTTACGTAACTCACGACCAGGTTGAAGCTATGACAATGGGTACAAGAATCGTTGTTATGAAAGACGGCTTTGTACAGCAGATTGGTGCACCTCAGGAACTTTACGATTATCCCATTAACACATTCGTTGCAGGATTTATCGGTACACCTCAAATGAACTTCTTTGACGGTAGAATTACTCCTGACGGTAAGATTACGTTTGCTAATAACCAGACAATCAAGCTCTCTAAGGAAGCGCTTGCTAACTTTGATGAAAAGAAGATTGGTTCAGGTCTTGATATCGTTATGGGTATTCGTCCCGGTGACCTTAAGGTTCTTGATGTTGAAAACGATATGAGCGTAACTGCCAGAGTTGAGGTGATTGAAGCTCTTGGTAACGAAACAATCATCTATGCTAATCTTGATAAAGAGGCTGACGGTTCAATCGAAAAGAGCCCCACAAGCATCGTAGCTTCTGCAAAACTTAAGAATAACCCTGCAAGAAAGAGCGAGATTATCCTCGGTCTTGACGAAGAAGCTATACATATCTTCGATAAGAAAACTGAAATAAGCATCAGAAAGTAAATATTAAAAAAGGTCGGTTGAATACAACCGACCTTTTTAGTTTATATCATCCGACGGGGGATGTCCAAAATAATTTGTGTATGCTTTATAAAATGTTACGTAGTTATTGAAACCGCATTCCGCGTAAATTTTGGTTGGCTTTTCGCCTTTAAGAAGACGCTTTTGCGCCATAACCAATCTTTTGTTGTTGATATACTTCATAGGAGTGATCTCAAGCGTTTCTTTGAAAAGTGCAATCAAATAGTTTTTTGAAATGAATAGAGCAGAGCTTATCTCTTGAACGTTTTCTATTTCAAACAGATGCTTATTGATATAGTCAAGTGCTTGGCTTATCGTCGGAGAAATGTTCTTGGGGGTATTTGCGTAATCTTTGGTGAAAAACTGAGTGTTTACTGCAATCTCGATTATTAAAGAATTGAGAAGAAGAGAAAAATCCTCACTGCTTAAATTGTCGTGATATTCCTTCATTCTGTCGAAAGCACTCACGATATTATCAAGGTTTCTGCAGCTGATTATATCGAACTGTTTGCAGTATTTTTTTAACTGATAAGCAAGGGAGCTATTGTATTCAACAAGAATGTTTATTCTTTCATAATTCGTGTTTGCCTTAAGATCTATGAAGTGATGGACACCGGGGCGGGTGATAATGAGGTCGTAGGAATTAATCTGATAATACTTGTCCTCAACGTGATAGGTGCCCGTTGCTTCATAAACGAAAATCAATTCAAAGGAGTTGTGGGTGTGAGCTTCGTGCTTGATTTCTTCCGAATTCAGTCGGCTATAGTTGTAAAATATAAAATTTTGCATATCATCCCTCCTTTTTCTCTATTCTAACACAAATTTTTCAATTATTCAATAACTAATATGAATTTTTTTATAATAATTTTGTTTTTGTAGAAAAAGATTAATAAAATAATTACTAAATTATCCATTTATGTTATTTTTTTGAAAAAATGTCAAATATTATCATAATTTTAGAATACTGTTATGCCTAAAACAAAATCCAGCCGATGTTATTATATGGCGATATTCCACATCAAAAAATGTTAAATTTCAAAATAAAATCAAGAAAAAATACCAAGTTTTCAAAAAACAGTGGTTTTTTAGAATTTCGTTATCTTATTTTAGTTTTCATCTTGCATAACAGTAATGGAGAGTTATTGAGTGTTGGAGAATACAAAACGAAATAATATCTCAAAAAATAACATAGGAGGTATACAGATATGTATACAAAAAAAATCAAATTGGTTAAAATTAAAACCAATGTATGCCCTTGCTGTGGAGCTTTGCCTCAGTTCAATTTAGAGGATGACAGAACTTTACTTTAATGTCCCTATAATCATTTAGAGGTAGATATGTATGGCAAGAATTTGAGTTCTATGGATAGAGTAATACTTACTCGAGAATGGAACGGAGATACGTTTTTGTCCGAGTTTTCAGAAGATGTATTAAAAAGCTTCATCTTAATGAGGACTCTTACGCTGTCTTTGATATGAAAGATAGTGGTTTTATGCAAAGTTTTCAGAATGTCAAGGAAGCCATATCTTTTATGGCAAGATTCTATGAAGAAGATCACACATGCAAGACTCGAGTATATCGAGTAAACGATTGTAGATTTTCCTTCTTTTTGATTCTGATTTTCTTTCCCTTGCTCAAGGCGATTGGGAAGGATATGATGATCCAGATAATTTGAACTATTATTTGATCAGAGATTGCGATGAGTCAGAAGAACCAAATTAATAGGGTACAGCAAAACCTCCCTCAGCATTTAAGTGCTGAGGGAGGTTTTTGCTCTCTTTTTTCTTCCCTCATCACTCTTTCATTTCTCTCCGTTTACGGAGCACTGCCATATTGCACCATATATAGTAGAAGCTATATACAATATTGGAGTAAAAGAAAAACCGCTTTCGCTTTAATTATGAAAGCAAATACGGATAGAATAATGGAGAAAACAAAATTATGAGGCATTGAAAGAACAAAATGAAAGAGAAAAAAGAGGGATTTTACGGTTACTCATGGTGAAACAATCGAGTAAACGGAAAAATCTTTGTGGGTTTTGCGACCCCTCGAAAAAATCGCAAACAGCCGTGCGTGTGGCGGTAAAAATAACACGCAAACAACCTTGACGTGTGGTTGTAAAATGATACGCCAAAATCTAAAAATGCCCTTGCGGATTGATTCTTAATACGACAATCGCGGCAAAATTGGGCGAAAAATCACTTAAACCCTTGCGGATCGGTTCTTAAAACGACGATTACAGCAAATTGGGTGACAAAACAGATGGCCTGCCGCATCTATAATTCAGGTGGGGATGCTTAGCTTTAACGAATAATTTCATACATATAAAGGGCACTTTGATGCAAAAGTGCCTACGGGTTTCTATTGCCATTTCAGAAAAGGAGGTAAATATGGGACATAATAAACCGAGAAAATCATTAACAGAGCAAGTAAGAGAAAACCTTAACTCCAAACTTGCTATAGGTGAGAGCAAATATGCAGCGAAGCTGAAAAATGCTCACACGGAGAAAATATATTCGTGGTCGACGTATAAAGCATATTTGAAGCACTGTTGCTATTTCGTCAAGTGGTGCAAGGAGCAACCGGCGGATGCTAAAATCGGACACAAAGTACGTACTCTTGAAGAGTGCAGATTATTCGTTGAAAAATGGATACAGGCAGAGATAGACAGAGGGCAATCTCCATATACGATAAAACTTGAGGCGTGCGCTTTGGCAAAGCTATACGGTTGCAGTACAAGAGATTTTGAAATTAACACACCGCAAAGAAAAAGAAGTAATATCACAAGAAGCAGAGGCACAGCAGAACGCGATAAAAACTTCAGCGAGAAGAATAATGCTGACCTCATCACTTTTTGTAGATGTACAGGACTCCGCAGAGGAGAGCTTTCTCAAATTAGAGGCAGTGATCTTATAGAAAAAGACGGTAAGTGTTTTTTACATATAACAAAAAATACCAAAGGTGGACGAACAAGAATATCTCCTATAGTAGGAAACAAAGAAGAAACAGAACTTGTACTTAAACTATGTAATGACGCAGGAAAAGATAAAATCTTTCCTAATCCAAGTGAGAATGCGGATATACATTCATATAGGGGAGAATATGCAGCACGCATATACAACGATTACAAACGCTCTCTCGATGAGTTTAAGAATGAGAGATTAATCATATACAAGAATGAAATAATCAAAAGCTACACGTCAAAAAGCTCGCGAAAGCTAATCAGAGGCAACGAGGACTATTACACCACGATAAACGGTAAAAGAACACTTCTAAAGGGCTTCAGGGACGTGGGCTCTGCGTATTATTGTCGCAAAGATCTTAAAGGCACTTCATACGACCGCAAAGCCCTTTTTGAAGCATCCCGCGCCCTCGGGCATAACCGTGAGAGCATAGTTGCAGATCACTATTTGGCATCGCTTTCGGGGTAATTGCAGAATTCAAGGCAAATCTATCATAATATATATAGAACTACTTTAAGAAAGGAGGTTAATACTGTTTTATGGCAAAGAATATCCAAAACGTTGATTTGGATATTTCTGAGTATCAGCTTGATTCACTTGCACGCATCCTTCTGCCGATATGCAGAGAGTATTTGCTCTCACAAAAAGAAAGGCAAGCAAGCGACGAAAGCAACAAAAATGAAAAGCAATAAAACAAAATTAAGATGAAAACACCTAAAACAAAACTATCATAATTTAATATATAACAAAACATAATCGTACGATTACTCGGAATGTTCCGAAAAGAAATAACGGACGGAGATGTCTCCGTCCGTTGTTTCTATTATCTTCAAAAATAGCCAACGTTTATTATTACGCAATTAATTTAGTCGTCATTTTCTCTTTTGTGAAGTTCTTGCTGAAGTTGATGTTCTCTAATGTGGTGTTTTGCTTCACTGATATAATCATCTGAAATTACACGAAGTATCTCTGCATATTTTGCATATCCTATAGATTCTGCAGATTCTGCCATATCTTTGTATTTTTCGGCAAGTTGGAATTCTGGTTTTCCCTCGGGATCAATCCACCTAACTCCTCGCTGATTGAAAATACCTATTCTATATCCCCGGCGCATTTCTTCATTTTCAATCTTATTGAGTTCTCTCATAATAAAGTCATCAATAAGACCATTCTCGAGTTTATGTGCATATGAGAGGCCATTACCGATAGTTTGCTGCACTACAGCTTCTCGATCTTCTGCCTTAGCCCAAGTCTTGCAATAATCAATCCATTGGCAAAAACAGTTTTCGTTGTATTTGCCCTCCCAGTCTGTTCCTGGAATTACGCAGAAATTGTGCAATATTTGCCAAAGTCTTTTTGCCATCTGCTCGGATATTTTTTCTTCATGTGTTTCAGAATGTCTTTTTTTGTAGAACAGTCTTATCAAATCACAGAAAAACATTGGTTCATTTGCTAATCGATATCTCAAGGCTAATGGCTTTACTTTGGAATATTCATCAAGCCAAGATAAATATATAAGTTCCACATTAGAAATTGCTTCTATGCTTATGCTTCTCGACAGCTGTAATAGTTCAATTAAATTTCTAACAGCATCAGAGTCCAACCTATCGTTGCTTTCAGTAATTGCTGCTTGGGTTAATACTTCTTGTAGCTTATCATGAGATATACTACAATTTTCAGCGGTAATACCAAAAAGATTAATAGCAGCAGTATATCGTTTTTGCTCAACCAACTTTTTCCACACATAGTTCAAATCAACATCATCATCCAAACCAAAGCGCGGAATAATGATAGAATCCCAATACAAATTGCTCTGTTCACTCAACAATTCTTCGACAATTTCAAATAAACGCATAGAAGGACGAAGACAAGAAAGCACCCAAGAGATATAATCCAAACTATATGTTTCCAATTCCATTTGAGTTATCGCATCATAATCATTAGTTATTATATATCCGTAAATTACTGATGCAAAAAACTCCTTATTCAACTTGGTTTCATAACACATTTTTAAAAGCAATTTTATGTCTTCTTCACTTAGTTGCTTACCTAAGTTTTGAGCAATCCAGCCTTCGTTGTTGAGTTCTTTTGCGAATTCTACTACAGACTCTATTCCGTACAAAACATATATGTCATAAACTGCAGTTTCTTGTTTTTTTCGTTTAGCTTGCCATTTTGTTTGAAATTCGCCTTCATCATCATAGTCAAAATATCCTGGTTCATACAATCTTCTATATATATACCTAATGTCAGTAGGATCAACTTTTTCAATAGTAGACTCTAACAACTTCATCATAAAGTCGTCCAATTCATCCTCAGTATTATGAACCAACCATTCTTTTTGATTAGAAAGCTCCTTCCAAAATGGATATTTTTTTGAATCATCCCATCCTGCAGCCTGTTCTGTTATCAAAGACAGATACTCTACGATTGTATCACGGTCCATATCATCGTAATATGATAACAAATCAACCATTTTACAATAATCAGCTTTAGCCAAGCCTAAAGCTACATGCGAATAATATTGATACAAACTTAAAATATCTTCATTGGAAGTTCTTACTTCTTTAGGCAAATTGGAAATAATGTATCTCGGCTGATGTGTGCCTCCTGTGGTGCGTGTAGCATGTGGAAGTAATCCTTTGATTACTATCCAAGCAACATCCGGACATTCTTGTTGTAATGCTTTAATTGCATTCTTCTGCTTTTCCTTAGTTGCTAAAGTCTGTATATGCCAAGGAAGCATGATGCTTATGATAGAATTAATTGGTGTGTTGGATGAATTGGTTTTGTCAAATTTTAATTTTGATATTTGTCCTAATATTCTAATACATTTCACAAAATATTTTTCATCCCACGCCAAGCCTTCCAAAGACCACAATATTGAGCAAATAAAATTTCTGGAAAACAACAAATTATCGCCATTCTTTGGAAATAAAGATTCTATATTTTGAGGGGTATTAATAATTTGTCTCTCCAAACAAGATAAATATTCTGTTGGGTGAATTTCAGCAACAGTAGGCAGATGTGAATCTAAACTTATCCATGTCGAACTGTTCGATTCATCGAACAAATTGCGAATCAACATTATAGCTTCAAAATTAATTGTTTCTGCAGAACACGACAATTGTGTTCCAGACAGATTACAAATCATCGCAAGGCCCTGTATTATTCCATTTCTTAATGCTTCAGAATGTACAAATGGTCCAGATTCTGGCACTAACAAACTAAAATCTCCATTATCTTGAATTCGTTTATCTTTTTCTTTAAGAACCTCTTGGGAGATTTCAAAGAATTTCTTGACATCGTTTTCAAAATAAAATTTTGAACAAATTTTGACAATTGATCGTCTATGGTTGATGTGCCATAACCCCTGCGAAAAAGAAGCGTTTGGGTTTGGCTGCAAAGAATTCTCTTGTATGATTTTTTGGATTTCTGAATAACTTTTTCCTAAAAATGACTCTACTAAATTCTTATCAAAATCATTTTTTTCATTCCAAGATCCCATTAAAGCTAATTTTGCCCAGATAGAATCAATTTCAAAATCAAGAGGTTCTGGCATAGAATCGGATATCGACAATAAATTTTTAAAGTTTTGCTTGACATGCTCCGGAATGTTATTTAATGAAACATGAGCGGCCGTTTTATCACATCTCGCTGCATGATCAACAAGTTGAGCCCACACCGATATGGCGTTATCCTTGCAATTTGTAGCAATCAATGCGTGAATGAGAAATTCATTTACACTACTCTCATAATCCAAGTCAAAAACAAGAATTGTAAACACCTTGCAGAATTCCCACAGTTGCTCATCAGTAATATCCTGGTCATTATGGGCCTTTTTCAAAAGAGATTTGATAGCATTCAGCTTTTCTCGATTGGTATCATTAGAGTATCCAGGACTATATATTCTATTAATAAAATCATTTGCATCTAACGCACCATTTGCTTGATCATATATGAAGCGCAATGTATTGGATTTTGCGACTGCTCCTGTAATTAATACAATTTTATCAGTTTGCCTATTAAATGTAGGTTTATTAAAATCACTCCAAGCAGAAGCAATTACATCCTTAAATGTTTTATTATTTTCGGTAATAGTTATCCCATGCTTGATTTGACATATTAATTTTGCAGAATATGTATCAGAAGACGAAAATAAAACAATATCGTCCGTATCATATCCTGATCTTTTAGCTTGAAAAAGCACCGATGTTATCGGCAGATTTAGCAAAGGTGAAAAACCTTCTACCAACAATGCCAATAAGAATGTGGCCTGAACACGATGTTCAAAATCCACTCCTCCGCCTCCAGTAGAGAAAGGATTACTCAGCGCGGATACAGTGGTTTTTGTGGTTTCTTTATATTTCTTTGATTTTTTTGTCATTTATATTCTCCTACATATAATTTAATATAACCTCGAATTAATCACTATTGCTCGTTATAACAGATCTATATCATACATCTGTATTGTTAACATGTCGCAAATTAGACACTTAATACACTTGATTGGTGTTTATTATATCACAAATCTGAAAATATTTCCAGTATTATGATAGAAATATTACAAATCGACTGAAAATAAACAATTCTAATCTGCCTAAAATATCTAAAAAATGGCGGACGGAGAAAACTCCGTCCGCTATTTTTAATACTTCTTAACTTCTTCTAAGAAACAAAAAAGCCCGAACCTTTTTCCAATGGTAAAAAAGTTCAAGCTATTTTCATTTGGTGACCCGTACGGGAATCGAACCCATGTTACAGCCGTGAAAGGGCCGTGTCTTAACCGCTTGACCAACGGGCCGAAATGGTAGCGGGAATTGGACTTGAACCCATGACCTATCGGGTATGAACCGATTGCTCTAGCCAACTGAGCTATCCCGCCATATTACCGCACATCTGCGACTTGTTTATTTTATCATAAGAGTTTTAATTTGTCAATACTTTTTTTGAAAAAATTTCGAAAAATTTATTTTATATTAAAACAGGTGCAAAAACTCCGTTTTATCAGGGTTTTTACATCGCAAATCACAACAATCAAGTGATACTAACACAAAAAACTCTTTACAATATATTAAAAGTGTGATAAAATAAAGTATAGTGGGTAATGTTGCTCACAATTTTTTAAAGGACGGATAACTTATGAATAAGGTTCTTATTGGATTGATAATTTTGTTGCTTGTTATAGGCACACTTTGCGGGGTTTGTTATTTGCTCAACGAGTCCAACTATGACAAAATGGTTGAATATATCGATACATTTAAAGTTGATCCAAAAAATCAACCTGCACCTCAAAAAGATGAGTATGGTAACTGGTTTTTTACTACTGACGAGGATTTTAAGGTGCTTCACCTTACTGACATACATATTACTGGTGGTTTTGCCAACAAAGAGCAGGACAAAATGGCTATAAATGCCGTTGCCACTATGGTAACAACAGAAAAACCCGACCTTGTTATTATCACGGGCGATATTTCGTTTGCAATTCCCAATACGGGTACTATAAATAACAAATATGCACACCAGATGTTTATTCGTCTTATGGAAAATCTTGGTGTTTATTGGACAGTAACATTTGGCAATCACGATGATGAGTCATTCAACTATCACAGACGTCAGGCGGTTGCAAATATGTATTCAAACGAAAATCTTGAAAGATGTTTGTTCATGCAATCTCCTGAAGGCGTTTCAGGCAAGGGAAATCACATTATAAACATCAAAAATAGCGCGGGTGAAGTTACAAAATCACTTTTTATGATTGATACTCACGCTTACGTTCACACAGGCCTTATTGGTGGAACTATTGACTCAATCTTCTGGAAATATGATTGTGTAAAGCAGGACCAGGTTGATTGGTATGAAAGAATGATTAATCTTTACAATCCACAAAGTTCACTTATGTTCTTCCACATTCCTCTTATTGAAACCAAAAATGCATACGATGAATACGTTGCAAATGGCAGAGTGGATACTGAAAACGTAAAATGGCTCTTCGGTGTGGACGGGGAGAATCAGAGTGATGAGGTTGTATTCTCATCTCGACTTGAAAATCAGCAGCTCTTTAATAAGGTGCTTGAACTTGGAAACACAAAGGCGATGTTCTTCGGACACGATCACCTCAACAATTTCGTGCTTGACTATAAGGGAGTTCTTTTCTCTTACGGATACAGTATTGACTATTCCGCATACAAGGGAATTGACGAAAAGGGTTTGCAAAGAGGTTGTACGGTTTTGACACTCACTCCCGATGGCGAGTTTGGTATTGAAAATATTGTTCACGAAAATTATTATCAGGATAAATATCAACCCATTTATAACAAAGAAACAGTTGATATGACACCTTATTACGATTAATAAATCTTAAAGGAGATGGTGGAGTGAAAAAAAGAATACAGCTTAACACTACACAGCTTATTTTGTTGAGCTTTTTGCTTGCTATTCTTGTGGGCAGTTTTTTACTTGCTCTACCAATAAGTACAAAGAGCGGTGTTGGTGTATCTTATATAGACGCATTGTTTACCGCAACGACTTCAACTTGTGTTACGGGTCTTGTAACACTTCCTACGGTTAGCACGTGGAGTGTTTTTGGACAAATTGTTATACTTGTTCTTATACAAATAGGTGGTTTGGGAATAATTACGATCATTTCGGGTATTACTCTTGCCGTACATCGCAAAATGAAATTAAAGGATAGCCGACTGATAAGTGATGCCTTCAACATCAACTCACTCGAGGGGCTTTCTAAATTTGTTAAAAAAGTTATAATTGGCACTTTTGTAGTAGAGGGCGTTGGTGCTTTGCTTTATATGACCGTTTTCGTTCCTCAATTTGGTGCTAAAGGAATATGGATATCTATATTTAATTCTGTTTCTGCATTTTGTAATGCGGGTATTGATATTTTGGCAGAGAATAGTTTGTGTGATTATGCGACCAATCCACTTATCAATATTGTAACATCTTTACTTATTATTTTAGGTGGTCTTGGATATATTGTTTGGTGGGATATTTTAAGAGTAATTAAGGATTTTAAACTTCAAAAATTCAAATGCTTTAAGCGTCTGACTTTACATTCAAAAATAGTGCTTTGCAGCACCTTTATCCTTCTTTTGGGCGGCGCAGCGTTGATATTTGCTTTTGAATATTTCAACCCTAAAACGATTGCTGACATGTCTCTTTTTGACAAAATTCAAGTGTCATTTTTTCAATCAGTAACCACAAGAACTGCGGGTTTTGCAAGTATCCCACAGGAAAATCTTACAAATGGAAGTGCAATGCTTTCATTGTTTCTTATGTTTATAGGAGGTTCACCCGTAGGAACTGCCGGTGGAATAAAAACCGTAACTATTGCTGTACTTTGTGTTACTGCATATGCGGTCATTACAAACAGAAATGAAGTTAATATTTTTAATCGCTCATTATCAAAGCAGATAACCAGAAAAGCGGTTGCAGTATCAATGATGTCATTGGGAATTATGTTTATTTCAACTCTCTTGCTCTCGGCTGTGATGGATGCGCCTGCTCTTGACATCGTTTACGAAACTGTGAGCGCTACCGCAACTGTGGGTTTAACAAGAAATCTTACACCGTTTTTGAACGTTTGGGGGAAGATTATTATCATATGTACTATGTATCTTGGTAGAATAGGGCCTATATCGTTAGCTATCGCATTTTCGTATAAAAAAGAGAGTGAAAACAATATAAAAAATCCAACTGAAGATGTCAGTGTGGGATAAGGAGAATAACTATGAGTATAAATAAATCATATGCCGTGTTTGGCCTTGGAAGATACGGCTTAGCGGTTGCCAAAGAACTTGTAAAGAATGGCGCAGATGTGCTTGCCGTTGACTTTGATGAAAATATTGTTAATTCTGCAATTGCTGATATTCCTTTTTGCAAATGTGCAGATATTACCGAACCGGAGGTGCTTCGTCAACTGGGTATTGCAAGCATTGATGTTGTAATAATTGCCATGGCAACAAATCTTGAGGCAAACGTTATGGCGGTTATGCTTTGTAAGGAGATGGGTGTAAAAACTGTTATCGCAAAATGCTATGATAATATGCAGGCAAAAATTCTTTTAAAGGTGGGTGCGGATAAAATCGTTATTCCTGAAAGAGAATCCGGTGTGCGACTTGCAAAAAATATTCTTTCGTCTGGGTTTGTTGATGTTGTTGAGCTTTCTGAAGATGTATCTTTGCTTGAACTTGACATAAAATCAGAGTGGGTTGGAAAAAATTTTATTGAGCTTAATTTAAGAAAAAAATACGGTATAAATGTAATCGCAATAAAGCAAGGGGAAGAAGTTATGATTGATCTTGATCCCACCATGCCATTAAATAATGGTATGAAGCTTGTTATTATAGCGCACACATCAAAGCTTGAAAAATTAAAATAATAAAGGAGAATATGGCTATGGCTAATAAATACTACATTGGAATAGACCTTGGCGGAACTTTTATCAAGGGTGGAATTGTAAACGAAAACGGTGAAATTCTTATTTCTGACAAAACACCCACAGAAGTAGAAAAAGGAGATAAGGGAGTTGCTGCGAATATTGCAAAACTTGCCAAAGACCTTCTTGACAGACAGGGAATTGATATTTCTGACGTTGAAGGACTTGGAATTGGTTCTCCCGGTATGATTGACTCAAATGAAGGCAATGTTGTTTACGCGAACAATCTCGGTTGGGAAAATTTCAGAATTTGTGATGAACTTTCAAAACTTCTTGGCGGAATAAAGGTTAAAATCGGAAATGATGCAAACGTTGCAGCTCTTGGTGAGGTTAAATTCGGTGCAGCTCGCAATTACAATAGTGCAATTATGATTACACTTGGCACAGGAGTTGGTGGTGGTATCGTTATCGATGGCAAACTCGTTGAGGGCAACAAGGGTGCGGGCGCAGAGCTTGGACATATCGTTATCGTTAAGGGTGGAGAACAATGCTCTTGTGGACGAAAAGGTTGTTTTGAAGCGTATAGTTCTGCTACTGCGCTTATTCGCGACACAAAGAGAGCAATGGAAGCTCATCCCGACTCTAAAATGTGGGGAATTGGTACTACCTCTGCCGTTGATGGCAAGACAGTATTCGATTATGCTCCCACTGATACATATGCAAAAGAGGTTCTTGATTCCTATATTGAGCACCTTGCTTGTGGACTTGTAAACTATGCGAACATTTTCCGTCCTGAAGTTATTCTTCTTGGTGGTGGAGTATGTGCTCAAGGCGACAATCTTATCAAACCCTTGCAGAAGATTTTTGATAAAGAAATATATGCAGGAGATAAAGGTCCTCGTGTTCCTATTCTTATTGCAGAACTTGAAAACAGAGCAGGTCTTCTTGGTGCGGCGGCATTTTTAATGTGATTTATGATTAGAAACGAAATTTTTACTTTAAATAACGGCATAAAAATCCCTGCCATTGCATTGGGCACATGGCAAGTGGCAAACGGTGAAGAGGGTTATTTGGCTTGTCTTAATGCCTTAAAATCAGGATATCGTCATATTGATACAGCATTTGCTTACGGCAACGAGCCGAGCGTAGCAAAAGCACTTGCCGATAGTGGACTTTCACGTTCCGATGTGTTTATTACAACCAAATTGCCTGCAGATATCAAGACATATGATGGCGCAAAAGAGTATTTTGAAGCATCATTGAAAAATCTTGATACTGACTACATTGACCTTTATTTAATTCACGCGCCTTGGCCGTGGAGTAATGTTGGACTTGATTGTACCGAGGGCAATATTGCTGTTTGGCGCGCGATGATTGAGCTTTATAACGCAGGAAAAGTACGCGCGATTGGTGTGTCCAACTTCCACGTTAAAGATATTAAGGCGATTGTGGATGCCACAGGATTTGTTCCTGCGGTTAATCAGATAAGATATTTTGTTGGTAACACTCAAAACGAGATAACCGAATATTGTCAAGCAAATGGTATTCTTGTTGAGGCGTATTCTCCTTTGGCAACAGGGGAGATGACAAATCACAAAATGCTTATACCTTTGGCAGAAAAATATGGGGTTACTGTTGCACAACTTTGTATAAGATTTTGTGTTGAAAATGGTGTTTTACCCATTCCAAAATCGGTGAACGAGGAAAGAATCAAGGCAAATCTTGATGTTGATTTTAGTATTTCAAAAGAGGATATGGAATATCTTAATTCACTTTATCACATAGGATCGACAAGACCTTTAAGAAGCTGATGTAAAGGAGAAAAATATGAAAAGGAAGTTAATAAATTATATATTAAAAACTTTCATAGTTGTATTTCTTTGCGCTATTGTGCTTGGTACGGCTTCTTGTACTTCTAATCACAATATCACGAAAACTCACGACATAGAGGGTGTTATTGAAAATATATCTGTATCAGCTCATAAAGAAGCGCACATTTCCTTTGAACCTTCAACTGACGGCAAAATAAGAGTTGTTGCGGTTACACACAAAAAAGTTAATTGCAATGTTACAACAGATGGAACTACTCTTTTGGTGGATGTTGAAGATATTAGAAACTGGGTGGGCAGACTTGGAGAAATTCATTCCCCAAAAGTAATAGTGTATCTTCCTGCAGGTGAATACTCAAACCTTAAAATAGAAACGACAACGGGGAATACAACTGTTCCTGCAGATTTTTCGTTTGCATCGATTTCAATTAACGGCACAACAGGAAAAATACATTGTAGCGCACAAGCTACTGATTCTATTAATATAACCAATACTACGGGTGAAGTTTCCATAAATAATGTAACTACAAATACTCTTGATGTTAAAATTTCAACCGGAGATATTAATTTGACCAATGTTATTACCACAGGTAAAATGTCACTTGAAGCAACAACTGGCAATATTAGATTTGATAGTTGTGATGGTGCTGAAATTTATGCAAGCGCGACTACTGGTAGTATTCAGGGTTCTCTCTTGTCTTCCAAAATCTTTTTAACTAGCACAAAAACAGGAAAAGTTACTGTTCCTCACACGACAAGTGGAGGAGTTTGTGATTTATCAACTAGCACAGGTACGATTAATATAACTATAAAATAACAATTAAACCCCGACAGTCTGTCGGGGTTTTAGTTTTTTATTATTTTCTTGTTGAGTGTCTTCTCTTAATACCTTTTCCGTGGGCACTAATTGCATGGACAAATCCCATTGAAATGTATAGTGCGAGCATTGAAGAACCACCATAACTCATAAAGGGAAGAGTAATACCAATTACAGGAAACATAGCAAGGCACATTCCAAGATTCATTATTGATTGAACTATGAACATTCCTGCAATGCCTATGCAGATAAATGAGCCGAAATCGTCTTTGCAACTCTTTGCTATGTTGATAATTCTCACAACAAGTGCGAGCAATACAATCAAAAAGAGTATTGCACCTACGAATCCAAACATTTCACAATAAGTTGAGAAGATAAAGTCTGTGTGTGATGCGGGGAGCACCTCATAATATCCGCCCGAATTCATTCCGCGCCCGAAAATTCCACCTGCGCTTATTGCATCAAGTGAGAGAAGGGGTTGGAATCCAAATCCCGTTGGGTCAAGCTCGGGTTGAAAGCCAATTAAAATTCTGTTCTGCTGATAAGAACTCAAAAACGGCCACAAGAAAGGGAATGCTAACACCACAACAATGCCTGCGCCAACAAAATACCACTTACTAAGACCTGCAAAGGCAAGCATTATTGCAATTATTCCAATATAAACAAGTGCAACACCAAGGTCGCCTGAAAGCAATATCAAGCCAACTATAAGTCCTGCGTGGATTGCGAGCGGGATAAGCGTCTTAATTTTGTTGATTTTTTTCTTGACGGTTGAAAGATGTTTTGAGAAACTGATAATAAATGCTATTTTAACAAATTCAGATGGTTGAATTTGAAATGATTTACTACCAATTTTAATTATCGTTAACCAGCTTCTATTGGTGGTTTCAGTACCATTCGCACCCGTGTCACCAAACAAAAGAGTTATGCTAAGAAGCGCTACCGAAACCATTAGAAGTATAAATGAATAACGTTCAACAAATATTCTATAGTCAATGTTTACTATAACCATAATTGCGCAAATGCCAACAAGTGTCATTGCAAGCTGCATTATGAGTTTGCTTGTGCCGAAATTTTCGCGTGCACCAAAGATGGTTATCAAGCTCATAAATGTGATGAGCATTGAAAACATTAGCACTCGTTTATCAAAACGCGCGAATGAGTTTTTGATGTATCTGCCAAGTGAATGAAACATGCGCTTCTCCTTTCTTTTGATTTTAACTTTTAATATAGGGAGTCCTAAAAAGGGACTCCCTATTGAATTTTAAATTAATACTGACGGCCCCAAACAACCATATGCTTTGCAGGCTTGCCACAGCAAGCGCAAACGTCTGAAAGTTTTTCTTCGTTGAAAGGAATGCAACGGGACTTAACTCCACCCGTTACGTCCTTAATCTTGTCTTCACATTCAACCTCACCACACCACATAGCTTTGATGTAACCGGGCTTGTTTTCTGCGATTTCAAGGAATTCATCAAAATTAGTTGCAACGTGAGTCTTTTCTTCAAGGTTCTTTCTAACTCTATCACAAAGTTCACCATGAACCTGCTCGAGCATTGCTTCAACTTCTTCTACAACATTGTCAAGAGATACGAATTTCTTTTCTCTTGTTACACGGCTAACGAGTACGCAAGAATTATTTTCGATATCCTTAGGACCAATTTCAAGACGAACGGGAACACCCTTCATCTCATACTGGCTGAACTTCCAACCAGTTGACTGGTCGCTATCGTCGAGCTTAACTCTGAATTTCTTGGCAAGCTGACGCTTAAGCTCATCCGCTCTTTCAAGAACGCCTTCCTTGTGCTGAGCAACGGGGATGATTGCGAGCTGAATGGGAGCTATTGCAGGGGGAAGAATAAGACCGTTATCATCACCATGAGTCATAATGATAGCACCAATCATACGAGTTGAAACGCCCCAAGATGTCTGATGAGGATATTTAATTGTGTTATCTCTGCCTGCGAATGTGATATCAAATGCTTTTGCAAAGCCATCACCGAAATAGTGAGTTGTACCACCTTGAAGCGCAACACCGTTGTGCATCATAGGTTCGATTGTATATGTTTCTTCCGCACCTGCAAACTTTTCTTTGTCAGTTTTTCTACCTGTGATAGCAGGAATAGCGAGAGCATCACGATAGAAATCCTCATAAACTTTAAGCATTGTGAGTGTTTCTTCTCTTGCTTCCTCGGCTGTTTCGTGCATTGTGTGACCTTCCTGCCACAAGAATTCACTTGTTCTTAAGAAGGGACGAGTTGTCTTTTCCCAACGAACAACTGAGCACCACTGATTGTAGAGCTTGGGAAGGTCGCGGTATGAATGAATTACGTTTTTAAAATGCTCACAGAAAAGAGTTTCTGATGTGGGACGTACAACAAGTCTTTCAGCGAGCTTGTTCTGACCACCAATTGTTACCCAAGCACATTCGGGAGCAAATCCTTCAACGTGATCCTTTTCTCTCTGCAATAGAGATTCGGGAATGAACATGGGCATATAAACGTTTTCGTGACCGAGTTCTTTGAAACGAGCATCAAGGTTTTTCTGTATATTTTCCCAGATAGCATAGCCGTAGGGACGGAAAATCATGCAACCTTTAACGCTTGAATAATCCATAAGCTCGGCTTTTTTGCACACGTCTGTGTACCACTGGGCGAAATCAACGTCCATTGATGTAATTTGTTCAACTAATTTTTTATCCTTTGCCATTTTCTCAAATGTTTTGCCTTATGACCGCCATAAAGCAAGGACGAATTGCCTTAAATTTACCCCAAGGGCAGAGCAAAACACCCCATGTAAGTGAATAAAGCGCACACTTACCTATCATAATAAATAATGATAGCATATTTTTCATATTTTGTCAACGGGAGAAACGTTTTATGTTACAAAAAAGAATAAATTTATTTGGACTTGAGATTAACGATATTAGTTTGGTGCGCGCCATAGAGCTTGCAAGAGTTAGTATTTTGGGTGGAGAGGGGAGAGTGTTTTTTACTCCCAATCTTGAGATGCTTGAGGGGGCAAGAAAAAGTGAAGAAACAAGGGTCGTTTTGAACTCGGCTTCAGTTTTGCTCCCAGATGGCGCAGGAGTTTTGCTTGCATCTCGATTTTTGGGGACTACCATAAAAAACAAGGTGGCAGGCATAGACTTTGGAGAGGGATTGATTGCTTTAGCCGAAAAAGAGGGTGCGAGCGTATTTTTGCTTGGAGGGGCAAACGGAGTTGCCAAAAAGGCTGCCCAAAGATTGATAGAAAAGCATCCCGCTCTAAAAATTTGTGGCATTCACAACGGATATTTTAACGAAGAAACCGAACGTCAGGTAGTTAAAAAAATTCAAAGTACAAACCCCGATATTTTGATTGTATGTATGGGATTTCCCAAACAAGAAAAATTCATATATAGGTACAAAAGTGAGTTTTCAAACATAAAAGTAATTACTTGTCTTGGTGGAGCAATAGATGTTTGGGCAGGGAACAAAATACGCGCGCCAAGGTTGATACAAAGAGCAAATCTTGAGTGGCTTTGGAGAATAGTTGGAGAGCCGTGGAGAGCAAAAAGATTTTTGGGGTCATTGCCTGCTTTATTTTATGCGGCTTGGAATTAAATGAAAAAAACAAGCATATAATCACATAGAGCTATCTACTTGGAGGTAAATTTTATGTTTATTTATTCAATGCGTGCAAATACATTAAAGTTTTTTGCAGTTATTTGCCTAGCCCTTACTGCACTTATTGCGCTTGTTGCTTTTGTTCCAACATATGTGACGAATGATGACACGGCTCAGGTTGGGGCTAATGCGTCATATAATTACGAGAAAATAAAAAACAATGACGATAGAATTAATTTCTTAAAGCAATTCGGTTGGGAAGTTGAAGCACAACCGATAAAAGAGCAGCAAGTTACAATTCCTAAGGATTTTGATAAGGTTTTTGCAGCTTATAACGAAATTCAAAGGAAACAGGGGCTTGACCTTGCGTCATTCAGAAAGAAAACTGTTATGCGCTATACTTATGTGGTAAAGAATTATCCCGATTATGAGGGCGAGGTTTATGTCAACGTTCTTGTGTATCGAAATACGGTTATTGGTGGGGATGTTTGCTCTGCCGATGTGAATGGCTTTGTGCATGGGTTTGAGAGAAAATAAAAGGAGAGCTAGAGCTCTCCTTTTTGCTATTAAAATTTGGTTTGTCGGGGAGAAGTTACAAAGTAAAGATGCGCTAACGCCGCGCAGGCGCCACCTTTGAAAAGGTGGACGAAACAATCGCATTGGCTTATGGAGTGTCTTCGTAAATTTTCGATAATTCAAAAAATGAATTATCGGTTTAGAAAGCATAATACCATCCTTACATACAAGTATGACGGATGGCATTATACTTTCAAAACTACGAAAATCACTCCTTAGTGGAGTAATTTTCTAAAATTTACTTAGATAAAGCACAGGGATTTAAATATCAATATGCCTATGATTAAAGGTAGCAAATTAAACATTTTCCAGCGGCCTGTTAAAATGGCGAGAAAATCGTTATGTGTTGTGTAACAACACAATTTGCGCGAAATTTGATTTTAAATAGGTCTTAAGGTTTTTCGGGGGTGCAGGGGGCGGCTTTTCAAAAAAGCCCCCTGCTATCCACATAAACTAACTTCCTCATAAATCCCAATTTATAAATCAAAAGCACCTCAAAAGAGGTGCTTTTTTGTATATTAAACTATCTCAATGCCGTCAAAAATCGCACATTTAGGGCCATTATAGCTTTCATAAGTGATAGCTTCACTTGAAAGACGCATATTTTCAAGTGCTGTGCTGAGTTTTCCACTAATCGAGATGCCTGTTACGGGAATTTCCCTCTCGCCATCAAAATAGTAGCCAAGACGAACTTCACCACCGATATAATCGTTGTAAATATCAACCTGAAGACCCGACATTGAAGCGCAACGGAAATAGGGCGCGCTGGTTTTTGCTTTGTCTGTGAGTGTTCCACACTCAACGGATATGCAACCGAGATTACCTGTTGCGTTTTCACCAAGATATTGAGCAAATCTTGTGCCACCCCAAAGAGCTATAGCCTTGCCGTCCTCAATAATTTTGCGGTCAACAAGAGTTACACCATCTCCGTCAAATGCAGATGATGAAACACTTCCCTTCACCGCGCCACACATAGTGAGTGTAAGACGGTCGCCTTTTGCGTCCTTTTGAATGTCATCACCAACAGAAAATGCATTGGAGTGCTGATAAACCGCGGAGAAATTGAGATTGCCAATGAATCTGCCAATAAGAGATTCAAGCTCGGGCGCGTCAAGTATAACGTGGCAATTTAACTTTTCTGTGGGAGCTTTCGCTTCATATCTATCCTTAACTTCGTGCATTTTCTTTGCGATTTCTTCTACAACGAGCGCGTGGTCGAATTCAGTGAAGTTGTATTGCTCATAAAGTTCAACGCTTTCTTCACCATTGAAAGTAGGAATCGCCTCAACCATCGCGCGATATTTAACTTGAGTTTTGTTGATGCCACGGCTATTTTTAACGGAAACGATATCCTTGTAAACAAAGATTTCAAGCGCATTTATAGATCCTCCCTCAACATTATCTGCCTCAAAGCACGCCTTTGAAATAAGGGACGCGAGTTCGTGTGGCGGATAATTTGCAAAATTGGAATCGGAAACGTATTCTCCAACCTCATTTTCAGGGAGAGAATATGGCTGATTTGCGATAATATTTGCCTTTTTCTTTGCCTTTTCGATTTCTTCTGCAATTTTTTCATCGTCATAAGAAGAATAAACCGAGAATGTCGCCTCACCAAGCTTTCCGTCGTGCAAAACGTAAACCGAAACCTTGATGTCGGTTGTGTCCGTGCTTCTTACGGTTTCAAGATTTTTGTGAACGAAGAAAAGCTCTGTTGACTCCGTTCTTACTGTATTGACTCTCCAATCGGAGATGCCATTTGTGTTGTTAAGTATATTAATAACTCTCTGTGTCATGCCAATTTCACCCTCACTTTCAAAGCAGGTCCGCCGTCAGAAACGCGCACCCATTCCTTGTATCCCTTACCACAAGAGCCCGAACCGATAATTTTGAAATCATCGGAAACCATCGAGATTGATTTGAGCAATTCGGGAACACTACCACTCATAACAACAGGAGATACATAGTTGTCTGTAAGTTTGCCGTCAACAATTTCAATTCCGTATTCGGCTGTGCATTGAATCTGCCAGTTTTTGGGGTCTTCCATACCGTTATTTGTCTCAAAAAGCATATATCCGTGCTTGATTGAAGCAATCATATCTTCAAGCTTGTTGTTACCTGGGCAGAAGAATGTGTTTGTCATACGAGAGTATGCTTTTCTCTTATAGGACTGACGTCTGCCGTTGCCTGTTGGCTCTGTGCCAAGTTCAGTTGCAGAAACAAGGTCAGAAATACCTGCAACAAGAATACCATCCTTGATAATTTGTGTATCGTGAGCCAAAACGCCGTCATCGTCAAAGAAATATGATGCGGTTGAGAATGTGGCAGAAGCGCCATCTCTCATATTACAAATGGGACTTGCAACATAGTCGCCAACGTAGTATTTAGCAAGTGCTCTATCCTTAACGAATTGGTCCATTTCAACACCGTGACCAAATGCTTCGTGAGCAATAAGTCCCGAAATTGATGGGTCTGTGATGACGTCATAAACACCTGGAACAATGGGCTTTGCTTTGGCAAGTTTTTCGCACTTATTTATGAGCGCAGGAATGTGAGAGGGAATTTCGTCAAGCGCCTCTTTCATAAGATTGGAATATGTACCCTCTCTTGCCATAACCATCTTTTCGCCATCGCGATAAACAGCCATGGTCATAACGTTAACCCAAGAATAGAACTGGTCAAGCTCGCGATTTTTAGAGATAAAAAGCTTTGAAACTGTAAATGGCATTACCGCAACGATTACGTTTAAGAGCTTTTCACTCTTTGAAAGAATTTCATCTCTGATTTCGGTGCATTTTGTGAGCAATTCTTCGTCAGAAAAATCGTCAAAATCGCACTCGCGAGAGAAGGATTTAACCATCGGCTCGTCCGCAGGAACATTAACGCTAATTTCTTTGTCGATAAGCGATTCTTCAACCTTAATTGCCTCAACTATTTTATTTGCCAAAGTGGGAATATCACCTGTGATGTCGTCAATAGAATATTCAAAGAACGCGCGTCCGTTGTGCATCTTAACAACGAAGCCGCACTCTGCCGCTCCACCCTCTCCAATATCGGACGTGTTGCGATTGACACGAATTGCACTTGATTTAACGTCAGAACCCAAAATTCCAACGTAAGCAAAACTCTTGCCGAGTTCAGCCACAAGCGCGCGACAATTTTCGCGTCTTGAGTTTAAAAACGAAGAAAAATTCATTTTTCTTACCTCCTTGTATGTAAAAAATTTGTTAACTAAATTGGGGTTTATGGGGGAGTTTAAAAGTTTGCCTTTGAAACGGGGGCCGATGACCACCCCTACATTAGCAAATTTATAACCAATATAGTGTATGGGCGCGAATTGCGCGTCATCCTCGAGCAAGGTGTTTTTCTCGAGATTCTTCACTTCGTTCGAGAATGACGACGAGAAAAACACCGCCGCGAAGGATCTCGGAACGAAGTGACGGACGCAAAAGATTATTACGCTCGAGAATGACACCTAAAGG